>DYPU01000030.1 GCA_020719725.1 Anaerolinea sp. | reverse complement strand
CATCAGCATTCCCAGCCCGCCCGCCAGGGCCAGCGGCAGGCCCCACCAGCCCAGCCAACTTTTCAGAGTGCGCACCCGCAATAGGGTGATTAGCGTCAAAAAAAAGAGCGGCAGCAAAAAAAACAAGCGCAGTACCACCCGCCCATTTGCCAGCCTGGTTTGAATCCGCGGATCGGCATTGGCAAAAAGCGGAATTTCATCAGGCAAAGTATCGACTTCACTATTCAGCCCGGCTCGAATGGCAGGCAGCAGCCGGGCCATCCCCACCAAATTGGGATTGCATAATTTAATTTCGGATTCCAGACTGTTGCTGAACCACTCTTGCATGGTATCCACTTCAGCCGGGCTGGCGCAGGCTGGTTGAGCCTGAATAAGCTGTTGCATAGCCTCCACCCCGTTTTCGCGTAAACGCTCTTTTAGGGGCAGTAATGACACCCGCGTTTTGGCAGAATTGCCGTTAAGATACGCAAAGGCATCGCCAAGGGTGGTTTCAGCGAAATTCTGAATTTGCTCCGGCGGCAAAAGCGTTTGTAGAATAGATTCCCAATCTTTCACGGTTAAATATTTAAAATAACCTGGCGTTTCTTCTGTTTTTAGGTTTGGCAAACCGTGTATGCGTACACAGTCGTCAATTACGGCTTGTTCGTCTTCGTTGGGGCTAACTTCCCCGTTGATGATTTCTGCAACCACCTCTGGGCCAAGCCCATCCCGCAGGCAAACATCCAGGGGCGTTTCTTGCATATCGAGCGTACTACATGAAACCGGATTTTCCGCGCAGGGATCGGTGTTTAAATTAATTAAAATTTGTTCGGCCATCAGGGCCGGCATACGATCATATAGGTTTGTTTTTTCGAGGGCGCGCTGATAAGTATCGGCGTTAAGCAGGCCTGTTTCAGCATTTGCTATAATTAGCGCAGTGGGTAAAAGCACAACAAATGGAATGACAAAAATAATTGCAACGATACGCTCAGCCCAGCTTAGAAATTTTTGCATATTACTCCTCGCTAAGGCAAAATCGTAGAGACGGACGCGCCGTCCCTACGATTTTGTCACTTTCTACGAACCAATCAATTCAATGTAATCACGAGTAATTCTTTCGCCAGCGCTGGCACCTAAAAAGTCCACCAGTTCGGCTGTCAATTTGGCCTTGGTATCGGCATCTTTTCGGCTCCAGGTGCGGCTTTTTACTTCCAAAAAGTGGCCCAGGTCTGGCTTTTGAACCGTATCCAAATTGATATAAAACTCAACGCCCTTATATTTCACCAACCAGCGCAAACGATCTTTTTCAATCTCTTTTTCTGAAATCGGCCTGAAATATTCGCGGTAGAAGCGCAGCGATTGGGTGGCCGGAGCCAGATAGCGCGAGCGCGAAAGCAGTACATCTGCGCCCAATTCTTGCTCCCGGTTTTCTCCAATCAGCGTCAGGCGCGCCCGAACATCATGCACTTTGCCATTGACATCGATAAAATCATCTTCGCGGTAACGTAAGCGGCCTTGATTCTCGTCAAAAAAGAAATAATGATCATATTGGCGATAATGGCGCTGATAGACAACCTCAATTTCTGGCTTTTTCAAGGCTTCCAGCACCAGGCTGGGCTGGGTTAGTTTTACCTTCGACTGCACCTCGAAGGATTCTTCCTCGGTCGAACCGCCCAGCGCGATCAACTTACTCAGCACCGACTGTTCACGCTTCATCAAGAAAGCGTCAATGCGCCGGGCATAGGCCTCGGCCTGGCGCAGTAGATCGGCCTCATTCAGGGTCAGCAATTGCCGATCACGCATCAGCCAGCGCCCATTGACCATCACATCTGTCACATCCGTCGATTTGGCGGCATAGACAATTTGCGCGTAAGCATTATCGGGGCTGCGCTCGAAGCGTGGCGAATTGTGCAGCGGATTTAAATCCACCAAAATTAGATCGGCGCGTTTGCCAATTTCCAATGACCCGGTGAGGTCGCCAATGTGCAAGGCATTGGCGCCCAGGCGGGTTGCCATCGCCAGGGCCTGGCGGGCTGGTAGCGAGGTGGGGTCGTTGCTCTGCGTTTTTGCGAGAAAAGCCGCCAGCCGCACTTCCTCAAACATATCCAGATCATTGTTCGAGGCCGGGCCATCGGTGCCAATGCCCACATTTAGCCCGGTTTCGAGCATTTTTGTGACCGGAGCCATGCCCGAAGCCAGTTTCAGGTTCGAAGATGGGTTGTGGGCCACGCCCGCCTCGGCATGGAACAGGCTGCGCATTTCGCCCTCGTCAATGTGGACACAGTGCGCCGCCAGCAGTTTGGCATCCAAAAGCCCTTGTTTCTTAACATAGGGAATAACCGGCATCCCGTTTTCATTGCGCATGTTTTCAACTTCAAAAGCAGTTTCGGCCAGGTGGGTATGCAGCGGCACATCAAACTCGATAGCCAGCTCTGCTGTGGCCCGCAGAATATCTGGCGTACAGGTGTAGGGCGCGTGCGGCGAAACGGCTGGAACGATTAGCGGGTGGCCCTTCCATTTTTTTATAAAATCGCGGGCTATTGCCAACGATTCTTCATAAGAAGCGGCATCAGGCGCAGGAAATTTCATCACAGTTTGCCCAAGGACGCCGCGCATCCCAGCATCGGCGCTGGCCTGGGCCACATCGTCCTCAAAATAGTACATATCGGCAAAACAGGTTACACCACTTTTGATAAACTCGGCGCAAGCAATGAGCGTTCCCAAACGGCAGAACTCTGGCGAGACAAACTCACGCTCGACCGGCATCATGTAGCCCATCAGCCAAACATCCAGCCGCAGATCATCTGCCAGGCCGCGTAAAAGCGTCATCGGGACGTGGGTGTGGGCATTGACCAGACCTGGCATCAGGACTTTGCCACCGCAATCCAGGCTTTTTTCTGCGCTATAGCTATGCAGAATTTCGTCCTGTTGGCCGATTGCGACGATTTTATCGCCACTGATGGCAATTGCGCCGTGACGATACTGCGTATAATCTTTGTTCATAGTCAAGATATGGGCATTGAAAAGCAAAAAGTCTACATTTTGCGTCATTCGATCTCCTTTTTGGGCTGGATTTCTGTTTAACCGGCTGGGCCGGTGAGCGTCGATTTGAATTTCAATATTATGTACTTGTCTGACAATTAAGTCAAGCAAAGCGATTACGGACGCCAGCTTAAAAAGACCTGCAAAACGCGCAAGTTTTGGGCAAAATCAGTATCGCGGTGATTGGTAAGCTCAATATCAATGGCAGGGATGGCGCGTGTATTAGCGGCCCAATCGGTCAGGTTGCCGGTGTAATCGCAGCCGGTATCGATGGGGGGGTAGGGATAATTGCTAACCTGGGAAACCGCCTCGGCCAGCCGGATGGAGGCAGGAAAATCTGGGCGGCCTCCAGGGAAAATGCCGAGTGCCGCGCTGTGGTAGCTAATTAACGCGCCTGGTTTCAGCGCGTCGATGAAAGCAATAAGCGCTTGCACTTCTGCTTCCGAGCCGCCGTATTCGCCGCCGGTCACGGGCCGCCAAATCCAACAGCCGTCACGATCCCAGTCGGCCTTCCAGTTGTAGGGCCAATTGCGGTTTAAGTCCACGTTATTGGCATTGGTGCGGCCCTCCACGCCAATGGCGCGGGCCGAGCCATCGGGGTTGAGATCGCGCAGAATGAACAGGCTGGTATCTGTGGGAATTTGCTCTGGATGATCGCTCAGGTAAGCAATCAATTCGTCGGCCAGTTCGACGGTGTTATGTTCGTAGCCGCCGTGAATTCCGGCCACGATCAGCTTATTAAGCGGGCCGCGCCCAAAGCGGTAAACATCCAGTGGACGTTTTTCAACGCTGTAGCCAATCACCTGACGATTGGCTGGAGGCATTTTCATCGGAGTTACGCTAGGCCCCGGCGAGGGCGTCGGCCAGGGGGTCAGGCTGGGGCGCAAGCTGGCCTGGGGCAGCGGCGTGACGGTGGCGCGTGGGGTGCGGGTGGGGCTGCCTGCCGGTAGATTCAGCGCGGCGTTGGGTTGCGGTTGGTTTCGCGCGGCGGCGCTTAAGATGCCGGCCAGGTAAAAGGCCACGAGTAACGCGACGATAACGAGTAGGTTTCCAATCCAAATGGTTGTCGCGATTCCTTTTAGATTTTTTTTCATGCCGGGCGTGTCTCCAGCCGCAACAGGTTCAGGGCGGTATTGGCGGCCCAGGCCGGGGCGCTTTTGGGGTGGCCGCCGTAGGAATGCCGGCTGAGTTTCTTTTGATTGGGCGTGATAAGCGCAATTTCGAGATCGGTTTGGCCTTCGGTCGGTAGCAACCGCAGCCCAAGCGCACAGTCGCTGGCGGCGCTTTCGGTCAGGGTCAGCAGGTCTGGGCCATCTGGCAGGCTTTGCCCGCCCAGGTAACAGGGATTATTGGCTTTGGCAAGGCGTTGGAGCAACTCTCCCGCCAGGCCAATCTCGAGCGCGCGCAGATTCCAACCGCGCGCGGCCACTTGTTTGAGGGTGACGGCTTCCAGCGTTTCGCTATCTACGCCAAAGATGGCCTGGCCCAGGCGTTGGCGCGCAGTTTGTTCGATTTCTGCAATCAAGGCATCGGCTTCTTCTGCCGAGTTCGATTTGGCGGTGATGCGGATATCGACAATGGCATTGTGGGCGGCCAGGCCAACGGTGGGATTACTGAGGGCTTCCAGATCGCCAACGTGTTCATCAATGACCGATTCGCCCATTCCGGCCACATGCAAAATACGGGCTTTGATGAGGCCGCGCAGTTGATAGTGTTGGCGTAGATAGGGGATGACTTCGTTTTCGAGCAGATATTCCATTTCGCGCGGAACGCCGGGCAGGGCGATAATACATTTTTGGCCCTGCTCAACGATGAAGGCTGGCGCGGTGCCGACCGGATTGTGGATGGCCTGAGCGCCAAGTGGAATGTAGGCCTGGCGTTTCTGATTTTCGCCAGCCGTGCGGCCAAAGCGGGCCATGCGCTCGACGATTTGCTGCCAAAGTTCGGGCCGGTATTCGACCGGGAGATCGATGGCCTGGGCGACTGCTTCACGGGTGGGGTCATCGATCGTGGGGCCGAGGCCGCCGGTGGTGATGATGATATCGGTGCGGGCCAGGGTTTCGCGGAGGATGGCGGCGATGCGGGCCGTATTATCCCCGATAGTGGCCGTGCGGTAGATGTCGATGTTCAGGTCGCGCAGACGGCGCGCCAGGTGGGCGGAATTGGTGTCTACAATTTCGCCGAGCAGGATTTCTGTTCCAATGGTGATGATTTCGGCTGATGGCATAGGATGAGTGTGGGGAATGTGATTTTAAATATGAGTTTATTTTAACAATATCTTCGCCAAAATTAGGTGAAAGAAATAGGGCTAATGGAGTAAAGCGGAAAACATCATGAACCGTGCGAAAAGTTTTGACGCCGCCAATACGCTCTGCGAATAGTTCTTGCTTTTTCGCACTTTTTCAGCGACGAATCGGTTATTCCGTGTCATCAATGATAAATTCCCAGTCCGGACAAATTTTTAGAACCTGTTTAATATCTTAAGCCTTGCGGGCAGGCAATTGTTTTCGTAGCCTAAAGCCTGTTCAAAGAAGAGTAAGGGTTCATAAAAGCCGCAAGATTTAGACTGGAAAAACACTGGAAAGCCGCCAAGTTCTTTTGAAGAGCTGAAATTTGATCAAGTTTCACCTGCCAATTCTAAATCTGGCAGATGAAACAAAAAACAACTATGTTCGGGGCCCTACCCTGCAAACACATTAAAACCAGTAGCGTCTTATTAAATTAATTTTCTTCCGATCACATCAAAGGCCTGTATGATTATTTCCTGGCAGGGGCTGGATTCGTATTCATCGGGAAACATGCTCCATATCATCGAATCAACCAGGTGGCCCGCAGTCCAACCCAGGCGGCGGCGATTGCCCTCGTGTTTGTAGCCCAGCTTGCGCGGCACGGCTGCCGAGCGGGCATTATCTGCCGAACAATGAATTTCCATCCGATCTATCTTGCAAATTGTGAAAGCGGCTTTGGTTAGCGCCGCCGAAAGCTCTGTGGCGTAGCCCAGATTGGTAAATTCTTGATGTATCCAATAGCCAATTTCCAGCGCATTTTCGCCCAGGCGAGTGTGCAGTCCGCTGCCGCCCAGCAAGATTGTTTCTTGCAAGTTGAAAACGCCATAGACATAATCCTTATCATTGTCAAAATTGGCGCGAAAGCGGCGTAGGCGGTCAATCTTGTTATCGAGTGTTTCTGATGGATCAGCTTCGGCCCAGGGCATCCAGGGCAAGAGATGCTCCAGGCTTTCGGCGACTGCTTTTTGTAATAGTGGCGCATCTGCCGGGTTGTAACAACGGATTACGAGGCGTTCTGTTTCGATGCGATAGGGCGGAGTCTTCATTCTTTCCTCTTTATTAGGCAAAATAGGGCATTTTCACGCCCAATGGTGTGAACTATTGGCAGATTGCGGTAAATTGACTTTTTATCCAGGTTGGCGCGGGTCGAAAATAGCAGCAGCGCATTGGACGGAATCTCGGACAGGTCAGTTCCACGCAAATCGAACAGGGCTGGCCCTGGCGGGTAGGCTTCGGCCAACTGGATTTCACGTTGAATGTAGAGGCGCTGGCCGGGGGCGTTGCGCGAGGCCCACTCCAGCGCCTCACCGTAGCAGGTTAGCCAGTAGTCGCGCTCATAAACCCGAAAGGTTTCTCCGGCCAACAGGTTGTAATAAGTGTATTCATACGGATACAACCGCGCGATTCCGCTCAGGCCGGGTAGCAGTAGAGCCAGGGTCAGGCTAATTTTTAGCCAGGTTGGGGAGATTTTATCGTGTAGCCAATCTATACCGTAGCCAGCCAATACAAACAATGGCGGCAAAATGAAGAGAAAATGGCGCACACCGTCGTACATGGCCGGGACTTTGATGAAAATATATGCTGCCAGGCTGCCAAACCAGAGGAATAGGATTAGCGGGGTGCGCCAATCGCGTTGTTTTTTGAAAACCTGCCAGCCCAGGCGGGCCGCGCCTAGCGCAATCAGTCCAAAGGTTGGTTCACTCAGGGTCAGCAGCAGCATTTGGGCAAAATAGCGGCGCGGAATTTCGTTGGCTGGGAAAATTTGCCCAAGAAACAGCACTGAAAGCTCGGTGGGGTTGTCGGACATGTGTTTTAGGACTTCAAACAGGCGCTGAAATGGGTCGGCCCACAGAAAGGGCCAAAAAATTAGCATCATTAGCATCGCCAAAGCGGCGTAGCCTATCAGCGCCAGCCAATTGGCTTTTTTTGTCAGAAAGTAAATGAAGACGAGTACCCCTGCCAAGGGGCCGAGGATGCGAATGGCGGATACGATGCCCAGGGTTAGCGCTGCCAAAACCAGGCCGCCCGCTGCCGGTTTGCCGTTATGGAGGCTATCGACAAAATCCAGGCCGAGCGTTAGCGCGGCGATGAAGCCTGTCATGAAGGGGATGTCTTTGGGGTTGATGAAGCTATGCCCCCATAGCAAGGGCTGGAATGCGAAAAAAGCCGCGCTAACGGTTGCCAGGCCAGGGCTGAGAAAGCGCAGATTTAGCCGGTAGAAAAAGAAAATGCCCAGGTTAAAGCAGAAGAAGTTGATTAGGTGCCAGGCCGAGGCGGAGTTTAAATCAAAAATTGTTTGAATTTGGACATGCAGTGGGCCAGCCAGCAGTAGATAGGCTGGCCCGTAGTATTTGTGGTCGGCGGCGCTGGGGCCGTAGACGGTTTCACTTTGCCAATCCCAGGCTGGCAAGTAGGCGGCGGGGATTGTGTCGGCGTAGGCGTAGAAAAGTGGCTCGTCCCACGAGATGCCATAGCCGCGGAAGCTGAGCAGGCCAGCCAGTAAGTTGGCGGTTAACAGGAGCAGGATGGGCAGGTGGCGTTTCATTTTTGGGTGAGTTTTGTAAGACAGCCAGGCGAAGTTGAAGAAGTGCCACAGCAATAGAAATTTATTGGAGTTTTTGCAGCAAGTCTTGCATTTCGGTTTCTTCGCTGGCCTGGTCTTTGAAGTATTCGGCCATGAAGCTGGAGCGGCGCAGGCGCAAGCACATTGGGGCGACGATGTTCAGGTCTTCGGCGTTGACTTGGATGCGAGAATCGGCGGCAGCGTAGGCGCGCGCAGCCTCGAACCAGGTGATCTCGGAGCGCAGGCTATCAATGCCCATTTTTTGCGTCAGTTCGATGGCCGTTTTGGCGATTTCATCAGGGATTTGGACAGAGCGCAGGCGTTTGCGGGCTTCCTGAATTTCGGCGGCGGCGGCCTGAATTTCGGCGCTGTATTGGCTGATCATGTTGCGTGGGTTGCTGAGATAGGCCTGGACGCGGCGGTAGGCTTCGAGGCGTTCTTCGGCGTTTTCGAGGCCGCGCACAATTAGCCGCAAACCGAAACGATCCAGAATTTGGGGGCGCAGGCGGCCTTCTTCGGGGTTCATCGAGCCGATTAGCACGAAACGGGCGCGATACGTGGCAGAAACTGGACCGCGCCGCACGGTGTACAGGCCCTGGGCAGCGGCATCGAGGATGGCGTCCATGATTTCATCGGGTAGCAGGTTGATTTCATCAATGTAGAGCAGATTGCGGTCGGCCTGGGCCAGAATGCCTCGCCGTAGGCGCAGGCGCTCGTGAACGGCGGCGCGTTCGTCTAGGCCGCCAACTACATCTTCCAGCCGGGCATTTAAAGGTAGTTCCACCAGGCGCACCCGGTCGGAGGCGGTCAGGGCTTTGCCTTCAGCAAATTTTTGGGCGCATTCCGGGCAAATGGCCTGAAGGCCGCCGATTTCAACATCTTCGGGCATACAGCCATAGTAGCAAGTGGAGCGTTCTACGTTGGGTAGCAGTTCGAGCAGGGAACGCACGGCAGTGGTTTTACCGGTTCCGCGCGGACCAATGAGCAAAATGCCGCCGATGTTGGGGTTGATTAGCCCCAGCATGAGGGCCAGTTTCATCTCGTTTTGGCCGACTAGCGCCAAAAATGGAAACGGCAAGGCTTCGGCCAGGCCAGAATCACCCATATCGGTGATACCTTTGGCGATATTTTTGCTGGAAGCAAAGTCGATTAGCTCTTTGAGTGAGCGAAAGCTGGAGTTGACTTCACCTTCATCCTGGTTTTGCAGGGCCAGTGGCAGGTGTTCCATTTTTCGGGCCAGTGCGCGTGAAATGGGGCGTGGCGCGGAAGAGTTTTCTGGTTCGCTCATGTCATTGGGCCTGTTTGAGTCGTTCTTGTTGACGCTGTTGGGCTTGGGCAATCCGGGCGTGATCCGTTTCATGCCCGGCTAACAGGGGTGGGACACTGGCGCGGCTGCCATCTTCGTTGAGAGCCACATAGACGATGTAGGCTTTGTTGGTGTGGGTTTGTTCGCCAGTGACGGGATTTTCGGCGACGACGTGAACTTCGGCTTCCATGGAGGTGCGCCCAGTGTAGGTCACTTCGGCAGTGAGCGTCACCAGATCGCCGATGCGTATTGGCTGGTGAAAGGTCATACGGTCAATGGCAACCGTCACCACCCGCCGCCCGGCATGGCGCATACACGCCAGTGCGCCGCATTCATCGGCCAGTTTCATAATCCAGCCGCCATGCACATTGCCAAAGTTGTTGGCATGTTCGGGCTGCATCAATTGCGCCAGCGAGACCCGCGAAGCCGAGATAGTTTTAGGTTGGGTTGGATTTGTCATGCCGATTTTTCCTGCTTAAAGTTCGATTTCAAGGATATTGCCAAAGACAATTTCGGGAATTGGGTCGGGTTCGTTCTCAGATTCTTGCCAATCTCCGGCGCGAATGCCGCGCGCGCAGTAGGAGCGGTAGGCGCAAAAGGCGCATTTTTTGTCTGTTTCGCGCTCGGCAATGGGCTGAAATTGGCTGCTCTGGCTGATTTCGCTAATTATTTTTAGAAGCAGTTCACCATCTAGCCGATGCTGGGCCTCATTGTAGGTAAATTTTGCTGATTCGTTTGGAAAATCGGCAAACCAATAGATCATCTCGATGTTTTCTGGCCGAAATGGGCTGCCGCCGTTGAGGTGTTTCCCGGCTTCGACAAGCAAGTAACGGTAAACGCGGGTTTGCCAGCGGGCAGAAAGGATTTCGGTGCGCGTGCGTTTGTGGGATGTTTTCCAATCGTAGATGGTGGCTTTTTCGTCTGAAATCGCAATCAGGTCATATTTTGCGGTCAGGCGATGCGCACCTAGCGGGGCTGAAAGGCTGATTTCGGGGAAAAGTTTTTTCCCGTAGCCTAAAACGGGATAGGCTTCGCAAAAATTTTGCCACCAGCGGCCTAGTTCGGGCGATGTGGCGAGTTTCTCCAATTTTTCAAGGGGTAATCCGATGATGGCCTGTTGTGCCATGCGGTGAAAGGCTTGCCCAGCCTGTTGGCGGCGTTCGTTTTCAAGGGTGGGTTCGGTTTCGATGGCGGGCCAGGCCAACCGTTCGATGTAGCGCAGCTCGAAGCGGCGCGCGCAGTCTGTATAGTCTTGTAAAGAGGATTGGCTGAAGGAAAAGGGGATGGGGAGGCTGGGCAACATGCGGTTATTGTACAACAAAGCGCCCGCATCTGGTAAAAGTGAAGGCCAGGCGCGTTGGAGCAGCTATTGGTGAAGAATAGCCTGGAATTGCTGAAGCAACGATTCGCCTCATTGAGGCTATTCGGGCCGTAAATTCGGCAAAGTTTTCATTGAATTTACGGCCCGCATCGGTGACAAATTGCGCGAGTTTCAAGCGTTATTTACTTTTGATGAAAATTCCCAGATGATTGGCTACAGAACGCTCCTGGCCGACAATATTCTCGTCGATGGGCTGGTTTAACACGCGTGGCGCACCATCCAGGCCCTTGATGACCATTGCTGAAGAGCCGCCGCCGTCCATATTGATTCCGTTGTAGGCTCCAAATGAAATCAGCATATCGACCAGTTCGTGCAAATTGACTCCATCGCTATAACCGGGCTGGCGTCCGTCAATGACCATTAGAATTAGCCCGCGTCCATTTTTGGTGATCCCAATGGCAGTGCGTGGGGCCGGAATATTCTCGGCCAGGTCTTTGACCATTTTTCCGTTGGTCAGCACAATCCTATCGCCTGAGACCGCGTTGTAAATAGCGCCTTTGGCGGTTCCTATGGTGACTTCATTGTTAGCATTGACGAAGAAAGTCGCAGCTTTTTTGTCATTATAGATTTTCCCGCGCGAGGCGGCGTAGCCATTGACTTTGACTGGGTCGCCAGCCGAGCAGGCGGATGCCGCCGGTGGCAGGTAGGTAAACCCATCACCGTTGATGGCAATGTGAACGCTGAATTCGGTCAAAAAACTGGATGTGACGCGCGTGCAGAGAGTCCCATCGGCCACGCTGGGAGGCGTGACAATATAGAAGAAATTTGCGGCGTTTAAATCCAGAGTTAGGACATGAGCCACCCAAGTGTGTGGGCTGGAAAATTCTTTGCGATAGTAGATGCTGCCAGAGAAGAGCTTTTGGCGAACCGTTGTTGGCTGAGTTGTGCCGAGTTCTTTCAGGTAGGACGAGGCGCACCAGCCTGTCAGCCCGTCGGCGCGGCTAATTTGTACCCAACCGGCGCTAATGGGGCCAAGAGCCAACACAACATCATCTTTAACCAGGCTGTTAATAGACGCATAGCTTGTTCCGGGGCCATCCCGTACCAAAAGCGAGGCAACTGTCACCTGATACCAGGGATAATCGCTGGGTGGAGGCGGAGGCACAGGCGATTGAATTTGTTGCAAGTATTCAGCAGCGCACCAGCCGGTAAGACCCGTGTCGCGGCGCACTTTTAGCCAGGTTTTGTCGCTATTGGCGCTAATTTCTTCAACAATCTGCTCTTTGATGAGCGATCCGATAATTTCATAGGTCGTGCCGGGCCCGCTTCTCATCCGCAGAGATGCGGCTGGCACCCGGTACATTCTGCCTGTGCCGGGTTCTGGATCGGGATCAGGGTCAGGGTCAGGGTCGGGATCAGGATCAGGATCAGGATTGGGAGCGACAATTTGTACGAAGGGGTTATTGTTGACCCAGCCTGTCAGGCCATCGGCCCGCCGAATTTGGCTCCAGGTTTTGTCGGTGGATGTTCCCAAACTGGTGACGACATCGCCCTGAGTCAAATTACCGAGGCTGGTGTAGCTTTCTGCTGGGCCGCTTCGCACGCTGAGATCAATCCGATAGCTGGTTTCGTCATCTGGGTCTGTGGTTTCATCTGAAAGTTTGAAGCGGGCTTTAAAATCGTCTTTAGTGCCGTTAAAGTAATTTAGATCGATTTGCAGGCTTTCCACGCCGTATAATTTTCCATCGCCTTTTTCGGTGTACTGCCATAGCAACCACTCGTTTTCGCCCCAGGGTTTCGGAATCGAAGGTTTTTCGACCAAATAATGGGCTATCCAGAGTGGATATTTGTGAAAATACTCCAGGTTGGCGGCCTGTGATGTGGCGTTGGGGGCATTGTCACGCCAGTAGTAATAGGCGGTATAAATGCAAATTTCTTTTTTCCCCACCAGGGCCTTAAGGCGTTCCAAAAAGACATACCAATTTTGCCAACCTTTATAGGTTCCGCCGTAGCGCTCTTCAAAATCAGCAAAAAGGGGCAGCTCACCCAGATCGCCAGCCAGGGTTTGTACCCAAAGTTCAGCTTGTTTTTTGGGATCGGCCCGGCTGTCGTAGAACCAATAGGAGCCGCGCGGGAGACCCGCTTTTTTGGCTTCGCTCCAGTAGGTTTTGAATTTTGAATCGGCCCACAGGTTTTGCCCGGCGCGCAAAATGACAAAGTCTGAGAGGCTGCGCATTTGTGTAAAATTGACACCCTGTGGGGTGGTTGGCTCGTCCTGGTAAAAACTAATATCAGGCCCAATAACTTGATTCATAGCTTTCTCCTTATGAATTACGATGCCGATACTTTGTTAGACATCTTGCAAGAGCCTTTTTTGCGCTCACACAAGAACGCCCCGAAGGTTGTTTGGAGAGCTTTTTAGCCGTTATGTAAGCTATTAAAATTATACCGTTCAGGCGCAATTACAGTAAAAGCGCTTCTATTTTTTCTGGCAAGCTGCCTTCGTTGAGTAGTTTGCGCATCATTTCGATATGCGGATACATGACTTCATCTTTTTCGATGAATGGAATATGCTGGCGGATAAACGCGTAGGCGGGCGCTGTGCCTTGGCCCATTTTGGCATCTGGGCCCAGGATTTGGCGGCGGAAATCTATCCCTTGCGCCGCCGAGAGCAGTTCCAGCGCCAGGATAGTTTCCACGTTTCCGGCAATTTCGCGGGCCTGACGCGCTGCCGCCGGCCCCATACTAACATGGTCTTCGATATTGGCTGAGGTGGAGATGGTGTCTACGCTGGCGGGATGGGCCAGCACTTTGTTTTCGGAAGCCAGCGCGGCGGCGGTGTATTGAATCAACATAAAGCCAGAGTTTACCCCGCCTTCGTTGATCAAAAACGCGGGCAGTACGTTTTTGTTACTGGCGGCATCCACCAGGCGGGCAATCCGCCGTTCTGATATGTTTCCCAACTCGGCCAGGGCAAAGGCCAGGTAATCCATTGCGATTGCCAGTGGTTCACCGTGGAAGTTGCCGCCGGAAAGTACGGTGGCGTTATCGTTTTCGTCAAAAAAAATGAGTGGGTTGTCGGTAGTGGAGTTGAGTTCGATACTCATCACCCAGCGCGCATAGGCAATTGCATCGCGGACCGCGCCGTGTACTTGGGGGATACAGCGCAGGGTATATGCGTCTTGAACATTGAGTGGATCATCTGGGCGGGTGAAGGTGGAGCCTGCTAGTAGCTGACGCATAAACGCGGCGCATTCCACCTGCCGTGGATGAGGCCGGGCGGCGTGAATGCGCGGATCGAAGGCGCGCGGCGTGCCGTGCATGGCTTCCAGGCTTAAGGCTCCGGCCAGATCGGCGGTATGGGCCAGGCGTTCGGCCTGGTGTGTCACCAGTACGCCTAGCGCGTTCATCAGGGTGGTACCGTTGGTGAGAGCCAGTCCTTCTTTGGCGGTTAAGGTGACGGGGCGCAGGCCAGCCTGGGCCAGCGCATTGGCTCCGGTTAGTTTTTGCCCGTTATAAAAGGCTTCGCCTTCGCCAATGAGTGGCAGCGCCATGTGCGCCAGCGGAGCCAGGTCGCCGCTCGCGCCGAGTGACCCTTGTTCTGGAATGAGTGGGCAAATGTTCCGGTTGAGCATTTCCAGCAACAGGCGCAAGGTTTCCTCGCGGATGCCAGAATGACCTTTGGCAAGTGTATTGGCTCGAATCAGCATCATGGCGCGCGTGGTGGGCTGATCTAACAATTTTCCAACTCCAACCGCGTGGCTGACTAGAATATTTCTTTGAAGTTGTTCCACCTGCGCCGCTGAAATAATCCGATCTTTGAACGCGCCGAATCCGGTAGTAATGCCATAAACAATTTCACCGCGCGCCACAAAATCTTGCACGGCCTGAGCGGCCCGGCGCACTTTTTGCCAGGCTTCCTCTGCCAGTGAGACTTGCATTTCGGGGTGATGGGCAACGGCAAGCACATCTTCGATGGTCAATGATTCGCCATCCAGAATGAGTTGGGAACTGTAGGTTGGAGGCATGAAGTTCTCTTTTGGCTGGGTTGAATGGAATGGATAGTTTGTTTGTGAAAAGGATTTTTTCGGCCATTTCAGCCGTGCGCTAATCTGCCAGAAATTTTAGAATTTGTTCTGTTACTGTGTCTATGCTCAGGTTATCTGTAAAAATATATAAATCGGCATGTTCGCGGGCGTGCGTCAGGCGGCGCTGCTGTTCGAGATAGTCAGTTTCACTCCAATCCAGAGCGCGGCGCTGGCGCGTAATTGGGTAGGAGGCATCCAGAAAAATCAGCAAATCGGGATTGGTGATGCGCTGCCACATATCTTTTACAAAAGAATGTTCCTGGGCAATATGTTTTATCCGGTAGCCATTTTCTTTCAGGCGCGCGCCAATTGTCGATTTGCCTGAAGCGCAAGGCCCAACCAGGCCGATGAGAGCGTCTTTATTGATTGTCATGGACGAGTAGACTTATTTTTTGTGGGTTGCCCAGCACAGCCAGGACATCGTCATCGCCCAGGGTGCGTTTACCGTGTGGGTGCAGGTCTGATTCTCCGGCATGTTTCAGTAAAACCACGCTAACATCATATTTTTGCTCTACGGTTGCTACGCTAAGTTCTTTTAGCCTGGATGTTTTTCCAATTGTAATTCGGCCCAGGCTGAGGGACTGGCCCTCCACCGTAATTGGACGGGTGATGTCGGCTCCGGCTGCTGCGGCGGCAAAGGCTGGGGCCGCCATGCTGGTGGCACTTAGCGCCATAAACCCGAATTGTTGTTGTAACGCATCAGCAAAGTCGTCGTCAAAAATTCGAATCACTACCCGAATGGTCGGATTCAGGCTGCGGGCTTTCATCGCAATTTGCAGGTTGAGCGAATCGTTTTGGGTACACAGCACAATTGTACGGGCTTGTCTTACCCCGGCTGCTTCCAATGTCACCTTGCGGCTGGCATCATCTTGTAAAACAGGAATGTTCAGCGCTTGAACCGTTGCAATCAAATCGACACTGGGATTTAGCTCAATCACTACTGCCGGTTCTTCCATTTCATTTAGGTTTTGAATAACCCGAAAGCCTAAATGCCCCAGCCCAACTAAAATGGTATGGTTCGAAAATGTTGAAGCAACTGCCATTTCCCACTCCTTACTGCGCGCGCGGCGATTAAAAAGGAGAACGCCGAAATCTGTTAAACCGGTTGCCAAAAGCCCAACCCCAATGACTGGCATCAAAAAAAAGAAAACCTGCAACACTGGCTGGGAAGGAAAATCCCCGGTGGGTTGCAGGAACGACAAGGTCAATGTAATGTAAATTGCCTCTGTCAGACTTGTCAGCGGTTCACCAACCTGAATAGCAGCTTGTCGGTACAAAAAACCGCTACCCAAAACTGTCACCCCAAAAAGAATCAGCGGGCGGCGAAACTCGCGTAAAAGCAGCAGCGTATCGCGCCACGAAGCCCGCCACTTGCGCCACAACGTAGCCAGCCGCTTCATACGCTAATTGGCAGACGGACACTCATCCGCCGCACCCAATCTCCTTGAATGCTGGAAACCCTTAGCACCAGCACGCTAATATCATCGCATGGGCGGCCATCGTCCAATCGTACTGCCTGAGCTAAAAGCGCATCTGCGATGGTTTGCGGGCTGGGGTCGCTTTCTTCCAGCAGGCCGCGCAGGGTAATCCCCACATCCATTGGTGTGCCGCGTCGCTCGCCGGCGTGTACCAGTCCATCGCTATAAATTACAACGGTTAGCCCAGTCTCAAGCGGAATTTCAGTGATAATTGGTTTGGTATTGCGGGCCACCCCAATCGACTTGCTAGGTTCGCTCAATTGTTCAATTTCTTCGCCGCGCGCCAGAAAAACTGGCGATTCGTTGTTTCGCGCCAGTACCAGTGTCTTGGTCTGTAAATCTACCGAAGCGATATTAAGCGTGCTTGAAACCTTCCCACCCTTTTCAGCAAAAAGATAATCTGAAGCTGCCCGCGCCGCTGCGCCATCGCGCACCCCCTCGGCCAAAAGGCTAATTACTTTGCGTACCACCAATATCGAAACCGCCTTCGCGCCCCGGCCCGAAGATTGTCCATCTGCCAGCACCACCGAAAGCCCACCACCGGGGCGTTCTACCACCTCCAGCGTATCACCGCTTTCAGAAACAGCGTATTTATTGGTTTTTGCAACAGCAATTTGTACTTCCATAAGACTATTCTACCTTAATTAACTGCCACTGGCCTGAAAAATCGGGAAGATGAAAAGAGCCTTTTCGCAAAAAAAATCAGTAAACGCACTGCAAAAAGATTATGGCGCATAACTGGCCTTTCTGCGGCGGATTATAGCGTTTGTGCGGATTCTGATGAAGATTTTAGAGTTTCCCGGCCTGTAACTTTTTCGGCCACGATCAGCAACACCATATTTTTACCGACCCGGGCCTGAACCAAATTGACCCGTAATCTGCTCGCCGTGAAATGTGCTTTAATTTTTTCTTCAAGCATCTCCGTCAAGTCCTCGCTCTGACCGGTGACGTGAAATAACCAGCTTGCCGCTCGGTTTGCGAGGTTGGTACCCTCGAAATGAACCGAAAGCGCCACGACCAGCCGTCCGCCCACTTTGAGCACTCGCTCGGCTTCGGTTAGCGTCTCTGGCGCAACAATGTATTCACTCGGAAAGGTTGCCACGACATTTTCAAACGTTTCGGTTGCAAAAGGTAAATTTTGCGCATAACCGCGAATCAGGCGAAGAGTTTGTTTGTTTTTACGCAGGTTGTGCGCGGCCTGGCGGCACATTTGTCGGCTTTCATCCAGCCCAATGGCCTGGAATCTGGCCTGGGGGAGTGCGCTTTGAAGATGACCGGGGCCAAACCCCAACTCCAGCACCCGTCCCGTCTGCAGGTGGGGCAAAACCGTCTGACCCCATTCCCGCCAGCGCCCAAAAGAAACGATGGCGGCGATCAGGTCGTAGCTCCACGCCAGGCCATGATAAAAATGATGAAAGAAAAAAAGCATAAAGGTTTGAATGAGTTTCATAGGTCAAATCTAGTTTTGGGCTGACGCAAGGCAGGATAGGCTGATAATTTTACTCGATACTCTATTTTGCTTTCATTTTTTTATACTTGGTATAATTCCCCCACTTTCATCACTTTGGAGTCAGAATGAGCAAAAAACTAACCGGCAACGAAATTCGCCAGACCTTCATTGATTTTTTCGTCGAACACGGGCATACCGCGGTTCCATCCATGTCGCTTGTTCCGGGCGGGGATGCCACCCTGCTCTTCACCAACTCGGGCATGGTGCAGTTTAAGGATGTTTTTATTGGCACGGATACGCGCCCCTATACCCGCGCTGTCGATTCGCAAAAATGTATGCGTGTGGCTGGCAAACACAACGACCTGGATGATGTGGGCCGTGATGATACCCATCACACCTTTTTTGAAATGCTCGGCAACTGGTCGTTTGGCGATTATTACAAAGAAGAAGCAATTGCCTGGTCCTGGCAATTGCTGACGGATGTTTGGGGCCTGCCCAAAGACAAACTGTATGCCACCTGTTTCAAAGATGACAAGGGCAATGTCCCTACCGATGAGGAAGCCGCCGAAATCTGGAGGAAACAACCCGGATTTGACCCGGCCAATGTGCTTTACTTTGGCCGCAAGGAAAACTTTTGGCAAATGGCCGAGTTTGGCCCCTGTGGCCCCTGCTCCGAAATCCACATCGACTTGGGCGAAGAGCGTGTCAATTTACGCGGGCAGCCCCATCAGTGCGGCGTTAATGGTGAATGCACCCGTTACCTTGAGCTTTGGAACAATGTCTTCATTCAATACAACCTGTTTGAAGATGGCCGGCTCGAAGCGCTGCCCGCCAAACATGTTGATACTGGCATGGGCTTTGAGCGAATTGTCTCGGTGCTGCAAGATGTCGATTCCAACTACAAAACCGATTTATTCCGAGGCGCGCTGGATGTACTCGCAACCCTGACCGGCAAAACCCGCGAACAAATGTATGCCGATTTTACGCCGTATCGGGTTATCGCCGACCACGCCCGTTCCGCCGCCTTTCTGATCGCGGATGGGGTTGTGCCAGGCAATGTTGGCCGCAATTATATTGCCCGCATGATTATCCGCCGCGCGGCCCGTTTTGGAACGAAAATTGGTCTGACCGAACCGTTTCTTGCCAAAGTAGCGGAAGCCCTGATTGCGGAATATGGCGCTTTCTACCCGGAAGTTGCCAAGCACCGCGAAGCGATTTTGGACAACCTGCAACGGGAAGAAATCCGTTTTGCGCGTACCGTTGAAAGTGGCACTGCTCACCTGCAAGGAATGCTGGATAATTTGAAAAATAGTGCTCAAACCACGCTGGATGGCCGTCGGGCTTTTGACCTGTACGCCACCTATGGCCTGCCGCTCGAAATCAGCCGCGATATTGCCCGCGAACAGGGCCTGGACGTGGACGAAGCTGGTTTCCGCGCCGCGCGCGAAGAACACAGCCTGGCTTCTGGAGGCGGCAAAGCCATGGGCGCGATGGGCGGTGATGATGCCGAGTTTTTTGCGGGCATCTTTAAAGAGTTACTGGCAAAAAATAAATTAGGAGACAAGGGCGTAAGCTACGATCCCTATGCCAGCACTCGCCTGGACGGGGAAGTGTTGGCCCTGGTCGTCGAAGGCCGAATTGTGACTGAAGCCCAATTTGGCGATAGGGTTGAAATCATTTTGCCCAAGACCGGGTTCTACATCGAATCGGGTGGGCAGATGGGTGATACGGGTCTCATTCGGGGCGCAGATTGGGAGATCGAAATTTCTGAAATGCGCCGTCCAGCCGCGGGGCTTATCTCGCATCTTGGCGAAGTCGTCAGCGGTAAGCCGCGCGTAGGAGATCAAGCCAGGGCCGAGGTTGATTACGCTCGTCGTCACGATATTATGCGTAACCATACCGCCACTCACTTAATGCACGCTGCGTTGCATCAGGTTTTGGGCGAACATGCCCGCCAGGCGGGTTCATCGGTTGGGCCAGATCGCTTTCGCTTTGACTTCAATCATCCCGAAGCGATGACCTCCGAACAAATTGAACGGGTTGAAAAACTGGTCAATGAAGCGGTAGCCGCAGATTACACCGTCAGCCCGCGCAGTAAATCGCGCGAGGAAGCCATCGCCGAAGGTGCGATGGCGCTCTTTGGCGAAAAGTATGGCGATGTCGTGCGCACCATCACAATTGGTGATGATTCTAATCATCACTATTCCTATGAGTTGTGCGGCGGCACGCATTTGGAGCGCACCAGCGATGTTGGGGCATTCATTATTGTCAGCGAAGGCTCGGCGGCGGCTGGCGTGCGGCGTATCGAAGCCGTGACAGGCCGCGGGGCGTATGAACTGATTGCCAGGCGTTTTAAGGCGCTAAAACAGGCTGCCGGGTCACTTAAAACCAATTCTGAAGAAGTTCCGGCCAAAGTGGAAGCCTTGCAGGATGAGTTGGTTCTTGTAAAAAAACAATTGGCAGTTGCTCGCGCCGATTTGGCGTTGGCCGCTTTTCGTTTTCAGCTTGTTAATGTTGAAAACATTGCTGGAATTAACCTGCTTGTGACTGAAATGTCTGGCGCAGATAAAGAATCGCTGACCAAGCTGGCAGATCAATTCCGCAATCAATATGCTGAAAATGGCGCATGTGTCATTGCTGTGCCTGCTGAAGGTTCGGTGACGGTGATGGTGGCCGTGACGCAGGATTTAATAAAGCGTGGCATCAAAGCGGGCGATCTGGTGGGGCATATCTCGCGCCAACTTGGCGCGGGCGGGGGCGGCGCGCCACACCTGGCTTTTGGCGGCGGTAAAGATATGTCGCAGTTGACTGAAGCTCTGGCGAGTGTAAAAACTTGGCTGGAAGGTAAAGTAAAGTAAACAACGGCCTTGCAGACTTCCGAAGTTGCAACGACTTCGGAAGTTTTTTGCGCCCATTCGGAAATGATGATTTGTCATGCTCAATACTATCGCATCCCAGCTTAGTGTCTCCTTTTTTAAACGGCACCTTCTTTTTCTGGCCGCCACCTTATCCACTGTGCTGCTCATTGGCTACAACTTTGGCACATTTGACGAAGCCATGCACATTCCCTTTTTAAAGGCCTCTGCCGACCCGGCACTTTACCGCGCTGATGGCATGATTGGCCTGCATAGCATTTATTATTCCTATTTCTGGTCTTTCTTTGTCCCCATCCTGCGGGCTGGCTGGTTGGAGCCGACTCTTTTTGCCGTTCACCTGGCGACCATCTACCTCAGCTTTTGGGCGATCTGGGATTTAAGCGAAACTCTCTTCCACAATTCCCTGACCTCGTTTCTGGGTGTGTTAGGCTTTATTGTGCCGCATTTTAGCTTTTCAGGATTCCCGGTCTTTGAGTTTGCGCCCCTCAGCCGCACCTTTGTTCTACCCTTTTTGTTGATTGCGCTCAATCAGTTTTTTAAAGGCCGAGTTCCGCTGGCATTTTTGATTGCCGGGGTCATGTACAACATTCACGTCGTTTCAGTCAATTTTGTAATGGCAATGTTTGGGCTGGCCTGTTTGCTGGAATTTCGCCGGATTGGGTTTAAGAAAATTGCCCTGGGCGCAGGCTTGTTTCTTGTGACGGCCTTGCCGGTTTTGCTCTGGAAGGCTGGCGGCGACCCAATTGATTTTACGATGCGGGCCGAGTGGGTGGCTTTTCTTAACAAAACCCTGTTTTTCCATCTCTTTGCCATGCTTAGCCCCACCTACCCCGGAACATGGGCCATTACCTTTGGCGGTATTAGCGCCATCTGGTTGTTTTTTATTGCCCTACCGCACAGCAAAGCCCGCCCCGAGACTGATTCGTATACTGTCGTCACGGCTCGTAACTTTATGTATGCCGGAATTATCGTGGTAATAGTACACATCATTGCCGTTTACCTGTTACCGGTCACCATTCTCATCCAATCGCAAATCATTCGGATGGGATTGTGGATTCTGATTTTGGCTTACCTGTTTTTTGCCGATTATGTCGCCAAACTTCATGAGGAAAAAGCCTTCTCGCGGCCCGCTTTTTTCATCCTATCTGGCATTTTCATCTTTTCGCCCACCCCCATTTTGGTTTTGGTCGCGCTGGCGTTTGTAAAATATGTGAAAAATGCCAAAACGGTCCAATTAGTGGCACGCCTGGTCCCGCTGATTATCGCCATTACCTACGCCATCATCTGGCTTATGGGATTTTGGCATCCCGGAATTTATATCTACGGTGAAAACACCCCCTGGGTCGATGTCCAAATTTGGGCGCGTGAAAACACACCGCAGGCCGCCCGTTTTATAACTCCGCCCGAAAAATGGGGCGTACAAGAATCGGACTGGCGGGTGCATTCTGAACGCGCCAGCGTTGGCACGTTGTCCGAAATCCTGGTCGCTGCTTTTCAGCCGGGCTACGAACTAGAATGGAAAACTCGCTTTAATACCCTGGCTCCTGGCGCATTCGAACGCTTCGATGGTAATTACTTTCAAAGCATCGAACTTGTAGAAGCAGCCTACTACAGCCTCTCCACCGATTCTTTAATGAACATAGCTTGTCAATATGATGCTCAATATGCGGTCATCGAAAAACCCCACAGTCATCCCCTGCCGATTCTTTACGAAAACACAGAATACCGCCTCTACGACCTGAACGGCCTGCGCTGCCCTTAAAAATTCGGCATGAAAACCACCATCATTCACCTGGAACCGCACGACGACCTGATCTCCATCCGCGACCGTATGTCGTGGGCCAAAACCCCGCGCATCTTGCTGGTTTGGCCGCGTCGCGGCCGGGTGGACGACGTGCGCCCGCTCGATTTGGCGCTGCTTCAGCGTCGCGCGCGCGGCCTGGGAGCACAATTGGGCCTGGTAACCCGCAATGCCGAAATTTGGCAGGCCGCCCACGAACAACATATCCCTTGTTTTTCGACCGCCAAGCACGCCCAACGTAAACCCTGGCAAACCATGCTGCTGCCCGAACTGCCTGCGCCGCGTAAACGTGATTTGCGCGGACTGCGCGCCCAATTGCCTGGCGAGCCATACCAATTGGGCCTGGCGGGGCGAATTGCCATTTTTGGCATAGGCGTTTTCGCTGTTTTGTTTATTGTGCTCCTGTTTTTGCCATCTGCCCAAATCAACATCACACCACCCATCCGCCAACAAACAGTTACTATACCCGTTAGCGCCAGCGCCGCAACCAGCCAGGTCTACCTTAGCGGCCAAATCCCTTTGCGCCGTTTCACCCTGGATCTGCAAGCCAGCGCCTCGCTGCCTGCCAGCGGTCAGACCGATTTGCCCGGCCAACCTGCTCAGGCGGTCGTTTCCTTTAGCAACGCCAGCGAAGTCGATGTTAACCTGCCTGCCGGGACAATTTTACTGACGCGCGCTGCCCTGCCGCAGGCTTTTGAAACCACCACCGGCGTCCTTGTCCCCGCTCGTAACCGCGAACCGGTCGAGGCGCGGGTGCGAGCCCTCAGCGGCGGCGCGGCTGGCAATGTCCCGGCCAATGCTATCAGCGCCTTTCAAAGCGCTCTCGGCCTGAATCTAACTGTTTATAACGAGCAGGCGGCCACGGGAGGCAGCGACCGACGCGGCCCTTCGCCCAGCGAACAGGATCGGGAGCAGTTAAACGCCAATTTACTCAAAAAATTGGCAGAGCAGGCCCGCGTTCAACTTCCCGCTGAATTAAAACCGGGCGATTTACTTTTACCGGATTCCGTTAAACTGGTTGAAGTCCTTGAACGACAATTTTCTCCCACTGCTGGAGCGCCCGCTGAAACGCTTACCCTTAGCTTGCGGGTTCGTTTCGAGGCTGCCTATGCGGCTGAAAGTGACCTGCGCCAGCTTGCTGCGCTGACGTTAGACGCGGCCTTGCCTGCCGGGTTTAGCCCGCGTCCTGCCACGTTGACCGTGAATGCTGTGACCCGTCCAGAGTTGGGCCTGGATGGCCTGGCGCGCTGGCAATTGCAGGTCTCCCGCTCCATTCAGATGCAAATTGATCCGACCCAGGTTCTTTTTTTGACGCAGGGCCGCCGCCCACGCCAGGCGATTAAGGCTTTAAATCAGGCTTTTGAACTGAGCATCGTTCCGGTGATTACGGTGCGCCCGGTTTGGTGGCCCTGGCTGCCGCTTTTGCCGTTTCGTATTCTGGTTTCTGCGGGGCTGTAGCGATGCGCGTTTTGGCAGTGGATCACGGCGAAAAACGGATTGGATTGGCTGTTAGCGATGAAACTGGCCGCCTGGCGCGCCCGCTGATGGTGATTAACCACATTGCGCGGCTAACAGATGCAGCGCGGGTCGCGCGGGCGGCGACTGAACACCAGGTTGGCCTGATTTTAGTGGGACAGTCTTTTCAGTTGGATGGCGAGCCAAATTTTGCCGGGCGCAGCGCGGCTCGCTTTGCCGAGGTTTTGCGCGGCCAAACCGAGCTTCCGATTTTGATGTGGGATGAAGCTCTGACGACCCGCGATGCGCGTGAGATGGGGATAACGCTTGGGTTGCGCCGTGAGCGGCGAGCGGGGCATCTTGACGACCGCGCCGCGGCGGTTTTACTGCAATCGTATCTCGATACTTTAGACTTGCCCCCCTTGGAGTAATATGAAAACCGCGCGCCGAAGCCGTCTGCGACAAAATTTATCTTGTGGTGTGATCCTTTTGTTTTTGCTTGTGTTTGTGGCCCTGGGGGCCATGCTGCTCTTGCCTTTATTGGCCGAGCGCATGGTTGGGCCTGCTACGCCGGCGCTGAGTGGGGCCAAACTGCTGAAATATTCGGCGCTCATGCTGTGGTACGACGGTTTGTTAACCCGTCCGGCAGATTCTTATGGCCCAGAACGGCGTTTTGTAATTGCGGCAGGCGAGGCTGCTTCGGATGTGGCGCAGCGTCTGGAGCAGGATGGCCTCGTCCCTGATGGGGCCGCTTTTCGAGCCTATCTCATTTATAGTGGATTAGAGACTCGCCTTCAGGCTGGAGAATTTACCCTTAGCGCGGCGCTTTCGCCTTTGCAAATTGCCAGCCATTTGCTGGACGCCACCCCGACCGAAATTAAATTTGTCATTTTGCCCGGTTGGCGCATGGAGGAAATTGCCGCCAGCCTGCCGACTTCGGGCCTGGGGTTTAGCCCGGAGGCTTTTCTAATAGCAGCGCGCGCGCCTCAGGGCCATTTTGACTTTTTGCCCGACGGAGCCGGTGCGGAAGGTTTCTTTTTGCCAGATGAGTATATTTTGCCGCGTGATATTGCTGTGGCCGATTTTGTGAACACACTCATCAGCCATTTTGCGCTAAGTTTGCGCTCCGATTTGCGGGCCGGGTTTACCCGTCAGGGCTTGGATGTTTACCAGGCCGTGACGCTGGCTTCGATTATTCAGCGTGAGGCTGTGGTAGCCGATGAACAGCCGTTGATTGCTTCGGTGTTTTTGAATCGTCTGGCAGCGGGCATGAAGCTGGAAACAGACCCGACCGTGCAATATGCGCTGGGATATGCTGTCTCCAGCCAATCGTGGTGGAAAGCGCCGCTACTGTTGAGTGATTTGCAGGTAGTTTCTCCCTATAATACTTATCAGATTTTTGGTTTGCCCCCTGCGCCGATTTCCAACCCGGCTTTGAATGCCTTGCAAGCGGTAGCTGCGCCCGCTCAAACACCGTATTACTTTTTTCGAGCGCGTTGCGATGGCTCTGGCCTGCATTTTTTTGCTGAAACCTTTGACGAGCATTTGAAAAATGCCTGCCCCTGAAATAAATGTATTTGCCTTCATGCTGCGGGCGCATTGGGAGCGTTATCCGGCCATGCAGCTTGCGGATGTTTATAAATTGATTCATCAGGCCGCATTGGGCAGCGAACATGCGGTTCGTGACGCTGAATCGGCCCGGCATTGGCTTGAGCGTGAACTGGCCGCCATGGGCGAGGCCTCGCCGGAGCCGTTGTTTGATCTGCTTTCTGCTGAAACGGGTATTGCGCGTGTTCACCTGCGCCCCTACCTGGCAACTGGATGGCCCCCTGAAGCATTACTGACGGCTTTTTTGGGCACTGCTCAGCAGCCTGGGTCGAAAGAGCTGCTTGTCTCTGGCTGGGCCACTGCTTGTAAGCTGGCCTGCCAGGGTCAATTGGCTTTTACAACAAAAGAAATGGACGAATTTTTTATACCGCTTCAGGCGCAGAATTTTCCGGCCATTCATCATTCGGCGATTTATGCCGGGCTATATCATCCGGCTTACCGGGTTGTCCATCTCGACCAGATGATCTTGGCTTGCCCGGCTTTTAGAGTGGAATCAATTTGATGCGTTAGAAGAGCGCGGCCTTGCCGGGGCCGCGTTCTTCTATTATTTTCTTTCCAGTGGATTTTGCGGGGCCAGCATGGCTGCAAATTCGTACAGGTGCGATTGGTGTACCAGCGCTAATATCTCATCTCCGGCTTCGAGCAGGGTGTTCCCACGCGGGATGAGCAGTTGATTGTCGCGAATGATGGCGGTGATGGTACATTCGGCGGGAAAAACCAGGTCTTTTAGCAATTTGTTGATCACTTGCGCGTGCGGGTGAACTTTTTCTTCGATCAGTGAATATTCGCCGCGCCGCAGCTTGAGTAGCGTCATCATATCGCCCAAAGACATTTCTTCAGCAACGAGGTGCGCTAAAATATCGGCCTGATTGAGCGCCACATCTACGCCCATCTCTTTAGTGAAGAGCCAGGCGTTTTTGGGGTTGTTTACCCGTCCAATGGTGCGTGGAACGTTGAATTCAAATCGCGCCAGGGAGGTGATTACGAGATTGGTTTCGTCATCTCCGGTGACGGCTGCCAGAACATGCGCTTTTTGCACTCCGGCTTGCTCCAATACGAAGGGGGATGACCCGTCGCCAGAGATGACAGTTTCCTGGGGCAATTCATTTTGTAATTTTTCGAGCAGGTTGGGACGCGCTTCCACAACCCGCACGGTATGTTTGGCTTCGAGTAGAATTTTTGCCAAATAAGAGCCGGTGTTGCCACCGCCGACAATAATGACGTGCATGGCTAATTTCTCCTTTCGAGTCCGAGCATTCCTTCGAGCCGGGTCATGGCTGTGGATAAAACGGACAAGTGCAAAATGTCGCCTTCTTGAAATTCGGTGCTATTGGATGGGATGAAGGCGTGGTCGCCGCGTGTGACGGAAAAGACGTTTAGTTCTCCGGTAATGTTCAGGTCGCGTACATGTCGGCCAGCCAGGTTGAAATCGACTTCGATGGCGATGACCGAGACTTCGCCGCGCCCAAATTTTTGTAAAATATCCAGGTCGGAGTGCGTTACCATTTCGTAAATTTGGCGCACGCCCAGTTCGGTGCTGGAGATGGTCATTAGCCCCAGCCGCTGATAGATTTCCGCGCGACGTGGGTCGTACATGCGGGCGACGACTTTTGGGACGCGGAAGACGTTTCGGGCAATGCGCGCTGCGACAATGTTGGCGTTGTCTGAAGCGCTGGCTGCGATGAAGGCATCTGTTGATTTTATGCCAGCCTCGAGCAGAATTTGCTGGTCAAAACCCAGCCCGTGTAAAATGTGGCCCTTGAAGTCGGGGCCAAGCCGGTTCGCCGCGTCGGCGTCACGATGATCGATGACGGTGACGCGGTGGCCGCGTTGAGCCAGCAGGTTGCTGATTTGTGAGCCTACTCGGCCACATCCCATGACGATGACTTTCATATCTGTCCTCCTCGGTTGGTGGTGGTTTTATCGGGTTTGAGTGGTGGTTGGTTTTGAATCGCAGCTATCGGGTGGGGGCGTGTCGCTTGTTTGCGAATCCATTCGATGCTGTATAAGACCAGTCCAAACAGGCTCAATCCGAGCCAGTATTTTCCCGGAATGGGTTCGTGTTCAAAGGCACTTGCCAGCGGAGCAAAGTAAATGAGCAGTAAAATGCTGATGACTTCCAATCCGATGCTGATGAGTAGATAGCGGTTGCTGCCCCAGCCAAGTTGCGAATTGCGGTTGGTTTCGGAGCGGCAGGCAAAGGCATTGCCGATTTGGGCCATGACAACTCCGGCGTGGAAGACGGTGACGGCCATGATTTGGGCGTTTGCGCTAGATAAGGGGTGATGCAAGAAGGGCGGAATGGGTATTTGTGCCAGCCAGGGCAATGCGTAAATTAGGTTGGCGTTGCCTGAAAGCCAGTAGGTTGCAAAAAAACCGCTAAAACAAAGCAATGTTTCGATCATTCCCAGCCACAGAAAGGCTCGCAGGAGCAGGTTGTTGTCTATGATGCGCTGGTCGCGTTTGCGGGGTGGGTGTAGCATGGTGTCTGGTTCGGGCGTTTCGGTTCCCAGGGCGATGGCCGGAAATAAGTCTGTGCCCAGGTCGATTGCCAGAATTTGCTTGACGCCTAGCGCCAGCGGAATGCCGGGGATGCTGGCAGAGACGATGAAGGGCATGATTTCTGGCATGTTGCTGGAGAAGATATAAGTGATAAATTTGCGTACATTTTGGTATACCGAGCGGCCTTCTTCGATGGCAGAGACGATTGCGCCAAAATTATCGTCGGTGAGGATTACGTCGGCGGATTCTTTGGCGACATCGGTTCCAACCAGGCCCATCGCAATTCCGACATCGGCTTTGCGCAGGGCCGGAGCGTCGTTTACGCCGTCGCCGGTTACTGCTACGACGTCTCCGCGTGCCTGAAAAGCGGAAACCAGGCGCAGTTTGTGTTCGGGAGCCATGCGAGCAAACAGGGCTTCTTCGTCTAGAATGGTTTGAAGCTCGATGTCTGACATTTCGTCCAGTTCGGCACCGGTGACGATGCGTGGGTTTTTGCTTTCGAGCATTCCGACGCGCCGCGCCAGAGATTCGGCGGTTAGGCCATAGTCGCCGGTAATCATGATGATTCTAATTCCGGCCTGACGGCAGATTTGTACGGCATGTTCCACTTCGGGGCGGGGCGGGTCCATCATTGCCATCAGTCCCAGGAAGACTAGCTCGCTTTCGATTGTTTCGGCGTTGTAAGGATTGGAACGTGGCGGCAGGGTGCGTCGCGCAATTGCCAGCACGCGTAATGCTTTACGCGCAAAGCCATCGTTGGCGGCCATAATCTCGGCGCGCAGTTCGTTGTCCAATTCCACTATGGCGCGGTTGATTTGAATATGGCTGCAAAGTTGTAATACTTCACGCGGCGCGCCTTTGGTAAAGGCAATTTCGCGTTCTTTTTCGCGGTGGATGGTGGTCATGCGTTTGCGACGCGCGTCAAATGGAATTTCGTGAATGCGCGGGTAAATTTGCGCTAATTCTTGTTCGTTGATTCTGGCTTTGAGTGCTGCCACTTTGAGCGCGGCTTCGGTCTGGTCGCCGAGGCTGGTCCAGGTGGGATGTTCGGCAGAAGGTGGGTTAAGCCGCGCGTTGTTACAGCAGGATGCCGCTTCGAGCAGGGCGGATAAATCTTCGTCCCATTCCTGAGCCAGGGGCGCGGGAGAGAAACTTCCCTTTGGCTCGTATCCTACTCCGCTGACTTTTAAGCGTTGACGGGCCACCCAAACTTCGCGGACGGTCATCTGGTTTTGGGTCAGGGTGCCACTTTTATCGGTGCAAACTACCGAAATGGTGCCCAGCGTTTCGACGGTGCTCAGCTTTTTAACCAAGACTCCTTTGCTGGTTAGACGCTGAACCGACATTGCTAGCGACAAAGTTAGGGTGGCGGGTAGTCCTTCGGGGACGGCGGCTACAATTACACCCAGAGCAAACATCAGCAGTTGCTCGTTGCTCAGGTCGAATTTGTTTTCGAAGAAGCCTACGGCTAAAATTAGCAGGCCTAATCCAACAGCAATGATGGTTGTAACGCGCACAATCTGTTTTAGTTCGCGTTGAAATGGGCTGATTTCTTCAGGGACGCTTTGGGTGAGGTGCGCGATGCGGCCAAACTGGGTTAACATGCCTGTGGCGTAAACCACTGCCCGGCCAGTTCCGGCGGCGATGGATGTTCCGGCAAAGATGAGATTGGCTTGCTCTAATTCGCTGATGCCTGGTTGAAAACAGGCATCAGCTATTTTTCGGGCGGCCACTGATTCACCGGTTAGAGTGGCATTGTTGGTGCGTAATCCATATTCTTCTATAACGCGCGCATCGGCAGAAATTTTGTCGCCTTCGGCCAAAATTAGCACATCGCCGGGCACAACTTTGCGGGCCGGAATGTGGATTTCGATTCCATCGCGCAAGATATGGGCATAGTCTGGCAGGATTTCCTGTAATTTGGCAATGGCCTGCTCTGCGCGATATTCGCGCCAAAACGAAAACCCGGCATTGGTAAAGGTTAATCCCCAAATGACCAGTGCTAGAAGCCAGTCGCTAAACAGAGCCAAAAATCCGGCGGTCAGCAGCAGCATGGATAGTGGGTGAATAAAATATCTTACCAGTTTTAGCCAGAGCGGGTCGTGGTGTTGTTCTTTTAGCGCGTTTTCCCCGTAAAGTGAGTAACGCGCCTCGGCCTCGGATGTTGATAATCCATCTGGGCTGGTTTCTAATGTTTTATATACATCGGTTGCACGAAGACAGTAAATTGGTTGGGTACTCATAGGGTTTGATAAAAATCGGGAGACAGTGGCTGGCATCGCCAATGTCTCCCGGCTGAGAGTTATTCCTGTATCTCGTCAGGAGTGGTTCCCTTGGCCGC
>DYPU01000118.1 GCA_020719725.1 Anaerolinea sp. | reverse complement strand
TCGTTTTTTCTCCGTAGTCTACCTCACTTTTACCCGACTTGTGGGTAATAGACAGGTGTTCATAAGGATCAGGCTCCTGAAAACATGGCTGTTTTGCGACACATTGCACTCAATTTGCTCAAACAAGAGAAAACTGCAAAAGGTGGTATTCATGCCAAGCAACTTCAAGCCGCTTGGAATAATGATTACCTCGGCAAGATATTAGCCGCTGGTATTTAGATGCAATCGCCCTGTTCAATCTTCTTTTCTCTTTTTTATTTCTGTAGTATCATTGTACCGTCTTACTAGACTGACCAGTCGGTTTAATCCTATGACAGATACCAACGAAACCCGTACCCGCATCCTCGCAGCCGCTGCACGCGTCTTTGCCCAAAAAGGCTACCATGAAACCCGCGTCGATGATATTGTCGTCGAATCCGGCTCTTCAAAAGGCTCAGTTTATTTCCATTTTCCCAGCAAAGAGCGAATTTTCCTGGCGTTGATAGATACCTTTACCGACCTGCTCGAAACCCGCTTGCGCGAATCTATCCTCAGCGAAGAGCACGGCCTGCAACAAATCGATGCAGCCCTACAAACCAGCTTAAAACTCTTTCAACAATATCGCGGATTGGCAAAAATCGTTTTGGTGCAGGCAGTTGGGCTGGGCACAGCCTTTGAAGAACGCCGCCGCCAAATCAACACCCGTTTCTCGGCCATCATTCAGGCTCGGCTCGAACAGGCCATAAAAGACGGCTCCATCCCAGCCCAGCAAACCGACCTGGCCGCCCGCGCCTGGGTTGGCGCACTCAATGAAATCGTCATCCACTGGATTTATACCGGAGAAACCGACTTGCAAGAAACCCTACCCGCCTTGCGCAGTTTCTTGTTACGCTCCATTGGCATCGTCACCGAATAAAATAAACCCCAAATCCCATAAAGGAACTATTATGCGCAACTCATACCGTTTTCCGGCTCTCTTATTACCCTTCATCCTATTTCTCAGCGCCTGCGCCCCAGCCCCAACCAGCCCAACCCAACAGACACCCCAACCAGTCACCATTCGCCTGGCGGTTATCCCAGTCATCGATACCCTGCCCATGTTCGTAGCCGAAGCCGAAGGGTTGTATACCAACTACGGGATAAAGGTTGAATTCATCCCGGTGGCCTCGGCCCCAGAACGTGATCAACTCCTGGCCGCTGGTCAGGCCGATGGCACCCTCAATGAAGCACTCTCCGTCATGTTCTTCAACAAAGAAAAAGTCCAAATGCAGGTTGTCCGTTATGGACACATGGCCTCAGCCACAGCCGGACACTTCTTCATCCTGACCAGCGCCCAAAGCGGAATTGACGAAGCCGTCGCGCTAAAAGGAGTCGAAATTGGCATTTCAGAGGGAACCATCATCCAATACGTCACCGACCGCCTGCTCGAAAAACAAGGCTTCAGCGCCGAGGAAATCAAATCTATCTCCATCCCCAAAATTCCAGACCGCATGGCCCTGCTCGGCTCCGGCGAACTAAAAGCCGCCGTCATGCCAGACCCGTTGGCCGCCCTGGCCGCCCAACAAGGCGCAAAAATCGTACTGGACGATACCCAATACCCACTCTACGGCGCTTCGACCATCTCCTTCCGCAAAGACTTCATCGACACCAACCCAGCCGCCCTGCGCGCCTTTCTAACAGCCATCGAAGAAGCCGTCACCCTCATCAACAACCAACCCCAAAAATACAGCACCCTGCTGGCCGAAAAACAACTCGTACCGCCGCCCCTGCTCGCCAGCTACACCATCCCACCCTTTCCAACCATGGGCGTCCCCTCCGAAGCCGAATGGCGCGATATTCAACGCTGGGCCAAAGCCAAAGGCCTGCTCGAAACCAATCTGCCCTACGCCGAATCGGTCACAGACCAATATTTGCCCACACTGATCATGCAATAACCCAAAAAGAAGACAAACATCCCCTGCCCTTTTTTCTTATGATACTTCTTAAAAACCTTCACTTTCACTACGGCCACAGCCCAATCTTTCAGGATTTTAACTGGCAAGCCCAACGCGGTGAAACCTGGGCCGTGCTAGGCCCATCGGGCTGTGGCAAAACCACCCTGCTCTACCTGCTGGCTGGGCTGCGGTCAGCCAGCAGCGGCCAAATTCACGTTAATGGTGATTTATTGACCCGCCCACGCCCCCAAACCGGCCTAATTTTACAGGATTTTGGACTCTTACCCTGGGCCACCGTCCGCCAAAATATTGAACTGGGACTAAAAATTCGTACCCTTTACGGAGCCGATGGCATTCACGCCCCTCGCAGCCTGCCCACCGGCAAACCAGCCGATTTCTGGCTGGAACGACTGGGATTGGGCAACCTGGCCGAAAAATACCCGGCCCAACTCTCTGGCGGACAGCGCCAACGAACGGCCATTGCCCGCACCTTAACCCTGCACCCCGACCTACTCCTCATGGATGAACCCTTCTCCGCGCTGGATGCCCCCACCCGCGAAGACCTGCAAAACCTGACGCTGGAACTTTGCGCCGAACAAAATCTGACGCTGGTCACGATCACTCATGCCATCGAAGAAGCCGCCACCCTGGGGGAAAAAATCCTATTATTGGGCCAACCCCCCAATCAAATTCCTCACATATTTGAAAACCCTGGCGCAAAACGACCCGCTCATCGTCACAGCGCGGACTATACGGCTCTTTGTAAAAATTTGCGGGAAAAGATGTAATTGGTCTCTCGCAAGATTTTGTCTTTTAAAAACTATGTATCTCTGCGGTTAAAATTGGGGTTGGGGGTTCATCCACGCCCAGCCCTTTTGCAAAAGGGCTGGGATGTAAAACAAATTTTATAAACATTGTCCTGGCGTACCAAGCCGCTTTGGCAGTTCGTTTTTCAGGTTGCGAGAAAAGCTAAGGCTCAAGGAGTGCTGCTCGGCCAGCGCGTATCCGTTGGAAGCGGGGTTTTACTGGGGACGCGCGTACTGGTCGGCGTGAGCGTGCGCGAGGGGACACGGGTCAGAGTCGGCTGGGGCGTGGCAGAGGGCATCCGGGTCGGAGACGGGATCAGCGTTGCCGATGGCGGCGGCGTGGTAGTGGGAGCCGGTGACGGGGTGGCAGTGTAAGGATCGCCTTCAACAGTAAAACGCCCAACCACCATCCATTCCATTCCCACAAAAATCTGTACTTCATACTCTCCCGCAAGCCAGGTGTCAGCGCCTGGTTCCCAGCTTGTAAAACCGTAGCCGCCAGTATCCCCGGCCCAAATTTCGGTCTCATAGTGTAGCAATTGGCCTTCACGATACCAAAGCGCCGTCCATTGCACTCCGTTTAGCATTTTGTCGTAGCTAAAAACGGCCACAACTTTTTCAACGGGGTTAATAAAAACCGTCACCGGGCCAATCGGCTGATAATTGGCATCAATATCACGAGCAAAGATGAGCGGGCTAAAAATCGCATCGGTGTTGGGCGTCACCAGGCTGCTGAAAGCAGTCTCCACCACCGCCGGAATGAAGGGAGTGAACGTAATAGTGGGGGTATTGCTGATGGAAGGCGTCAGGGTCTCACTAGGAGTGAAGGTAATGGTCGGAGTGAGGCTGATGGTCGGCGAAAGGCTGGGCGTCGGCGAAAGGGTGATGGTGGCCGAGGGCGGAAAATAGGTGTAGGCCACAGGCTCGCCCCAACGCACCAGCCCAAAAACCAGGCCAGAAAGCAGCAGCGCAAAACCGATCCAGCGCCAGCCATTGGCAACTCGTTCCTGGCGCAAACGAAAATAAAGCAGTTTGCGCCCATTACGAATGGACTGAATGCCGCTCCAAAACAAAACAACAGCGCCCAGTGAGGCTAAAAGAATGGCGGTTTGAATTCCTGCGCGAATATCCATTAGCAAAATTATAACCCTTTATAATTACAGGATGGATGAACTCGTTTTCTTAAAACTAGGCGGTTCTTTGATTACCGATAAAACCCGGCCCTATACCCCGCGCCGGGAGGTTTTGTCACGGCTGGCAGTTGAAATTGCCAAAGCCAGGCTTGCCAACCCAGACCTGAGCCTTGTGCTAGGGCATGGGTCCGGTTCTTTTGGGCATACCGCCGCCAAAAAGCACGGGACACGCCAGGGGGTTCACGATCCGGCTGGCTGGGATGGGTTTGTGGAGGTCTGGTTTCAGGCTATGCTGCTTAACCGTTATGTGATGAGCGCCATGTCTAAAGCCAGACTGCCAGCGCTGGCCTTGGCTCCGGTTTCAGCGGTGATTGCCAGCGCCGGGCAAGTAACCCGCTGGGATTTGACGCCATTAAAACGCGCGCTGGAGGCCGGGCTGATACCGGTGATCTATGGTGATGTGGTTTTTGACGAAGCGCAAGGTGGCACAATCCTTTCCACCGAAGACTTATTCGAGCATCTGGCGCTGGAGTTGCGGCCTCAGCGAATTTTACTGGCCGGGTTGGAAACAGCGGTTTGGGCCGATTTTCCAATCTGCCAGCGGCGGGTGGAACAGATTACACCGCCATCATACCAATCCATTCGAGTGAGTGTTGGCGGTTCGCACGGGGCCGATGTGACGGGAGGCATGGCCTCCAAAGTTCAACAAATGTTGGGGCTGGTCGAAAAAATTCCGGGGCTGAAAGCCCAAATTTTTTCTGGCGCGATTGGCGAAAACGTGACCAAAGCCCTGGCCGGGGAGAATTTGGGGACAATAATTTGTAACTAAAACTGCCCCACTGGTGTAGGGCAGTTTTAGTTCTGGGTAAAACAAGTTTTCCGAAATGAAACCCTTGCGGAAGAGCCAAGCAATCATTTTCTCTGATTGTTTCTAGTTGCCAAAAAAGCCATCGCATTCGTGGAAAAAGGGCAGCAATTCAAGATAAATCATCCCATAGTAAGCGGGCGTGCCGGTCAGGTTTTCGAGATAGCAGGCTTCATAATCAGCTTCAGGGTCACCAGCCCGCAATAATTCTAACCAGGTTTCATCTAAAAAGATTGCAGAAGTCATATCAAACGACATGCAATCCGATTCATCTTCACGGCACATCAAATAATCTTCAAATTTATCGCCAAATAAGGCTGCCAATTGCGCTTCGTAGGCATGATCAAAATTGATCATATCGCTAAACATTGGCGATTCAGCCGAACAGGTATAACCAACCTGAGCCGGATACCAATATTCGAACAGACTTTCAGTCAAACTGTATTCATCGTCATTAAAGGCTTCAACAAACCCATCAAAATCATCTGTCATCAGGCCATAAATGTTGTAACAATAGTTTGGTTCAAGTCGCCCTGGCACCGTGATCCAAAATCCTTCCCCGGCCACGACCACGGCTGCGGAGCGCCCGACAAACTGCGCAATGGCATCCCCAATGACACAAGCCACCCGACCATCGTCATCGATATTGCAATCGAGGCCAAATTCACGCCCGCTAATTTCAGCGTAACCGGTCAATTCACTCTCGCTGTACTCGCCACCAGAAACTTCAAATTTGAGCACAAGCCCTTTACCAGCCCAATGGCTGATATCGACCAGGGTTAACATGCGAGGGCCAGC
>DYPU01000029.1 GCA_020719725.1 Anaerolinea sp. | reverse complement strand
CGGCTAAAGAAGATTCCAACCGTTAGCGCGGCAAGAGTGGCGGCTAAGGCCGCGTAGCCAAGCGCTTCAAAAACTCCGGCGCGAAAGCTGATAAATTGAGTTTGGCCGCGCTGCGCTCCCAAGCCCTGCCCCTGGCCGAGGGGCGCCTCACCACCGGCAAGATGGCGGGAGTAGGCCATGGGGGCGGTGAAATAAACTGCAATCAGAATGACAATAACCCCCACGCCAAGCACTGCCAGATAAGAAAATAAGAGTTTCAGCCGAATGGATTTCATTTCTGGCCTTTGCGTTTAGAGAATTTCATCTTCAAAGCGATAGCCTATCCCGCGCACAGTGGCTATCAGGCCTTCGGCTCCCAGCTTTTGGCGAACATGGCCCAGGTGGACATCGACAACGCGAATTTCGCCGTAGTAATTGCCGCCCCATACTTTTTCGAGCAGTTGCTCGCGGGTCAGAACGCGGCCATGACTTTCGGCAATGGCTTTGAGCAGATCAAACTCAAGCGCAGTCAAGTCAATTAGTTGATCGTCCACGCTGACGGTGCGGGCGCCGTTATCAATGCGGACGCGTTTGAACGATAAGATTTTGGAGTTTGAACCAGCGCTGGCGGCGGAGAGCCGGCGAAAAGCGGCTTTGATGCGGGCAACAAGTTCGCGCGGGCTGAAAGGTTTTGTGACGTAATCATCTGCTCCGACCGAAAGGCCAACAATTTTGTCGGTTTCCTCGGTGCGGGCTGTCAGCAGGATGACGTAGACTTCTGATTCGCGCCGCAGGCGGGCCAATAGCTCGATGCCGTCAATGCCAGGGAGCATAACATCCAGCAGAATCAGGTCTGGTTTGAAGGCGCAAGCGGCCTTCAGCCCGGTCAGGCCATCGGCAGCGGTAAAGACTTCATAGCCTTCGGGCTTAAGGTAAGCGCTAATGAGATTGATAATGCTGGGTTCGTCATCAATAATCAAAATTTTGTTCATATGCTGGTTATATCAACCTAAAATGGTAGGAACACAAAGAATTTATGAAGATTTTGTAAAGGTCAGCCCAGGCAAAAAACGATTAACCGGGTTACAGACCCATCACGGCAAAAAATATGCTGGCTGGTTTCTGCGTCCAACTCATAACCCGGATTGAACTGGCGGGTTCCGTCGGCCAGGTTTATTTCAATTTGAGCAATATCCGCGCGCCGGTAGAGCACAGGAACCTGGCAAAACGTGTAAGCCAGTGAGCGGGCAGGCAGTTCGATGGTTTGGGGCTGGCCCTGGACATCAATATAGCCAAAAGTCTGCGGGTGCTGGAAAAATTCCTGTTGACGCAGCAAATTCGGATTAAAACGTATCTGGCCGTGCGCCACAAACAGCCCCAATTCAGCCCGGCGGGTGAGAATTTCTTCCTTAACCTGGCCGGTCATCCCCGGCTGCTTGGCTCCCTGCCCTGCGGGAGTATGCGAATAGGGGTCGGTTGGAAATGCGCCGTAGTCGGCAGGTGTTTTGTTAAACCCGAGGCCCTGGCGGATGTCGTAATAGGCATCAGATAAGGCCAGCGCGGTCTCGGCAGTTTCGTTTTGCTCCAGCGCGCGCAAGTAGATTTCCTGCACGGCCAGCATCAGCTTGGTAATCATGTGCCAGTAAATACTGCCCAAACCTTCATAGGCAAAAAACGTACCAGAGCGCCCGGTAAACGAATTATGGTCAAAAACCTGCTCAAAAAGCTCCAGCACTTGGTCCGATTCGGCTTCAACCAGCGCGGCAAACCCATCTTTCTGTTTTAAGGCTTGCAGCGCGCGCCGCACATCTTTTGCATTGCGAAAAGTGCCTTTAAAGTGGTAAACACCTGTAACGTCTCTGGCAATCAGGGTTCGATCACCCAATTCGTCCAACCGCGCTACCAAATTTAGACCCTGAATTTGGCTGGCTAAAACCTGGTTTTTTTGCAAAAAACCGGCCAAATCCCGATCCGGGTAAAGCAGATAGCTGTGCTGATCGGCGCGATACAGGCGGCTGGCACGCAAAACGCGCAACAATGAAAGCGCCTGCCCAGCGGTAAGCAAACCCGAAGACAAAATAGAAACCTGACCTTCAAGCATTTCGTACAAATTGGCAACAATGGCCTGGCCGGGACGCAGATGTAAAACATTATAAGCATGATAAAGTTCGTCCGAACGCCGATTGGCGCGCAAACTATGTTCCAAATAGCGGCGGGTGAGCGCCAGGAAAGCCAGCAAATCACTTTGCCCGAGCGCCGCCCATTCTCCAGAAAAGCCATTCCGATAATATGTCCAACGATACTCGGAGCTGGCCTGCCCCAAAGCGTCCATCACAGCGCGACGCTGCTCAACAGTGAAAGCAGATTCTAACAACGGCTGAAATTGTTCAAATACGGCCAGAGTTGCTTCAAACCAGGCTTTTACCTCGCGGGTAACTGTTATTTCCGAGCCGGAAGCGCCTTGCAATAGATCGCGGCAAAAGGTGACATAGCGCAGCAAGTAGCCCAGCGTCACCACCGAAAGCCCCTTGCCAACCAGGGCATTATTAGCGTCATTCCATTCCGGGCGCTGGGTATTCATCCAAATGCCACCCTCCGGGACAAAATTTCCCATTTTGGCAAGCAAAAGCACCAGCAACTTCTCACCCAATGTGACATGGAAAACCTGCCCGGCAGAATCCTGCACCAGTTTTCCGTCTGTTCCCCAAGCGCGGACGCGCTCATTCACTTTTTCATGTAAATTATGGTCAAAGTCAATCGAGTTGTCTGGATCACTTAAAATAGCCGCATAGTCTTTAATGCGGTAAGGTACATTAACATGGCTAAAAATTCGGCGATTAAGCAAATTCTGCAATTGGCCGGGCTGAAAATGAACCGAAATTTCCATCAACTTCTCAAGATAAATAATCTGATGGTCACTCCAATAACCAATATTGGCCCAGGGGTCATCTGGGGCTGGCGCTTCCCACTCAACCCCATCCCGGCTAACGCGGTAGGGATTGTAGCCATCCGCAGTAGTCGCATTCAAAAATTTGACCAGCATGTGCCCGGAAAATTGCGGATACGACCAGGCCAGCGGCTCCCAATTTTGAAAAATATCACGCCAATTCCCTTCATAATCCAGGCGAGGCGAACCATCCGCATTTTTTAGGTTAATCGAAAAACGATTCCAAGGGCGGCTGGGGTCGCCATGCCGTCGGCCAAAGGTCAATGGCAAATATTCGTAACACAAACGCTGCAAATCGGCTGAATTTGTGGCAACGGCAAGCTCCAAAAGGGTATCGCTTTGCAGTTCAGTCGGTAAACTGGCAAAAAAAGCAGATTCCCGGTTCAAGATGAGCGTGTTACGCTTGCTAAAAAAATCCAACAGGTCATTTTTTTCGATAGTATAGTTACGCGCAAATATGCCACCGCGCATGGTATTAAACAAAACATTTGAAAAATGATGGGCGCTGCTCAAATGTTCGGCAGAAGTTTGCAACCCATCTGCGCCCGCGACAATCGTAACCAGTTTTTCCGTGCCGAGGGCAATATCCCGCTCGACAGCCGAAAACAATCCACCCGCATCCTGTTTCAGCGCGCGAAGCAAATCTACAACGTTAGAACTATCCTGGTTCAGTTGCGCAACCAGGCTCCATTCCTTCTGCGCGTCCGGCATCAGCTCCAGGTGAGAATGCGTCAGGTAAGCGCCGCGCGCGCCGCGCACATCCAACTCTGGCGAGATCACCCGGCCTCGTTTAAAAGCCTCGATCTGGGCCGCGCTAAGAAGAACAGCGCAAGGCGACAAGCCAAACTGCCAGATCGTCGTTGCGCGCAGAGATTCGCTTGGCTCGGCCAGGTCCGTCAGGGTGGAGCTGAGTGAAAACAGCCCCAGTCCGGTTTCTGGTTCAACTTCATTGCGTTTATACGCATTCAGCAAATTGCTAAATGTGTTTTGTAAAGCCGTGGTAGCCCCACAGGGCAAAACATTTTGCAGCCCATCCAACAATTCCACCCGGCGCAGCCCGCCAGATCGATTAATCAGCCAGGATGTTTTGACAAACCCGTAGCGATCACTGCTGCGCCAGGCATAACGATAGGTTAGGCCCAGGCTATGATTAATTTCTTCAAAAATGAGCTTATCGCCATATCCATTTTTATATAAATTTTGTTCAATATCGTAGACACCTGCATAAAATTCTAAAAAAGGCTGCCACAAATAGGTCTTTTCTGCTATGGCAACCTTAAAAACCGAAATCGGCCCGGTATTTTGGGCGTTTTCGGTAATTTTATCGTCGGTGTAATAAGGAAAAAGGGCCGATTCTGCATTAGCGCGCCCAGCAGATAAGCCGCCGCTGCTGGAAATGAACATCCAGTGATCTGAACTGCTAACAAGACTCATAAAAAACGGGGGCATACGGTCATAGTTACGGATGCAATAAAATGACTCGCCCAACAAGCTGACATATTCTCCGCTCACCTTGCGGTCGGGATATTGCGCCAGACCTTCTCCAATGCTCATCTGTCCGCTCATACGTTTGTTTCCTTTCAAAAAATGAGGCCACTGCAAAAGTCTTTTAGTTCTCTGATTTTAATGTGTTTGCTGAGTAGGGGGGCCGCGAAACGCAAAAAAGGCACCGTTTTACACCAGCTTTGCTTGTAAAAGTGCTTCTCGTCAGGCCTGGGCGGGTCGGCCTTGCTGGTTTTCACGCCAGAAACGGTAGAACCCATTTTTTCAAAGTGTATCAATCATAATCAGAATACAAAATTCGAATCGGGCTGGATTTATGCCAAAATAGCAAATTAGGCGTTGTTACGTTTAAAGTAATGGTCTGGCTCGTCTGCCAGGCGAGGCGGCTCGGCATTGAGCGGATAAACCCAAATTCCAGCTTCACTCATCAGTGTTGCAATCTGATGCGGCCTGGGCAGGGTTGAATATTTTTTCCCGGCCATAAAGTCGATAATTAATTGTTGCGGTGGTTTATCTTTTTTGAAGCTCTTTTGAACGCGCCCCAAAAAATGTTTGGCAGTTTCGTTGGAAACATTAAATTGGGTCGCAATCAACTCAAATGGTTTGGTTTTCTCCATGTTTTTATAAATCTCCTTTGGAACACAGGTTTTGGTTTTTAAGCGTCTCTTGAGCCAGATTTTTAGCTTTGGCGGGTTTGCAAAAACGGACACTACAGTCGAATTAAAATCTACTTTAACACACTATTAGACGAATCCAGGGGCGAGTGATCTGTTAGTCTATTATCCCGAGCTTGCTTAAGACAGCGCCACTCGTCACCAGGACGGCGGCCAGGCCCAGCAGTGAGCTAGGCTGAACTTGTAAGACTAGCAAAGAGATGATGGTTGAAAGCAAGGGCGTGAAATAAGAGAAAGCCGTCACCAGAGGCAGATCGCCGCGCTGCATGGCAATATCCCAAAGTTGATATCCCAACCAGGCGGGGAAAATCGCCATGTAGAGCAGGGCTGGGGCCAGAGACCAACTCCAGGTGGAGGTTTCCCCCGTCAGCCAGCGCAAGGCCCAAAAAGCCAGGCCGCTAACCAATAAAAACAAGGGGGCGGCGCTTTCAGAATCGGCGGCCCAGCGCCGTGTCAGATTGGAGTAGAGCGCCCAGGCGATTGCCGCCAGCACGGCTAACCCAACCGGCAGTAAACTGGACTCAGCTTGTAAGAGGGTGGGCAGCCCTGAGCCGCCCTCTGGTAGAACGGCCAGGCCAGTTCCGATGAGCGCCAATAGGATGCCAGGGATCAGCCAAAGGCGGGCACGTTTTCCTAGCAGCGGCAGAGAAAAGACCATAATCAGGGTGGGCCATAGGTAGTTGGCAAGGCCAATTGCCAGTACCTGGGCACGGCTGTAGGCCAGCCCAATGGCAAGATAGAGCAGCAGCATGTAGGCTACAAACAGGCTGCCACAGAGGATCAGGGCAGGTTTCGTCTGCCGTAGCAGGTTTCTCAACCTGCCCGGCTGGCGCGAGGCCGCTATCAGCCCAAATAGGCCGCCCAGGGTGTAGATCAAGGCTCCGGTGGTTAGCGCTCCGAGTGGTTCACTCAGAGCGCGGGAAAAAGCCACGGTGGTACTCCAAAACAAAATCGCCAGTAAGCCTGCCCATGTCGCGCGGTTCATTTTGTTTTAGGCTGATTAGCGGCGGCGGTTGCGGTTCGAGTCATGCCTATTTTTGGAGGCGGGGGCGGGTGTGGTTGGGCGCGCTCCTGAAGGCTGGGGGGCGGCGGCGTGCAAAGTTTGCTGATAATAGTCATCGACCAGCATGGTGATGAGGGCCTGTTCGTCGTCGCTTTCCAACAAAGTGCGTACCAGTGGGGCAAAACGCTGACTGCGCTCTGTTTGCAGTTTGTCGCGGGCGCGCAAGCGAGCTTCGAGCAGGGCGGTGACGCGCTCGGCAACTACCGCCTGCACATCGGCGTCGTTGGGAATGGCGCGTTCTTCCATGGGAATGTTGTATTGCCTGGCAATGCGTTCCAGGGTGAATTTTTCGCCTTTATTAACGAGCGAAATTGCAATTCCGGTGGCACCGGCCCGGCCCGTGCGCCCGGCCCGGTGGATGTAGGCTTCGGCTTCTTCGGGCGGTTCGTATTGGATGACATGCGACAGACTGGGGATGTCGAGGCCACGCGCGGCGATGTCGGTTGCCACTAAAAAGCGCAACGCGCCGCGCCGAACACGTTCCAAGACACTTTCGCGGGCTTGCTGTGAAAGGTCAGCGCTTAATTCGTCGGCATCGTAGCCAAAACGCTGTAAAACCACTGAGACATAATGAACCCGGTCTTTGGTGTTACAAAAGATGATGGCTGAAGCAGGTTGTTCCACTTCGATCAGGCGTACCAGGCTGCGATCTTTGTCCATGCCATCGACGATGTAGAAGATATGTTCGGTGTCGGTGACGTGGACGTGGTCACTGCTGAGGCTGATGAATTCGGGCGATTGGATGAATTCGCGCGCGGTGCGTTGGACTGCGTCGGAGAAGGTGGCGGAAAACATGCAGGTGTGAACTTCGCGGCGCGGTAGATAGCGCTGAACTTCACGCATATCGGGGTAAAAGCCCATCGAGAGCATCCGGTCGGCTTCATCAAAAATCAACATTTTAAGATGCTCCAGCGAAAATGTGCGTTTGAGCAAATGGTCTAGTACGCGGCCCGGGGTGCCAACCACAATGTGCGCGCCCTGGCTAAGGGCTTCCACTTGGGCGCGGTAGCCTACGCCACCATAGACCGCCACAGTGCGCAGTCCTTTATCACCGCACAGCCGCTCGGCTTCTTGCGCGACCTGCCGGGCAAGCTCACGAGTTGGGACTAGAATCAGGGCCTGGCAGGTGGCGCGGCTGGCATCGAGCCGCTCCAGCATGGGCAAAACAAATGCGCCGGTTTTGCCACTGCCGGTGCGGGCCTGAATCATCATATTGCGCCGGGCCAACAGGTAAGGAATGGCGCGAGCCTGGACGGGCATTAACTCTCCCCAGCCAGCGCGGGCGGCGGCTTCGCGCAAATGAGCCGGTAATTGTTCGAAAGTCAGGTCTGGCAAGGGTGCGCGAGACGCATCGGGGGCAGAGATTGGGGTAGGTTCCATAAAAACTCGATTCTATTGTGAATAAAAGCAATATGCAGTATATCAGCCTGAAAGAAAACAGGGGATAATTCGACATTTATCTTTTGGGCGGGCTAATGGTGAGCAAACAACAACCGGGCAAAGCCATAATCCAGCAGTCCAACAGGCTCTATTTCGAGTAAGATTGGCAAGAATTTATAAGCAAGCCCCATGGGCCAGTTTAGGACAGCTTAAGGTTATAAGGAAAAAGACGGTATGGCCTTGATTAGTTTACAAGAAGTGAGCCTGGGATTTGGCGGGCCGCTGCTTTTGGAAGATGTAAATTTGCAAATTGAGCGCGGCGAGTTAATCGGATTGCTGGGCCGCAACGGAGCCGGAAAATCGACATTGCTAAAATTGATTAATGGCGATCTTTCACCCGATGGCGGCGCTGTCTCGCGCCAGCAGGCCCTGCGGGTGGCCTATTTGCCTCAGGAAGTTCCACAGGGCTTAACCGGAACTGTGAGCCAGATTGTAACCAGCGGGCTTGCGCTCAAAAATGCCGAAACCCACTGGCAAGATCAGCTTCAGGTCGAACAGATTTTATCCCGGATGCAGCTCGACCCGGCGGCTGAGTTTAACGTATTTTCTGCCGGATTAAAGCGCCGGGTATTGCTGGCACGCGGCCTGGTACAAAACCCCGATGTGCTGCTGCTGGACGAACCTACCAATCACCTCGATATTGAAGCGATTGACTGGCTGGAAGATTTTCTAAAACGGTGGGGCGGCACTTTGTTTTTTGTGACCCACGACCGGGTCTTTTTGCAACGGCTGACAACGCGCATTGTCGAACTGGATCGAGGCCGCCTGTTCGATTGGAATTGCAATTACGCCACTTTTGTGCAACGCAAAGAAGCCCTGCTCACCGCAGAGCAAGAACAGGCTGTCCTTTTTGATAAAAAACTGGCGCAGGAAGAACAATGGATTCGCAAAGGAATTGAAGCACGCCGCACGCGCAATGAAGGCCGGGTGCGGGCGCTAAAACGCCTGCGTGAAATTCGGCGCGAACGGCGCGAACAAGCCGGAAAAGCTCGCATCCAAATTCAAACCGATAAGCGCTCTGGTAAACTGGTAATTGAAGCCGAAAATGTCAGCTACTCGTTTGGCAGCCAGCCAATTGTGCGCGAGTTTTCGGCCACCCTCCAGCGTGGCGACAAAGTGGGCATCATCGGCCCGAACGGTTCGGGAAAAACAACCCTGCTGCGTTTACTGATTGGGGAACTGACTCCACAGCAGGGCAGCATTCGTCATGGAACCAATCTCGAAATAGCCTACTTTGACCAACTTCGCGCTCAATTAGATGAAACCAAATCGGTGCTGGATAATGTTGGCCTGGGACGCGATACCATCACCATTAACGGAAAAACCCGCAACCTGGTGGGCTATCTGGAAGATTTCCTGTTCACCCGTGATCGGGTTCAAGCCCCAATTAGCGCCCTTTCTGGCGGAGAACGCAACCGGCTGCTGCTGGCGCGTCTATTTTCCCAACCCGCCAACCTGCTGGTGCTGGATGAACCAACCAATGATCTGGATATTGAAACGCTGGAAGTGCTGGAAGATATGCTGATGGAGTATAGCGGCACGCTGCTGCTGGTTAGCCACGACCGCGCTTTTCTGAACAACCTGGTGACCAGCACCTTGGAATTGCAGCTTACCGGTCAGGTCAAAGAAACCATCGGCGGGTATGATGACTGGCAGCAGCAAAAACAGGCCGAAATGCAAAAAAACGCCGAGACAAAATCGACCAAACCGGCTGTCGCCCAGGCAGAAAACTCAGCTTCTCAGCGCAAACTCAGCTACAAAGAACAACGCGCGCTAGAGGCTCAGCAGCGCGAACTGGCCGAACTACCCGGCAAAATAGAACGCCTGGAGGCCGAACAACACGCCTTGGCGGCAGTCATGGCCGAAACAGATTTTTATCAGCGCGAAAACAGCATAATTACCCAAACAATCTACCGGCTGAAAGAACTGGACGATGAATTGGCAGAGGCCTATCGGCGCTGGGAAGAGCTTGAGAAACTCTAAAATGGCCTTTGTCGATTGCAATCTGCCTCATCCTATTTTTATTGCGCTAACCGGGCGCTGCCTGAATAAAGCCAGCCAGGACTATCCCGGCCTGGCTTTGCCGCAAACCGCCGAAGAAGTGGAAGCCGATTTTTTGGCTTACTCCGCTCAGGGCGTTCTAACGCTGGTGGATGAAAAGCAGCCAGACAACCCGCGGGTTTCTTTTTGCACCCCACGCTACGAATTGGTCTGCGGGTTAACGCAGCAAAAAGACGCTTATTTTGTCATTTGGCTGGCTCCACTCTCGTTGCGCAGCCACAACCAACTGGCGCGCGGCGCGGTGCGAGTGCGGCCCCAAAGCTGGAGCATCGTCGCAGACCTGCCAGGCCTCGCCCAACTTTCAGATTCTCGAACCGGCCTCAACGAAATTATGGCTTGCTGGCAAAAAACCCGTCAGTCCCGGCCCGGCCCAATCCACCCTGAAACCGCCCCAGCTTCTGCGGCGCAATTGGCTTTCCTTTCCAATATTGATACCCTTATCGACCTGGCCTGTGAAGTGGAATTGGAACAAGCCGCCCAGCAAAAGCGAATTGCGGTGAAAGAAATCGAACCAATCTCCAAAAACACTTGTCGGATTCAGTTATTTGCGCCGGTTGGGTTGCGGGTCGGTGAAACTTTACAAGCCGGTATCCACGAGACGCGCGGCGAGTTCGAGGGAGTCGTCAGCGCAGCGACAGGCAGCAGCCTGACCCTGCGCTTCTATCAGCCGCCAGAAATGGCCGAACTAAAACGCATCGCCTGGTTATCCCCCAAAATTTCCACCAAGCAGTACACCATTCAACATGCGGCGGTGCGCGCGCTGCGCAACCGTGAATCACTCAACCCCCATTTACTGGCGCTTATTGTGGAAAACCGCTTCGAATCCTATTCAGCGCCAACCATCACCAACGGCGCGGACCGGCCCAATCCGGCCCAAAGAACAATGATCGAACGCGCGCTGCTCGTTCCAGACCTGTTACTGGCGCTGGGGCCGCCCGGAACCGGAAAAACAAACACCATCCGCGAGATTGTCACCCGCCAGGCTGCGCTGGGCCGAAAAGTGTTGGTCACATCTAAGAACAACAAAGCTGTAGATAACGTACTGGATGGCCTAAAAATGGTTCAGACCCTGCGCATCGGGCGCGAAGAAGTTGTAGCGCCCGAAGTGCGCTCATTGCTGATCGACAACCTTGCCAGCGCCATGCAAACCAGAATTTTAGAGCAAGTTAGCCCGGTTTCGCACACTTTGAAAGCTCTGAACGCGCTCTGGCCGCAAATTCAGCAAAATTTTGTCTATCTTTCGACTTTAACAGAAACCTGGCTAACCGCCCAGACCCGCCTCGAAAACCAATTGGCAGAACTAAACGGCTGGCAAACGGCCTGCTTCATCCGGGTGGAACACGCGCTGGATCGCCAAAACATTCATACCCGGCAGGAAATCGCCCGTCAGGCCGAACTGGCTCGACAGGCTGAAAACGCGCGCAGGCGGCTGGAAAATTTCCGCCGTTTAAACCAGATTCCGGTGCTGGGCCCACTCTTCATCGGGGCAGTCGCGCAGTGGTCAGAGCGCTTCCAAAGCATCACACAACATAACCAGCAAATTTCGCAAGAAATACGTCATTCCCGCCAAACTACACATCGGCTTTGGCAAGCGTACCAACGTTTTATAACCAGCAGTCCGCAAGCCAGCCAATTCAAACAAGCAGTGGAACAGGCCGAATCCCAATTGGCAATCGCCCAGGCCGAAATTACCCAAACGTTGACCCAACTGGAAATACAAACCGAAAGCCTGCCCAATGCGCCAACCCGCCCGCCAATCATCACCCCAACCACGCTGAGTGCATTTTTTTTAGCCTGGCAAAATTGGCGCGAACTGCAAACACGCCGCCAGGCCCTGCTCGACGAATGGCGCGAAATGCTCCAAAACCGGCCCCAGGTGCTTTACCCAACCCTGATTCGGAGCGCTGAAGTCATTGGAGCCACTTGCATTGGCGTCGCCACCGATGCCCGCTTTGAAGATTTGGATTTCGACCTGGTCATCGCCGACGAAGCCGGACAAATTCAAGTCATGGATTTACTCGTCCCCCTGGTACGCGCGCGGCGCGCCATTCTGGTCGGCGACCACCTCCAGTTGCCGCCGCTGGTAGAAGCAGAAATCGCTCAAAAAATCCGCGAAAATGAACCCGAAAATCAAGAATTAGGCGAATGGTTGGAAAAAAGCCTGTTCGAGCGCCTGATCGAGCGGCCCACCACCCCTGCCAGCCACAAAGTCATGCTCAATACCCAGTATCGAATGCCGCGCCAAATAGCCGACTTTATCTCGGCCCAATTTTACGCTGGCAATTATCAAACTGGTCACCAGACCGCTCATACCGATGTCTTTTTTAGCGGCAGCCCGCTGGTTTTCGTGGATACGATGAAAGAAACACGCCATTTTGAGCAGCGCGCCGAAGACGGCCAGGGCTACTACAACCCCACCGAAGCCCGCCTGATTAGAGACATCTTCCTGGCCTACCAGGCCAGGGGCATTGAGGCCGGAGTGATTGTGCCATACAAAAAACAAGCCGAAATCATCCGCCGCGAATTGCGCCACCAAACCGAATGGAATGAAGCCGACCTGCAAAACCGGGTTGCCACCGTCGATTCGTTTCAAGGCAAAGAACAAGATGTCATCCTTTTTGGGTTCACCCGCAGCAACGCCGCAGGCCGCATCGGCTTCCTGGCCGAACTACGCCGCTTAAACGTCAGCCTAACCCGCGCCCGCCAGCAATTGATACTGGTCGGCGATTCAGTCAGCCTGGCAGGCACACCCGATCCCCAATTCGCAACTCTCATAAAATCCCTGCTGGAAAGCGTCAAAAAAACTCCGAAAGGCTATTTTTATGCCAACGAATTACCCCGCCACCTCCAGCCCTAAACCCCTGCTCTACAGTCACTATAAAGCCCTCGATCAGGTGCAAGAACTGGGCTTCATTCCTGTGCGCCTGTTTCGCGTATTGTATCCACTCTGGCGGGTGCGCGTCAGCGGCCAGCAACGAGTGACTGCCGAATTCGACGAACTGGAATGGTATCTGGAACGCAGCGTGCAAGAAACCGGCTACAAATCAATCGCAGAACTAGCCGCTTTTTTAGGATTAGAACCAGCCTTTGTGCAGCGACTGGTAGACCTTGCCCGCCAAGTTGGGCATCTCACAGGCCAAGACGAACACCTGATGCTCACCCCCCTCGGCCTGGATTCTGTCCGAGAACGGCTGCGCTACGAAGACAGGGAAATCAACGCCGAACTGTATTTCGATGCGTTGGGCAACTTCCCCCTGACAGCAGAGCATTACAAAATCCCAATTCTGGAAACTCTCCCCGATAAAACGCCATTTCAGGCCTTCTATCACTTCGACCACACCTGGAATGTTACCGCGCTCGAACAACTACTCCAAAGCTCACAGAAAACCCAATTCAATCTGCCCGACAAAATCAACTCGGCTGAACTCACCAGCCCTGAACCCGTTTATTTGCCAGTTTACTTCGTCGAAGCGCGTGAAAACAAACCTTCTGGCACACTTCAACTGATGATTTTTAGCCAGGTACGCGGGCTGCGTGATCCCGTTCTGGAATACGCGGTCAACCGTGACCCGCAAATCTACCGGGCGCTAAAGGCCAGAACCAACAGCCGGGCTGAATCTGTCCAAAGATATTTTGAACAAAGTGGCATGAAAAAAGAGGCCTGGTATCTTAATGAAGAAGGCCAATGGGGCGCACAAGTGATGGTAGACGGAGATTTCTTTCTCCCTGGCCCCACCGCCAATGAAGAAGAAAGTGGTAGGCTGACGCTGCGCAGTGTGGGACGTTACACCCTGATCTACGACTGGTGCATCTGGGTCATGTGCGACGACGCCACTATCCGCAACCAGGCCGCCACCGAACAACTCATCGAATGGCTGCAAAACGTCAACATTCGCCCGACCGAATTTGAAGTACAGCAAAAAATCACCAATGTATGCCAGCGCCTTAGCGTTCCCCCCATCCGCCCACAAATCGCGCTAAGCCAGGCTCGCGCCAAAGGCTTTTCGCGCGCCGCCGAACGCCTGGCTGAGTTGGACGACGATTAGCCAAAGCCACCGGAAAAATCCAGCAATCTGAGCAAACTGAATTGGTTATAATGAAACCCACGCAGGAAGAAAACGAGGATGGAACCAACTCGGCCAGGCCCCAAACTAAATACCAATTGGGTAGCTCGCTCATTAACCGAGCGGGCTTGTGTTCATTTCCGGGTGCGTTTTATCGGCAATATCGCCGTCGCCAGCCTGGTAATATTGATCGAAAAGGTGTTTGGCTTATCGTCCGCTGGCCTTTTTCTTTTTATTGTTACACTAGATACCGTAGCGCTGCTTTTACAACGCTTCATCACCTTGCGCGGCCAACCAGGCCTGGCGCTTTGGATAAGCCTGACCTGGACAGCCCTGCTTGGGACGATGGCAATATTTTGGGGCGGTGGCGCCATTCTACTCAGCATTAACTTGTATCTGCTGTTAATTCTCATCAGTTCCATGATCTTCCTAAACCGCAAAGCCACGGTGATCATGGCAGCCATTACAGGCGGATTATATAGCCTGCGCATTTTTATCGAGCTTTCACAGATCGTAGCACTGCCGCACCCTGGTTTGACCAATTTATTAAAAACCAACCCAGCCATCGCCATTCTTAATATTCTGGGAGGGTACCTTTTCATCTTAATCACCGTAGTATTAAGTGGCGAATCTGCCGAATATCTGGGACGCTGGAGCGCGGATATTGAGAATGAAGTAAAAAGGAAAACAGACGAACTTCACCAAGCGCTTCAAAATGAAAAACAGGCTTCCGCCGATTTGCGCCTGATAAGCAACGTCAACCAACTGATTGTTCGCAAAAACAACGCCCGGCTGCTTTTTCAAAAAACTTGTCAATTTATTACGGAAACCGGTTACAAGTTCGCCTGGATTGGCGTACTTCAGCCCAATAGCAATTTACTCGACCCAGCTTTCAGCGTGGGCAGCCCCGAAACACCCACCAAACTCCCCGAAAGCGCCCTGCAAGCCATCCAAACCCACACATTCATCTGCGATTCTGCCACAATCGCCCTGCCGATTGCCCGCCTCAACCACGTTTTCGGTGTTCTCATTCTCCCTAGCCAGGCCAGCGACGGAACCTTTCGCGAGGAAGAAATTCATCTGCTACAAGAATTGGCCGACGATCTGGCCTATGCGCTCGAAAACATTAAAACCGAAAAACAACGCAGCGCCCTTTCAGAAACTGCCGCTTCGTTACTCACCGCTCGCAACGAAACCGAATTTTGGCCGGTCACCTTGCAAGCTGTACAGGCTGTGCTGCAAGCCGATCGCGCCGCCATTTACATCTACGATGCCAGCACCGACCAGACCAACTGCCTGTACTCAACCGGGCTTTCACAAGAATATGTTGACGAAATCAACCGCCGCTTTCGAGAAGCCCCCGGGGCCCGCCTGCTCAATAACCATCAGCCGGTAATCATCAACGACACAGCTTCAACCCCGCTGTCTGCCCTTTTTCGGCGCGAGGGGATATACGCGTATGCCCTCTTTCCGCTTTTATCGGCCCAAAAGATATTTGGGGCCTTCGCGGCCTATCGTAACAGCCCACATCCTTTTGCTCAATCAGACATCGAAGCTGGACAAACCCTGGCCCATCTTGTCGCCGCTTCGCTGCAAAATGCGAGGCTATTCTCCGAAACTCGCGCCAAAGCCTCCGAACAGGCGGCGCTGTATGCCGCCGCTCAAGACATGGCATCCAGCCTGCTCAACCCGCCCACCTTGCTAAAAACTTTTGCAAATCATCTGGCCGCTGCGTTAGATGCCACCAGCGTCTACGTTCTCTCGATTGACATAAACTGTAAAAACCTGAAAGTATTGGCAGAATACTGGAGCGAAGCGGCGCTGGCCTCCGAGCAAAAATCAGATTTGGGCCGAACCTATCAGGCTGATGATTATCCCTTTGTTCAAAATCTCAAGGCCGGAAAAACCGTAGCGCAACATGCCCACGACCTCGATCTGTGCGAAGCCGATCGGCTGGAATTCATCCAATACGGTGTTAAGTCCAAGTTATTTGTGCCGCTTTTGTCACAAGGCCACCTGGTTGGACATACCGAAATTTGGGAAAGCCGCCGCACGCGCGAATTTACCCAACACGAAATACATCTGGCTCAAGCGATGTCTGTGTATGCCGCTGGCATCATTGAAAATGCGCGCCTGTTTGAAACAATGGAACAACGCGAAGCCTATTTTCGCGCCCTGATCGAAAACTCAGCCGAAGGCGTGGCTATTTTTGACAATACTGGAATTTTGCAATATGTGGCCCCAGCCGAAAAACGCCTGACCGGAACCGAAGCGCAAGAATTAATTGGGAAAAGCGCTTTTGCCAATATTTACTACGAAGATATACCGCTGATCCTTCAGGCCATTCAGGATAGCGCTCACAAACCGAACCGGGTAAGCACAGTGGAATATCGGTTACTTCGCGCCAGGCACGGCTGGCAGTATTTTGAAGCAACCATCCATGATATGCGAAACAATCCCCATGTCAACGGAGTGGTTATCAATTACCGCGATATTAGCCAGCGCAAGCAAGCCGAAGCAAAAATCCAGCATCAGGCTAATGAAATTATCCAGGCCTACGATGCCACACTGGAAGGTTGGGCGCGCGCCCTTGAACTCCGCGACAAAGATACCGAAGGCCATACCCGCCGCGTGACCGAACTGGCGCTAAAACTGGCGCACGCCATGAACCTGCCCAAAGAACAGCTTATTCACCTGCAACGCGGCGCAATCCTGCATGATATTGGTAAAGTAGCTATCCCAGATGCAATTTTACATAAAACCGGCCCGCTCTCTAATGCAGAGCAAGAAATCATGCGCGAACATCCCATTCATGCCTACAAAATGCTTTCCGCCATTCCGTTCCTGCAACCTGCGCTGAATGTTCCTTACTGTCACCACGAAAAATGGGACGGCACAGGCTATCCACGCGGGTTAAAAGGAGCTGAAATCCCCATCGCGGCCCGCATCTTCTCCATTGTCGATGTTTGGGACGCGCTAACTTCGGATCGACCTTACCGCGCCGCCTGGGAACCAGAAAAGGCGCTGAACTATATCAAAAAAAATTCAGGTAGTTTCTTTGACCCGCACATCGTAAAGACATTTTTGGCTATCTTCTACAAAGAATAATCCCCAGACCATTGGCTTTCACGGCAGGGGATTATTTTTGTTTGGCGCTATCGGTTTTAATATGTTTGCAGGGTAGGGGCAAAAGCGGCGTTTTGTATCAGGTTTGCTTGCAAAAATGCTTTTCGTTGGGCCTGAGCAGGTCGGCCCTACTGGTTTTCGCGCCCAAACCGCTAGAATCTCTTATTCTAAAAGGTGCGCCTGATATTTTTCGGCAAACAGGGCCGGTTGGCCGCCGGTATTCCAAAACAGAATGGTCTCTTCTTGCTTAAAAAAACCGGTCCGAATCAAATCGATCATCCCGCCCGCAGCGCGGCCCGTATAAACCGGGTCGAGCAAAATGCCTTCGTGTTTTGCAAAAAGGCGTACAGCTTCTCGTTCCAGGTTTGTTAGCACCCCATAGCCCGCAGCGCAATAAGCATCCGTAGCCAGCACATCTTGCGGGCCAAACTCAATCCGCTCGCCCAGGCGTTCACTGGCTTCAGCAGCCAGCGCCGAGACGTGGGTTTTCAACCAGGCCTGCGATTCGTCGATGCTGATACCGAGTACTTTACCAGTGTAGCCAAAAACCCGTTGACCAAGCACCAACCCGGCCTGAGTCCCGCCGCTGGATGTGCCAAAAACCATCCAATCGGCATGAAAACCCTGGCTGAGAAATTCCTGAACAGCAAAGGCATAGCCCAATGCCCCAGTGGGACTGGAACCACCATACGGAACGAGATAAGGCCGTTTACCGTCGGCCCAGGCCTGATCAAATGTTTCTTTGAAGACCCGGTCACGGTCGGCGCGCTCTGTAACCAACACCACTTGTGCCCCAAACAAATGATCAAGCAGATAATTGCCCGTGGGAACCAGCGGAGATGCGCCGTTAAGTACCAAAATGCACTCCAGACCATATTTGGCCGCTACAGCCGCCGTCTGGCGGCAATGATTGGATTGCAGCGCTCCAGCCGAAACCAGTGTCCGCGCTCCATTGGCCTGAGCCTCGGCCACCAGAAATTCCAATTTGCGGGTTTTGTTGCCTCCCAGAGCCAGCCCGGTTTGGTCGTCACGCTTAATCAGTAGTTTTGGGCCGCCCAAAACAGCAGAAAGGCGCGGTAGGTGTTCCACCGGCGTTGGAAGATGGGCAAAACGTAAACGCGGAATCGAATTCATAGGGTTCTCCTGCGAGTTATTTAGAATAAGCCGACACAAACGGTAACAAAATGCAATTGCAGTAGGGCTAGACAAAACCGCTATACAAGCTCGCAAAACGCACTCAATGCCGCAGCTTTTGACCTGCCGCCCCAGCCAAACAAAACGGCGGCATTGATGTTTATCAATGCCGCCATCACCAACAGGACTATTTTTTGTAGCCCAGCCCACGCCGCCAGACGGCACCTTCATCTGAAAAAACCACATTGCTGACTATGGCAACCCTTCAAAGACCGCCTGAGGTGCAAATGCCACACCGACCATGGTTGGGCCAGTATGTGCCGCCAGGGCCGCAGACATCAGATGAATCGGCATCCAGGTACACTGGTAAAGGGGATCAATCAAGGCCACCAGCCGCTCGGCGGCCTTGGGGTGATAAGAATGCAAAACCTGCACTCTTAATTCGGTGCCGGGCTTGTGCTTTTTAAGCATAATATCCACCAACCCTTGTAAGGCCTGGTCAAAAGTGCGCGCCATGCCCATTTGAGCGTAGGTCCCGCCCACTTTTTCCACGCCAATTAGCGGGCGGATTTTCAAAATTGAGGCAATCAGCCCCTTCATGTGGCTAATGCGCCCGCCATGAATCAAGTATTTCAACTCATCCAGGGTGTAAATACTCTCACTGGCATCACCAATGCGTTGAACCAATTCAATAATCTTTTCTTTGGGCCAACCCGCCTGCATGGCCCGGCCAGCCGCCGCCACCTGCCAGCCCAGCGCCGCGCATAGCGTCTTTGTATCCACAATCGTCACATTGGCCTCCGGCACCATCTCCGCGCCCGCTTTGGCAGCGTTCACGGTTCCGCTCAAGCCCGAAGACATCTGAATGGACAAGATATCCGGGTCGGTTTTTGCCAACTCACGATACATGGCAGCAAAATCACCCGCCGCAGGCTGAGAAGTGATGGGGAAACTGGTTGTCCGCAGCAACAATTCCTGTAATTCCGCGGCGCTCACAGTATCACCGCTAAAATAGGTCTTCCCATCCAACGTAATCGTATGCCGCACAACATGAATATCCACATCCGGCATCAATTCAGGCGGCAAATACATATCCATACCCGTATCTGTCACAATTTTCATCACAAACCTCCAGAGAAATAGTTAACCAGTATAGCATCAAACCCCAAAAAGGCAAAAAGCCTCTACCCGCCCAGCCCCTGCCGTGTACGCACCTTACCGCGCGCGCGCATCACATCCAAAATCATCGGCACAACCTGCGTATACATCGCATACCACAACGAGTTTGGCACAAAATCCCAGGCTCCCAGCGTCCGAACCACCCATCCACCCAGCCCCTCCTTAAAACGAAACACACCCCACAAACTGTCACTCTCGTCAAACACATCCGGCGCGCCCCACAGGTCGTAGAGCGAACAGCCGCGCGCCTGCGCCCATTTCATGGCCTCCCATTGCAATAAATAAGTTGGCATTTTCTCGCGGTGAACATCGCGGCTCATGCCATAAACATAATAAGCGCGTCTGGCAAAGGCAAACAAAAAAACCGCCGCCACCGGCTGCCCCTCCACCTCCGCAATCAACGGCTCGGCCAGCGAAGCAAAAAGCCCCCACACCGTCTGGTAATAGCCTTCATCCCGAATAACAAATCCATCCCGCACCGAAGTTTCGGCATACAGTTTGTACAACATCGGCCAATCTTTTTCACTGCCTACGCGCACAGAAACACCTTTTTTGGAGCCAAGCCGCACATTATAGCGGGTTTTTTGTTTCATACGCCCCAGCATCTCTTCTTCAGATAAACTAACATCGAGCAGTACCGTATTTTTGAACTGAATCTGATCTTCAGAGAAGCGCCATCCTCGGCGAGTCAAATCCGCTCTCACGGCCTCGCCGCCTGGTTCCGCAATTGCGGTTTCCGTCCCCGGCAGGCCGGTTCCCAGCACCACGTCTGGATCAAGTTTCAGGAAAATCGCCCCCTGCTGACGGGTGAAGCGCTGCAAATCGTCGAGAACCCGTTCTCGAAGCGCTTCGTCGCCCCAATCGAGTAGCGGGCCTTTGGGCGCGTACAAAACACACAAACGAGCAGCCAGGCCCCGGCGGATTATCGATTTTTTGAGAATCAAAGCCGCAGCCTGGACGGGCGCGTGAGCGGCGGCGAGTTTGCTAATGTCGCGCTCCAGCGCCCATTTTCCATCTTCATACCAAACCAAATAAAGCGGTTCCCAGCCATACCTGGCTTTAACCTGCCCCCACTCATAGGTCTGTAAAAAGTGTGGGTTTGGCAATTGAGCGATTAGAGCGTTCCAAGAGTTTGACATGCTGTAATTATAAAAGCATCCGAAGGTTTTTCGGTTTCGGATGCTGGTCTACTTATTTTTTTCGCGCCGCAATCTTTGCTTGCGGCTTTCAGCTACATCAGGCATCAGCCCAGGTGCGGGGGGCCTGAAGCCCGTCGGCCATGAGCAGCCCGTGGATTTATCCCCAGGCAGAGCCAGACGGGTGAGCAGGTTACGGGTTTTGACAAAATTACTCATCGCTTTACTCCCGATTTCCCATCCGCCACAAATACATCCGATAGAACGGCGGCATGTACACCTTGTCTAGGGCCTGCGCCGCGCGCTTGACCTGGCCGCCAAAGCCGCGTTTGAAGCGGTAGACGCCCCAAAGGCCATCGTGCCGGGTTTCAAATTGCGCTTCGAGGGTTGCTTCTTCTTCATCGGGCAGGCCCCATAGGTCGTACTCGGTGCCGCCGCGTTCTTTGGCCCACTGCATCGCCCGCCACTGGAGCAGGTAGGTCGGCATACGGTTGCGCTGCTCGTCAGTGGAAGCGCCATACAGGTAGTAAGCGCGCGTCCCGAGCGCAAAAACCATCAGCGCGGCCAGCGGCTGACCGTCAAATTCTGCCACCAGAATCTCGGCCATACCGGTCGGATGAAAAAGGTCATAGGCTCTCTGGTAATACTCACGAGAGTGGACGCCAAAGCCATCCCGCCCGCCAGTGACTTCCATCAAACGGTGAAATCCATCCAGGTCGTCCCAGGCGCGGACAGTAACCTCCTTTTTCTCGGCCAGGCGCACATTGTAGCGGCATTTCTGCTTCATGCGGCCAAGGATTTCGTCGTCCGAGCCTTCGAGCGAGACGATGACCGTGCGCGGCGGCTGGATGTTGTGAGGGGAAATTTTGAATGAAGAATGCAGAATGAAGACACTTGCACCGCGCTGCGGATGCAGTGCAGGTGATGCAGAATCCCAAGAATCCGGTTCGATTTTCAGGAAGACGGCGCGTTTCTTGCGGCAGACAGAGTCGATTTCAGGCAAAAGTTGCTCGAAGCCAGAGACAGGCTTGGGGGCGTAGGCAATGGTAAAACCGAAAGGCAGTTTGCGAAACAGGATCTGGATTCCGCTCTCGCCCGAGATAATCCGTTCCACATCCCAGCCAAAGCCCCTCTTTAGTTCTCCCCATTCCGCGGTCTGCAAAATGTGAGGGCTTTCCTGCTTTGTAATAAATTCACGCCACTCGTTAAAAGAAACTTTACTCATCCTACTTCACTTTTTACGCTAAACCACATCCGTCACATCTTTTGGGCGGATATTGGCGCGAATGGCCGAACCGGGCACAACCCGGTCGAGCAGGTCGATAATGGCTTCGGGCTGGCTGGCATTCACCATTCCCAAAAATAGCCCCAGCGCAGACTGAATCGTCTCAGCATCGGCCATATCTTCAGCCGTTGAGCGAAAAACATCCGGGTGGGCGGTCTTGTCGTAAGTTTTGCCACCTTCCCACAGCTCCTCGCGCAGTTTTTCGCCGGGTCGGATGCCGGTAAAAACGATCTCAATGTCGCGGCCTGGCTCCAGGCCCGAAAGCCGGATCAGGTCTTCGGCCAAATCCAAAATCCGGACCTGTTCGCCCATGTTGAGCAAAAAGGCCTCGCCACCCTCGCCCATCGCCGCGGCCTGCAAAACCAGGTGAACAGCTTCGGGAATGGTCATGAAAAAGCGTTCCATATCGGGGTGGGTGATCGTCAGCGGGCCACCAGCGGCGATCATACGCTTGAAGAGCGGCACAACGCTGCCGCGGCTGCCCAAGACATTGCCAAAGCGAACCACCGAAAAAGCATTGCCCGTGCGCCGGGCGGCATCCAGGACGATCATCTCGGCCATGCGCTTGGTCGCGCCATAGACGTTGGCCGGGTGGACGGCTTTGTCGGTGGAGATCAGGACGAGGCGTTCGACCCTGTGCCTGTCTGCTGTTTCGACAACGTTTTGCGTGCCGAGGATGTTGTTCGCCACCGCTTCCGCGATGTTAATCTCCATCAACGGGACATGCTTGTGGGCCGCAGCGTGGAACACCACCTGGGGCCGGTGTTCCGCAAAAACAGCATCCAGGCGCTGATGGTCACGGACATCGGCGATGACCGGATCGAGTTTCAGGAGCGGATAATCGGCTTTGAGTTCGAGCAAGGCCTCGAAAATGGAGTTTTCACCATGGCCGAGCAAAACCAGGCCGGCAGGATTCCAACGCGCGATCTGGCGGCACAGCTCGCGGCCAATCGAGCCACCCGCGCCAGTGACCAGAACGCGCTTGTCTTTGAGCGCCTGGCCGATCCATTCTTCGTGAATGCGGGCCGGTTCGCGGCGCAGCAAGTCGGTAATATCAACTTCGCGCAGGCGGCTGACGCTGACCTTGCCACCCAGCAGTTCATAAATCCCCGGCATGGTGCGGAAAGGGATGCCTTTCAGGCGGCAGACATCCGAGACCAGGCGCACCACCTTGCCTGGCGCGGTAGGGATGGCGATCACAACTTCATCAACATGGGTAATATTGAGCACATGTGAAAGATCGTGCAATGCGCCAATGATCGGAACGCCAAGCAGGATCTGCCCGCGTTTGGCCGGGTCATCATCCAGAAAACCGACCGGATTCATGTTCATCTGGCGGCTTTTCTGCATTTCGCGCACCACCAGCGCCCCGGCGTCGCCGGCGCCGATGACCAGCACGTCACGGCGTTTGCCGTCTGCGCGCGGGATGGCCGATTCGGCCACAATCCGCAGGGCCAGGCGCGCGCCGCCAACCAGCACCAGTGAAAGCAGCCAATCAATCGCCAAAGCCGAGCGTGAAAAACCCGGCCCAAAGGCCTGGAAGGAGTACAGGCTCAAGATAATTGCCGCCACCAGCAGGGATGAGGTCGTAACCGCAGCGGCGATCAATTTCAACTCGCTGATGCTGGCATACATCCACAGGCGGCGATACAGGCCGAAAAAGTAGTAAACCAAGGGTTTGACGATTAACGCGATTGTCATCCACCACAAAGCTCCCTGCCAGTAATAGCGCAGAAAGTCTTCGAGCAGTTCGAGACGCAAAATATAACTGCCCATCACCGCAACGATGATGAGTAAAATATCGGTCAGGAGCACATAACGGTTACGAAAGCGCATAAGGAAATTCAAAAGTCAGAATGCAGAGTGATGATTGCAGAATTTTTCATTCATCATTCCGCATTCTGCATTTGTAATACCACCGCCCGCAAGCCATCTGCCAGCGAGGTTTGGGTTTTGAAGCCGAGAATTTTCTCGGCCTTGGCGGGGCTGCCCAACGAGCGATAAATGTCACCGGCGCGCGCGGGAGCGAACTCGGGCGCAGGCGCGTTCGGGAAGAAGTCCATCAGGTTTTCGATGATGTCAATGATGCGGATTTCGTCGCCGCTGCAGATGTTAAAGACCTGGCCGGGCGCGGCGGGGTGTTCACTCGCCACCAGGTTGGCGCGGACAATATCGCCAACATAGACCAGGTCACGGGTTTGGCCGCCATCGCCATAGATGGTAATCGGTTTGCCGTCAATCAGGCGGCGGGTAAAGATCGGCACGGCGGCGGCATACATGCTGTCGGGGCGCTGGCGCGGCCCATAGACGTTGAAATAGCGCAGGGCCACTGCATCCAGGCCAAAGGAGCGGGTGTACATCTCAGCGTAGAGTTCATCGACGCGCTTGGAAACAGCATACGGGGAGAGCGGTCGCAGCGAAAAGTTTTCTTCGAGCGGCATAGAGTCTAAATCGCCGTAAACCGCCGCGGAGGAGGCCAAAACCACTCGTTTTACGCCCGACTTGCGGGCCGCTTCCAGAAGCGACTCGGTACCGCGCTGGTTGATGTCGAAGCAGATCATCGGCTCATCCATCGATTGCGGAACAGAGACAAAAGCCGCCTCGTGAAAGATAATGTCTATATCCTGAACCGCTTCGGTTACTTTGGCCGGGTCGCGCAGATCGCCTTCGATAATTTCGGCCTTCAAACCGGCAAGATTGTCGCGTTTGCCGGTGGAGAAGTTGTCCAGAATGCGCACAAAATCGCCCTGCTCTAGCAGGGCGCGGACGATGTGCGAGCCAATGAACCCGGCCCCGCCGGTCACTAAATATTTTTTCATAAATTACCTCCCGCGCCGCCCCAAAACGGTGGTGACGGTTCGCAAAATAATGAGAATGTCCATCCAGATGGAGCGGTGTTTGATGTAGTACAGGTCGTATTCGAGTTTAATCTCGGTATCTTCGACAGTGGCGGCATAGCCATAATTAACCTGGGCCCAGCCTGTCAGGCCGGGCTTGACCATCAGCCGGGCGCGATAAAAGGGAATTTGTTTTTGGTATTTTTGGACCAGTTCGGCGCGTTCGGCGCGCGGGCCGACCATAGCCATTTCACCGCGCAGAACATTCCAGAATTGGGGGAATTCGTCGAGCCGCGAACGGCGCAGGAAGTTGCCCACGCGGGTCACACGCGGGTCGTGTTCTTCGGCAACCTGGGCTTTGCCGTCGGCCTCGGCGTTTTTAATCATGGTGCGCAGTTTGAGCATCTCAAAAATGCTGGCTCCCTTGCCCAGCCGGGTTTGAGTGTAGAAGATGGGCGAGCCATCATCGAGCAAAATTGCGAGGGCCAAAATGGGAAGCATGATCAAGAAGATGGTCAAGCCAATTAGAGCTGACAAAATATCGAGAGCGCGCGCGGCCAGTTGGTAAAAGCCGCTGGCGCGGGCTTCATCAATAAAGGAGCGAATAACCCAGTCCGATTCGAGGTGATGAATCGGGACGCGCCCCAAGAGTTCTTCATAGATGGTGCGCATTCGCGTTACTTCCACGCCGCGTTCTTGGGCATCCAACACCGTCTGGAAAGTTTGACCGCGCATTTCACCGGTGATCGAAACAATCACATCTGAAATGTTAAGTTCTTCAATCAACTCCAATAGATGGTCACTGCCTGCAAAAACGCGAAATCCTTCCAGCAAAGTTCCAATTTTTTCGGGGTCGTCATCGATAAAGCCGATAAAGTTGAAGGGCGGCGGATTCATAGCTTTATACATTTGGGCCAGGGTGCGGCCGTTTTCTCCCGCGCCAATTACAAGCACCCGTCCCATCAACCCCTGGGTCGTGTAAAAGCGAATGTAAATCAAACGCCAGAGCAAAGTCAATACAAAAGCAAAAACCAGAAAACCGGCCACCCCGCGTCGCGGGAGCGAATTTGGCACCTCGGTCGTGAAAAAGATCAGAGCGTAGCCAACCAACCCAATGCCTGCAACCACCAACAACCCGCGCAAAGTTTTGCGCCAGTTGGCCGCGCGATGCAGGTCGTACAATTCAACCAGCATGACCATCCAGATGATCGGCAACAGGTAATACCACCAAGGCACATAGCGTTGGAAAGACTCGAAAGAAAAATCGAGGATCGCATCTGCAATGGCCCAAAAATAGACCCCGCCAAAAAAAGCAATCAGGGCAACGATCAGGTCCCCGGAAAAGATCAGGGTCCTTTGTTCACTCGGTCTCAGACGTAGAACAGGTTGTTTCAAATTCTCAGTGGCCATATCAGGGTTGCTTTACTCCAAAAAAGATGCTCCACAAGAAGCCAAGCCCCCAGGAGAAGTGCATGGTGACAATTGCCAACGGCAGGCCCAGCACCAGGGAAAGCTTATTTACGCGAGTCGCTTTGATCGCACCAGCCACAAGCAAAACGCCGAAATAGGCGGTCAGGATAATAGTCAAGAGCCAGCCAAACAAAGGCAGGAAAGCAGCCAAAACCAGCGAGACCAGCACAGTCAGCACAAAAAGCGGCGGCAAGGCCTGCCGCCAGCGCAGCGTAGCGGGATAACGCCGCAGCATTTGAAATTTCCACAGGCCATAGCGCCAGTACTGACGCGCCAAGGCTCCTAGTGTAGCGCGGGCAAAATAGATTGACCGAATCTGTGGGTCGAGCCAAATCCGCCCGCCGCTCTGACGAATACGCGTATTAAACTCATAATCTTCGTTGCTCAGCAGGGATTCATCAAACTTGCCGATTTTATCAAGCAAAGAGCGCCGGAACGCTCCAAACGGGACAGTATCCACATACGCTGCGGCTTTGGCATGGCGGTAAAGCGCATCACCAACTCCCAATGGGTGGGCCGCCGCCACGGCGATCGCCGCCGCCAGGCCGTTTTCAGCGCCAGGGCGAATTTCCCAAACTCCGCCAACATTTTCAGCCTTCCCAGCAACCAATGCCGCTGCGGCTTTCTCCACATACTCCGGGTACGGAGCCGAATGCGCATCCAATCGAATAAGCAATTCCCCCGCCGAAGCATCAATCGCCCGATTTAACGCCGCCGGAATGGTTTGAGCCTGATTATCAATTACTTTTATTGTCAAGTCGGGGTGCTCACGCTGAAAACCGGCAATCACCGCCCGCGTCCCATCCTGCGAAAGGCCATCCGCAATCGTCACATCCAACAACGCGCGCGGATAAGTCTGCGCCAAAAGCGCATCCAGTAGAGTACGGATACGTTTTTCCTCGTTATAACAAGGGATAATAAGCGAAACAGTCGGGAGCATTTATCTTTTTTTGCGCACAAGGGTAGAAGCGTCGGGCGAAACAAGCGGCAAAGAAACCGTAAAAACACTGCCCTGCCCCGGCGAACTCTGAACGCTTATTTTACCACCATGCGCCCGCACGATTTCGCTCACAATAGACAAGCCCAGGCCCGCGCCATGCTTTTCACCCCCCTGTCGCGCAGTATCGGCCTGATAAAAACGCTCAAAAATATAGGGCAGCGCCTTTTCAGCAATCCCAATCCCCGTATCAGACACTTTTACATCCAACCCGTCTCCGACCAGAGCCGCATTCAGCAAAACCCGGCCCCCGGCAGCGGTAAACTTAAGTGAATTTTCCACCAGGTTGGTAAAAACCTGCGCCAAGCGGTCGCCGTCCCCCGAAATAAGCGGCACTGTCGAGCCTGAAAACGCAATCTGAACGCCAGCCCGGCCAGCTTGCGGTAAAAACTTCTCCACCGTATTCGCCAACAACGCCGAAACATCCACCATGCCGCGCTTCAACTCCAATGTCCCCGCATCCAGGCGCGCCAGATCGAGCAAATCCAAAACCATGCGGTGCATCCGTCCGGCCTCGTCGTAAATAATTTGAGCCGCCGCGCGTTGCACTTCAGGCGTTTCAGCAGTCCCATCCAAAAGCGCCTGAGCAAACCCCTGAACCGATGTAAGCGGGGTTTTTAGCTCGTGTGAAACATTGGCCACAAAATCTTTTTGAGATTTTTGACTAAACTGCACCCGATCCGTCATCTGATTAAACGCATTGACCAACTCTCGTACTTCTTGCGGGCCATCCAACGGAAGCGGCTTCGCACCCTGAGCCGGAAACTGACCAGCGGCGCCAACCAGCCGCTGTAATGGATCGGCCACCCAGCGTGCAACGCCAAAGGCCAAAATTAGAGCCAGGGCCAACGAAACCAACCCACCCTGAAAAATTGGCGGCAAAAATTCATCTGTCAGCACCGAAAGAACTGAAACCACCGGCCTGGGAGCCGCCGCCACCAAAAAACGGCCATCCGACAGTTTTCGCACCACCGTCAGCCAACGCTTTCCATTGGCATCTTCCACAATCTGCGTCAGGCGCGTTAACCGAATCAGCTTGTTGGCAGCCAGCGCCGGGGTCTCTCCCGCACGCGTGTCGATTAAAAGGACTCGCGCCGGGCTTAAAAGAAGGAAACGTACCCCAAAAATCTCATCCTGCTCGGTTAAATAGCGCTCGGTACGAGCCAGGGATAAATCTGACCAATTTTCGTTTTTTTGCGATAGCACATTTAGCGCCAGATTCATCTGAACCGTCAACTGGCGCAAAGCGGGAGGGTTTCGCAGCAGGTAAATAAAAAAAATAATGGTAATCACTACCAGCGCGGTGGCAATCATCAGGGCATAGGTCAGCCAAAGGCGGGAACGCAGCGTTGAAAACATGGTTTTACCCCACAGAGCGGCTACACGACAATTTTATAGCCAATACCGGTTACGGTTTCAATTTTGACCTGACTGGCACCAATTTTGCGGCGCAGTTGGGCAATGTGGACATCTACGGTGCGTGTTTGGCCGTAGAAATCGAAACCCCAGGCTTTTTCGAGTAATTTTTCACGAGTCAGCACCAGGCCACGGTTTTGCACCAAAAGGTAGAGTAATTCAAATTCTTGAGTACGCAGTTCCACGGGTAGTCCGCTCACCATCACTTCGCGGCGGGCGGAGTCAATTACCAGGTCTGCCAAATGCAGGGGCGCGGAATCAGGATTCGGGCTTTTATCCGTTCGGCGTAGAATCGCTTTAACCCGCGCAACCAGCTCACGCGGGTTAAAGGGTTTGGTCAGATAATCGTCTGCGCCCAATTCCAGCCCGACAATTTTGTCGATGTCTTCATCGCGCGCGGTAAGCATGAGGATGGGAACCGGGTTGTTGGCGGCCCGCAGGCGGCGGCAAACCTCGAAGCCATCCAGTCCGGGCAACATCACATCCAAAACCACTAAATCGGGCTTGAGTTTTTCAATGGCTTCCAGCGCCTGAGCGCCATCGCCCTGACTGTGGGTTTTATAACCATCGCGTTCCAGATACAGGCGTGAAAGTTGGATGATGGAGGGTTCATCATCGACCAACAGAATGGTTTGAGCAGACATGCAAATTAGCGTTTAAGGGCAGTAGCTTCGATTTCGACCTGGGCATTTTTGGGCAAGCCCGCAACCGCAAAGGTGGAACGAGCCGGTGGATTGGATGGGAAGAATTCGGCATAGATGGCGTTCATTTTGGGAAAGTCGGCCATGTCGCGCAAGAAAACGGTGGTCTTGACAACTAAATCCAGGCCGGAGCCGGCAGCTTCGAGGACGTTTTGTAAATTGGTGAGTACCTGGCGGGTTTGAGCTTCAACTTCTGGGCCAATCAGTTCGTTGGTGGCCGGGTCAATGCCGGTCTGACCAGAACAAAAGACAAATTGGTCGGTCTGGATGGCCGCTGAGTAGGGGCCGAGCGCTTTAGGGGCTTTTTCGGTTGCGATTACGGTTCGGGTCATGGGGTTTTCTCCTGTTTGAGATGGTTTGATTTTACTGCAAAGCTGCTTCCCCAAACAGCCGGACTCGTAGGTTTTGAGACAATGTCCAATGGCTGAAGGGCCAGCCTTAAGCCATTGGACATTTAATTTTGATTTAGTTGTTCATCAAACCGGCCTGGAATAGATCCCATAAGGCGTGTTGCAAGGCCTCGCGCTCGTCGTGAACATCGTCACGGGCCTGGTCAAGCAGCAGGTGGATTTTCTCAACTGTTTCGGCGGCCACTTCCAGATCAGTCACAGTTCCATCTGCATCAAATCCGGCATGGGCTTCGATTAGGCCACCCGCCTGGGTATGGAGCGGTTTGGCTTCTGTGACAGCCGTTTCAAATTCTGCAAGGGCTGCCTGAACGGCGCTGGTATCGAGAGCTTTTTCGGCAGCGCGATCCATCAGGATTTGGGCCTTTTCGAGTAAATCGGCAGCGCGTTCAAAGACTTTGGCCTGAGCTTCGTAACGACGTTGCTCTTTTTGGAGTTTACGCTCTACAAGCTGATTGGCCCGCCCTGCCGGCGGCTGTGTATCTTCTTGCAGCCCAGCGGCTGAGGCTGTTTGCAGAGGCAAAACGCCCAAAATAAGCAGGGCAACGACAATAGTGGGGAGCAGTTTACGAAACAGGGTGTTCATTTTTTCTCCTTTTGATTGGTTGAATTAGGCTTATTGTAGAGTCTGGGGGTTATGCGATGATGAGCCAGGTGTAAAATTATTGTAATTTGACCCAAAAGACAATCTTATTTTGGCAAAAAACGTGCTTGACAATCTTATAGGTTGCTAGTAAAATCACGCACGCTTAACAAACAAAGCTACTTGCCGAGATAGCTCAGTTGGTAGAGCATGCGACTGAAAATCGCAGTGTCGTCAGTTCGATTCTGTCTCTCGGCACTCTCGGTCAAGTGAAAAAATGGCCGATTTTGCGGGCGTAGTACAGCGGTAGTACGTCTCCTTGCCAAGGAGAAGGTCGTGGGTTCGAATCCCATCGCCCG
>DYPU01000117.1 GCA_020719725.1 Anaerolinea sp. | reverse complement strand
TTCAGCGGCGATCCGCGTCCAATTGGGTTCTTCATAAGATGTGGGTAATAGATAGTTCTGCTGTTCGGTCAGAAATGCCTTCAGCAGATTTAAAGTTGAGAAAGCCTTCAATGGCCTTTGTGAGTGGTAACGAAACCGGGGGTCTGTGGTTCATGGCAAAATCCTCCATTGTGAGAAAATTGACCAACTACAGACCTCCGGGCTAGCAAAAAACCGTAGACTAGATGTCTACGGTTTTTTGCGAAAAGTTGCGGGGACAGGACTCGAACCTGCGACCTCCGGGTTATGAGCCCGACGAGCTGCCACTGCTCTACCCCGCGTCGTTTATGAAAACTAATATTATCACCTTGGTCTTTTAAAGTCAAGGCTTTAGTAAAATCTCGTGGCTGTAGAGATAGGCCAGGCCGGAGATGCGGTCATCGCTTTGACGCAAGATGATGCGGGCGTAAACTTGTTTTTCGGTAATTTGGTAGGGTAGGCTGGTTTCAAAGTCTTGATATTCGGCGATGGAGGCGTCAAAATATAAAACACGCGAGTTTAAGACGGTTCCGGCGCGGTCGATTAGCTCTAGAATGACTGGGCCGTTATTGACGGGGCGAATTTGGCCCACGATGCGTACTTCCCCATCGTTGATTTCCGCATTGCGGCGCGGGGAACGTAGGACAACTCTTTCGAGCGGTTCGTAGGCTGGGGTGAAGAAGTTTTCTCCGACGGCCAGCAGTAAGACTCGCACTGAGTTGTAGGTCATCATGCGGCCATAATCATCGTATGTACTGACTTGCAGGCGGGCGACTTCGGCGGCGGTGGGAATTTCAAACTGAATTTGTTCGGATACTCGGCTGGCGGTGCGCTGATTGTAGGTCCGAAAAACTTTGCGGTAGAGTTCGCGGCCATCTTCGCCTATCAGTTCGATGCGGGTTAGGCCGGTATATTCGGCAGAGACAAAAACGACCAGGTTGATGGGTGAGACCAACTTGGACATTGGCCCAGGTGAGACAAAGCGCAGTAGCACATTGGATGGGTCGAGGGTGGCGGTGTTGGATGGGGTGAAGGTGGGGGTGGGGGAGCGGCGCGGGGTGCGGGTGGGCGTGGCGGAGGGGGTTAGGGTGATAGTTGCTGTGGCGCTGGGCGGTTTGCGGGTTTTGCTCGGTTTTTGAGTGGGGAGTTTGGTCTGAAGCAGGGGGGCTGGCAACGGGGTGGATTCGGTCGCGGTGACGGTGGGCAGGATCAGGGTGGCGCGGTCGGTGCGGGTGCAGGCCAGGGTAAGACTCAGAGTGCAAAGGAGAAGGCTGAGGCGTAGAAGACGGTTCATAGTTCCGATTTATATCATAGAGAATGAAAATAAAAAACCGCCGGTTTGATTCCGGCGGTTGGGGTGGTTGTAAAATCTATAACTCGTAGATGGCGCTGTATTTGGTCTTGAGATATTGGACGTAGGGGGCCGGGTCGATTTTGGAGCCGGTGATGCGCTCGACCAGCTTTTGGGGTTGATACTTGCGGCCATGTTGGTGAATTTTGACGCGCAACCAGGAGAGCAGGTTGGAGAAGTCGCCGTTGCGCATTTGATCATCGATTTCGGGGTTGATGGTTTTGAATTTTTCCCAAAGTTGGACGGAGATGAGGTTGCCGAGGGCGTAGGTGGAGAAGTAGCCGATCATGCCGCCAGACCAGTGGATGTCTTGTAGAACGCCTTTGGCGTCGTTGGGTGGGGTTAGACCGAGGTAGTCTTTCATTTTGGTATTCCATAATTCGGGCAGGTCTTTGACGGCGACTGTGCCTTCGATCATGGCAATTTCGAGTTCGAGACGCAGCATGACGTGCAGGTTATAGGTGGCTTCGTCGGCCTCGACCCGAACCAGGGAGCGTTCGACTTTGTTGATACCTTTGTAGAATTTTTCGAGGCTGACCTGGCCGAGTTGGCTGGGGAAGCTGGCTTGCAGGCTGGGGTAGAAGTGTTCCCAGAAGGGCAGTGACCGCCCAACCAGGTTTTCCCACATGCGGCTTTGTGATTCGTGGATGGCGAGCGAGGCGCCGCTGGCGAGCGGGGTGCGGGCCCAGATGTGACCGACGCCTTGTTCGTAGAGGGCGTGGCCGGTTTCGTGCATGGTGCTGAAGAGGGCCGAGCCGAGCAGATTTTTCTCGAAGCGGGTGGTGATGCGGACATCGTCCATACCAAAATTGATGGTGAAGGGATGGGTCGATTTATCCTGGCGGCCCCGGTTCCAATCGTAGCCAAAAGCTGTGGCCACTTTGACGCCAAAATCCCATTGTTTGTCTTCGTCATATTCCAGGTGCATAAAAGAGTCGTCCACTTGGGGCTGGCTGGCGATGGCCTGAATGAGCTCCACTTGCTGCGGGCGCAGGGCCTCGAAGATGGTTTTGACATCGGCGGTTTTCATACCGGGTTCAAAGTCATCGAGCAGGGTGTCGTAGGGGTGGTCGGCGGCTGGGAAGAAGGAGATATATTTCTTCTTTAGCTCCAAGATTTGTTCGAGATGGGGCTGGAAGATGGAAAAGTCTGATTTGGCGCGGGCCTCAGCCCAGGCTTCGTGGGCCATGGCGGTAATTTGAGATTCTTCGGCTACGAATTCGGAGGGGACGCGGGTGGCTTTGTCGTAGTCGGAGGCGGAAACGGTGATGAGGCGATATTCTTCGCTGTCGTGGTCGAGGTTTTGGGCCCAGGGCAGGAGTTCTTCAAATAGGTCGCCAATTTCGGGCCGGGTTGCTTTTTGGTGAGCCAGGGCGCTGAGGGTTGCCATTTGTTGGCCGCGAGTGGCGGCGGCCCCATGGGGCATTTGGGTTTGCTGATCCCAACCGAGCAGGGCTGCAACCTGATAGAGGTCGGCGGCTTCGCCAAGATAGTCTTTGAGTTTTTGCAGTTTTTCTTCCATGGTTTCTCTCTTTATAGGGTAGATTGGCGCAATTGTAACATATTAGATGTTTGTCTAAAAGTACCCTGCTACTTTTTAGAAATGTTTTATTCTTGCGACACGTATTTTACCAATCTATGACATCTGCGGGTCTTTTTTTATGTTTTTGAAAGATTCGCTGGCAAATGGCTTTACGGAGTAATCAATTTGAGAGTTTCAATTACTTTTTCGAACAGCAAGGTTTTGGCAGCTTGCCCGGCGCTGGTTCCGGTATTGGTGATGCCCGCTGCGGCAGCGGTGGCCTGAGCGGCGGCTTTTTCTTCTTCGGTTTTGCCGCCAGAGCCGGGAACTTTTGCGAGGCCGGGAACGGGGGTCGGTAGGGCGATGCCGTATTCGGCGTAGAAGGCGCTCAGGTCGGTGTTGGTAATTTGCAGCGCGGCGATGGCTTGCAGTTGGGCTGGGGTCATGGTCTGGCTGATTTGGTCTTGTACGGCGGTCAGTTCTTCGCTGGCGGTGGTTTCGCCGCCGCTCAGGGCTATGATCGCCTGCCAGAGTGGGATCAGTGCTTGGGCTTGTTCGGCGTTGACGGCGTTGGGTGTACCGCTTAGTTGGAGTGTGCCAAAGGCCAGTTGGTTACGCAGGCTGGCGGCATCTGCATATTCGGTGCTGAGATAGACTCCCGCAACCGAGGTCGGCGGCGCGGGCGTGGTTTCGGTGGCTGGGGCGCAGGCGCTGAGGAGAATGGAGAAGATGAAAATAAAAATACTGAGTTGTTTCATGAGAAGGTCCTTTTGATGGATTGGAGTGCTTAGGGAATGCTTTGCAGGTAAGCGATCAGCGCATTGGCAATTGCGGCAGATAAGCCGTTTTCGTTGCCGCCGGTGCTGCCAGTTTTGCCGTTTTCGGCCTGACGGGTGGCGCGAGCTTCGGCAGATAGCCCGCCGCTGCCTTGTCCGCCGCCAGAGCCGCCGCCCGTGCCAGTTGTGGTGCCATTGGCTTGTGCCCAGGTTTGCATTTCGACTTGTGTCAATTGCATGGCATTGATGGCGTCGATCTGATCTGCGCTCAGCGTTTGCTCAATTTGCAGCAGCAGGGCGTTCACTTCTTCAGTGGCGCCGGTGCCAGAGTTGGTGAGATTGGTGAGGGCTTGCCAGAGTATGAGCAGTTGTGGGGCTTGTTCGGGGGTGATGGGGCTGGCAGTTTCGGCCAGTTTGAGTGTGCCGAGTGAAAGCAGCAGGCGCGGGCTGAGAGCATCGGCATAGGTGATATTCAGGCTGGGGCGTTCGGCGACAGAATTTGCCGGGGCAGGGGTTGCGGTAACGGCTTCAGGTCCAGAGTCGGCTGAGGCGGAGGTAGCCGGCGCGGGCGTGGCAGGCGTCCCGCAAGCAGAAAGTAGCAGGGCTAAAGATGTGATCAGCAGTAGAAGGGTTGAGCGGTTCATCGTTTTGTTCCTTTTCTTATGTGAGTGGTTTATTCGTGGCGTAGGGCCACAATTGGGTCGAGTTTGGCGGCCTGGGTGGCCGGATAGTAGCCGAAGAAAATGCCAACAATGGCGGCGGCCCCAAATGCAAGTGGAATTGATTCGGGTACGATGGCGGTTTGCATGGTTCCCAGTGCGCCGAACAGGTATGCGCCGCCTACCCCGAGCGCGACTCCTGCCAGCCCGCCCGCCAGGCTAAGGATAATAGCTTCCAGCAGAAATTGAAGCAAGACATCTGACGGGCGCGCGCCAAGCGCCTGACGCAGACCGATTTCGCGGGTGCGTTCAGTGACGCTGACGAGCATGATGTTCATGATGCCGATGCCGCCGACGACGAGTGAGACGCCTGCCACCCAGGCCAGCAGATCGCGGAAGGCGGCGGTGGTGGCTTCTTGAGTTGAGATGATGTCTTGCTGGGTTTGGACGGAGAAATCGGGTTTGCTGGGTTCAACATCGTGCCGTTCGACCAGCAGAGCGCTGATTTGGGCGATAATGCTGGGGATTTTTTCGGGACTTTCGGATTTAACATAGATGGTGCGGACACGGTCGCCGCCGATGGAGGAGGTGGTGACGTATTTTTGAAAGACCAGATTGATGGGCAGATAGATGCGGCCATCGTAATCGACATCTGCTACCATGCCTTTGGTTTCCATAACGCCCAGAATGACGAGCTTGCTGGTGCCGACGGTGACGGTTTGGCCGATGGGGTCTTCTGTGCCGAACAGGTCGAGGGCGATGCCTGCGCCGAGTACCGCGACTTTGGCTTTGCGCTCGTCTTCTGCGCTCTCGAAGAAGCGCCCACTGGCGACGGTGTAATCACGCACATCGGGGAAGTCGGCGGTGACGCCGATGATGGCGATTGATTCGAGGGTCAGATTATTGGCTTTGACGGTTTGGGCGACGGGGGCTTGCTCGGCAGAGATGCCGGTGATGCCAACAACCTGCTCGGCAATGGCGTAAGCGTCATCAATGAGCAGGTTGCGAGCTGCGCCGGGCGTGCCGCGGGCCGGGGAGACGATAATTAGATTTGCGCCCAGGGCGTTGATTTGCTCTGCGATTGCGGCTTCGGTTCCGGCGCTAACGGCCAGCATAACGATGACTGAGGCTACGCCGATGATGACTCCCGGTGTGGTCAGGAAGGAGCGGACTTTGTTGAGCATTAGTCCCTCCCAGGCAGAACGGATGATTTTCTTTGGTTTCATAAGTGTTCCGGTTGTTTGGGTGCGCCCTGATCGTGGAGCTTGTGCAAAATGCCCATGATTTCGACGCTGGCTTTT
>DYPU01000116.1 GCA_020719725.1 Anaerolinea sp. | reverse complement strand
GACCGGCTTTCCTCCGGCCTGGCTGCCCTTCCCGCCCCTGGGTGGGGACTCGACTGCGCCTTCAACGGCCAGACGTTAAAGGTGGTTTTAGGCTACGCCCTGTGGTTAGGGAATCTGCACTACGCCCAAATCGACCTGTTGCACGAGCGCCTGAACTTCCCCCTGGCCGTTCTCAAAACCATCCAGGCTGTTTCCGCGCTGACAGCGGATTTGCCCGCCCTCACGGATGCCCGCCCCTCGGCCTGGGTGCGGCGGCTGACAGAAGTTCCGCTCCCGGCCCTGTATGCCGTGCACATCTTCAGCCGCGAACCCGCCCTGGAGCGCTACGTCAGCACCTGGCGGCACATCCACCCTGCCGCAGACGGTGAAACCCTGAAAGCCCTCGGCCTGCCCCCTGGCCCACGCTACGCCCATATCCTCGCCACCCTGCGCGCCGCCTGGCTGGATGGGGAAATTAATACGCCTGAACAAGAGTCAGGCTTTTTGCAGAAATTGATTCAGCAGAAGGGATAATTTATGACCCCAACAATATTAAAAGGTCCGCAGTTTGTGAGGTTTTTTCAGCCTGTTTTGGATGCGCTGAAAGAATTGGGCGGGTCAGGTAGACCTGACGAAGTTGTTGATTTTATTATTGAAAAGCTTTCATTATCTGAAAAAGAACGGAATGAAATGATCCCAAGCGGTGAACTGCGGCTCACTAAAAATGTAAACTGGGCAAGATTTTATTTGGCTAGGGCTGGTTTTATTGATGCGTCCACTCGTGGAGTATGGACTTTGACCAATTCAGGAAGAACTGCGAACTTATCACACGATGCTGCTTTGCAAATTTTCAATGATGTTCATAAACAATTTTCTTCTGATAAGAAACAGAAAAAGGTTGATTCTGAGAAAAATAAACCAAATGAAGTAGAGGTTTCCGAAGATGTTGACCATCGCACGGAATTGATGACTATTTTGTTAGGTTTATCACCGGAAGGTTTTGAACGATTATGCCAGCGCTTATTGCGTGAATCGGGTTTTGAGAAGGTTGAAATTACGGGACGTTCTGGCGATGGCGGGATAGATGGAATTGGTGTATTGCAGGTAAATCCGTTTGTTAGCTTTAAAGTTTTGTTTCAATGCAAAAGATACAAAGGGTCTGTGGTTCCTTCTCAGGTGCGTGATTTTCGAGGGACAATGCAAGGCCGCGCTGACAAAGGTATTATTTTAACGACCGGCACTTTTACAACTGAAGCCAAAAAAGAGGCATCCCGCGATGGTGTTCCTCCCATTGAGCTTGTTGATGGCGATAAATTAATGGATATGTTTGAAAAATTGGAATTGGGGGTCCGACCAATTCAAGCATATGAAGTCGTGACCAAGTTCTTTGATGAGTATAAATAACCCATGAACCTCTCCCCTCTCCTCACCTTTGCCACCGACCTGGCCTACCGCGCCGGACGCATCACCCTCGGCTACTTCAACACCGGCATCCGCCCCGACTACAAACCCGACGACAGCCCCGTCACCGCCGCCGACCGCGCCGCCGAAGAATTCATCCGCCTCGAAATCGAAAAACACTACCCAACCCACGCCATCCTCGGAGAAGAATTCGGCGCATCGACAGCCCAATTCGCTTCGCAGCGCTGGATCATCGACCCCATCGACGGCACCAAATCCTTCCTGCGCGGTGTTCCGCTCTACGGTGTGCTGATCGGCCTCGAAATCGACGGCCAGATTAAGGTCGGCGCGGCCTACTACCCCGGCACCGACGAAATGCTCTGTGCCGCCGATGGATTGGGCGCCTGGTGGAACGGACGCCGCGCGCGCGTTTCAGAAGTCGCCAGCCTCGACCGGGCCTACATCTGCTACACCAACGAACGGAATATGGTCCGCCAGAATCGCGGCGCAGCCTGGAAGCGCCTCAACGAAGCTGCCTACGCCTCGCGCGGCTGGAGCGATGCCTACGGCTACTTATGTGTTGCCACTGGCCGCGCCGAAGCCATGCTCGACCCAATCATGAACATCTGGGACTGCGGCCCCTTCCCGGTCATCTTCAAGGAAGCCGGCGGCTACTTCGGCAGTTGGGATGGCCGCGAAGGCCACGCCCACGACGAAGCCCTGGCTTGCAATGCGACTATCAAAGACCAAATGCTTCAAATGATCGCTGGCTGATTTACGTTTACACAATAAATTTCCAGATTAGCCAAATTTGTAATAAATGCAACGTATTATCGACAATCACCATCCCCCACGGTGAGTATGAGCCAGTTGCAAAGCGGTCTTGTCCCATCAAGTGCATCCAGTCGCGGATGAGATAGGTGCGATCTTGGATGAAATGAGCAACAAGCAGCAGTACAAAGGGCAAGAATCCCCAGCCGGTAAAAAACACAACTGAACCTGCCCATAGCGCACTATGCAGCAGGCAGGGCATGGTTTTATATTTCTTGTTCTCAGCCATCCAGTCGGTTTGTAAAAGATAGTCCCCAACCAAATGACCCAAAAATGCAAGCGTAAGCGTTTCCACTATGGGTTTCTTCTTCTTTCGAACAGGCCGCCTGGCAACTATTAATCTTTGTCACGCAGTGAAAGTGATGAATAAGCAAATTTTACATGCCTTTTTTTATTTTTATATGGCTATTTCATGACTTTTTTGAAAAAGATCAGCGAAAATCGGTTAAATCTGCATTGTTCGCGGTCTATTTTTCTTTTTGAAACAAAACCAATTCATTTATCCAATAAAAAATCCCCAGAGCAGGGTTCATCTGGGGATTTTTCCGTTCTCAAGATCGAATTAGGCTTCGATGGGCAGTTCTGGTAATTCGGGTGAGTTACCCTTTTTGCCGCGGGCGACCGCTTTTTTGGCGGTTTCGGCAAACTCTTTGCCTTTTTCGCGGGCTTTGAGTGTAATCTCTTCACCCTGGGCGATGGCTTGTTTGGCAAGTTCATCTGCCCGCGAGCGAGCTTCTTTAGCGGTTTCTTCGGCGCGTTTCCAGGCATCTTCGGCTTCAGCCGTGGCGCGGTCACGCAACTCAATTGAGCGCTCTTTAATAACAGCGCGAGTTTCCTCGCCAGATTGTGGTGCAAGCAATAGGGCTGCCACAGCCCCTGCCAGGCCACCAACGATAAAACCTACCAAAAAAGCACCAAATTCATCATGGTCAGACATAGAATAGTTCCTTTCGTAGCGGAAATTTTTAATTTGAGTAAAGGGATATTTATTTTTGCTTGATCCCAATCATATCGAGCAGGCGTTTTAGCCCTGCAAGATAGGAGTTGAGCTTAATCACTGGTTCCACCATGTTTTCACTCAAGAAAGCCGTCGTTCCACGCAGGGAATTGATGGTTTCATTGGTGGCTTCAAGCATGGGACGTACTTCATTCTGCAACAGATTTACCAGGCTCGAAACCTGTACAATCAACACCGTCAGAGCCACGCCTATTACCAGCGATTCGAGGGCCATAAAGATGATGAAAATATCTCGAATTTTGCTGGTGTTTGTTTCATCAGTTGTCATCAAGAAAACGATAGACAGGATAATAAAGGCCAGCAATAAAACCCCGCCTAGGGTTAAGCCAATTGCCATATTGCGGCGTTCACGCTCGATGGCTGGGTCTACAGGTGGCGGAGATTGTTCAGGGACTGGAAGAGTGGGCAGCGTATTTGTGGATTGCATAGAAATATTATAGCATAACCTGCTATACGATTAATTGTCAGACTTTACCGAATCGTCGTTTTTTTGTTTGAGCTGCCAAATTCAATCTGGGGAATGGGTCCAACGTTTGACACCCATTTTGCATCAGGCTTTAGGCTACGAAAATAATTGCCAGCTCGCAAGGTTTAGGATATTGAACAAATTCTGAAAATGTGTCCGGGCTTGGAATTTATTGTTGATGGCGCAGAACGTCTGAAGAGTAGACCTCTTGCATAAGTAACGGGTATGTCCTGATAATAGACAGATGCGCTACGAGACCATACAAACTCTGAAAGGCGACGATTTTAAGCGATCAACCTGCGTCAGTCGGGCAATGTTTGAAAAGAGGGTGCGCGTTGTAAAAACAGGTTTGCGTGATTTTGGTCGGATACCAAAGTTAATCTGCGAAGACCAATCCCGCTCAGCGGCTGGAAATCCCGTTCGGGTAGATATTCCCCCAATTGCATGGTGCTGAGTTGGGCAAAGCCCATCCGTTCTGATCCGCTGACCATGTACTGGATGTCGATGTACTTGCGATGCGCTTCCCACACGCCCTGTTCGGCGGGTTTGGTGGTGTATTCCTGCACCAGCGCATAGAGATTGTCACCGTCCAGTTCCAGGCGGCCAACCGGTAAAGCTGTGAGCTCATTTTCCAGCAGGAATTTTAGCGCGGCGGGCAGGTTGTTCCCCAGCCCGGCGTAACGGCTGAAGTTGTTGAGGCTGTCAAAGATCATGGCTTTTTCTCCTGGATTTTTGCCCGCAGTAGTGACCACAGGCTGAGAGAGATAATTTTTACCATTGTCCACCCTGGAACCCTGCTAAACATCGCCAATACCGACGAATCTGTCACCGCGCCGGGGGTGCAGGGCTGTTCGGGCGACCAATTAGAATGTGCCTCGCCGCGCACAGAGCGGATTTTGAATTGCATGGGCTGGCCGTCGGTCAGCCCATTTTTGTGCCAGCGCGTCAGCGGAACGATGTGAACCGACTGCCAGGTCGAATCCGCCGCCGCGCGCCACTGAACCTCGTAGCCAGTCACCGGCCCTTCGCGCGGGGCGTCCCAAACCAGGTCCACCGCCCCGGTGGAGGGATTCGCCAGGAAAGCGGAGGGCGGCGTGAGCGGAGTGTCTGCTGCCAGCGCGGCGCGGTTTTTTTCGTCAGCAATATAACCTGCAATCTCGCCAAGGGTGCTGGCTTCCAACCCTGGCGGCGCGGCGTGGAGGATGACGCCTGGCGCGTAAAAGTGCGCGGCGGCGAAATCCTGCAATTCCTGCGGCGGTTCGTCGCCGCTGTAGGGCGCGATCAGCAGCGAAAAATGTAGCGTCTCGCCGTTGAACGATGGCCCGTTTGGCGCGAGTGCGCCGCTGAAGGCCTGCATGATGACCGTCCCATTGCCGTTGCCGCCCAGGTGCGAATAATCGAACTGTTTGCCGTAATACGAACCAAAGGGGTTTAGGGAAATCGTTTGTTGAGCCTCTTTTTCGCGCAGGCGCAGCGGGCAAAAGGCCATCGAAGCCAGCGTTTGCGCATTCTCGCCTACCAGCAAGCCCTGTTTTCCGTTTGAAACCGCCACCCAACCCGCCGTCACCTGATGGTTGAACGCATCCAGACTGCGGTTTTTTGGGTTAAATTGGCCATAGTTCAAATCGTAAAACGAGGTAATGCCCAGGTAATTGTGTTTCCAGACCCGCAGCGGCGTGGCGGCGGGGGCCGTCAGGGCGGGCGTCAGTTGGAATGGCGCGGTTTCCTCCCAGCGCAAATCTCCATCAACCGGCGCAGTTTTTGGGTCAGGTTGTGAATCACCTGGCGCTTGGGCGTGCAGGCATAGCGCGCCTCCACGTCTACAAACAGGTGGGGCAGGTCGTCAAACAGCGTAAACGTGTAAACCAGCTCGCTGGCAAACTCGCCCTCTGGCGTTTGCATCGGGAGGGTCGTTTTCAGGCGCAAGCGGTACTGCGAGTATACATCCCGAAGGGCAATGGGAAACTGCGG
>DYPU01000028.1:27143-30999 GCA_020719725.1 Anaerolinea sp. | reverse complement strand
TGGTGGATTCGGCGATTGTTTACGGGAATCAATTGCGCGAAACGACCACGATTCAACTGCGCGATACCATTGAACGTGGTCTGGCGGGTTGGGTGGTGCGTAACCGGGAAGGGGCGCTTATCCCTGATACGAGCAAAGACGAGCGTTGGCTGCGCCGTGAGGATGACGCATTGGAGCGTTCTGGCGCAAAATCTGCGATTTGTGTGCCGTTGCTGGCGCGTGAAAAGCTGGTGGGTGTGCTGACATTGGTTCACCCTATCCCCAAGGCTTATAACGATGAGCATCTGGAATTAATGCAGGCCATTGCCGACCAGGCCGGGGTCACAATTATGAATGCGCGGTTGTTCTCAGAGAGTCAGCGCCAGGCGCGGGTGATGACTGCCCTGGCTGAGGGCGCTGTTAACATGAATGCTTCTTTACGGATGGAAGAGGCCTACGAGCGAATTTTGAATCAGGCCAGGCAGGCTTTGCAAGTGGAAACTGTTGCGCTGGGGTTGATTTCAGAAAATTCCGAGCTTGTTTTTCATGGCGCATTGGGGGAAGGCGCTGAAAAAATTAAAGGGAAACGGATTAAGGCCAAGGGTGGGGTGGCTGGTATGGTGGTGCGCGACGGGCGCGGGGTGATTGTCTCTGCGGTAACGAGCGAGACCTTGCTTTCAGATGCTGAAATGGCAATTGGCAAGGTGCGTTCTTTGGCTTGTGCGCCAATTCATGTTCAGGGAAAATTGATCGGAGTTCTGGAAGTTTTCAACCCGATTGGCAAAGGCTTTGATGGCGATGCGTTATTGGTGCTGACCGGGTTGGGCAGCCTGGGCGGGACGGTTGTCCAGAATGCGCAGCTTTTTGAGCGGTTGGATGCGATTCGCCGCCGTTATCGAGATTTGTTTGAAGACAGTATTGATCCCATTGTGATCACAGATTTACAGGGACACATTCTCGAAGCCAATATGCAGGCCACTGTCCTTTCTGGTCATAGCCCTCAGGAACTTCATCAGTTCTTAATCGAACAAATGCACGATGTAAATTTTGAAAAAACCGGCCACCAATTTGAGTTGATTTCTTCTTCTGCGATTGTTTACGAATCTACTTTGTACGACAGTCAGGGCGATAAGCGTCCAATTGAAGTCTATGTGCGTAAAGTAATTTTTGACGTATCGGAATCGATCCAGTGGATTTTGCGGGATGTTACCGAACGTAAGGACCTGGATGCTTTGCGTGAAGACCTGGCCGCCATGATTTACCACGACCTTCGTTCTCCATTGGCAAATATCCTTTCCAGTGTTGAAATGCTTAGCGCCATGATTGTCGATACTGAAAAAGAGAATAGCGATGCCATTTTGCGCATTGCTCATCATTCTATAGATCGTATTCAGCGCCTGATCGCATCCTTGCTAGATTTGAATCGGCTGGAACAGAACCAACCGGTGGGTGAAAAGCAGTCGGTTCTCTGTCAAACCCTGGTCAACGAGGCTATCGAAGCGGTGAAACCTGCTTCCGAAGGTCGTAATCAGCGTATTTTGCTTCATGCTGCCGAGGGCTTGCCTCAGGTGGCGGTGGACGTGGATATGATTCGGCGCGTTATCATCAATCTGACCGAAAACGCCATCAAATATACGCCCGTTGAAAGCCAGATTGAAATTTTTGTTACTGCTCACGAAGAGTGGCTGCAAGTTTGCGTGCAAGACAACGGCCCCGGCATTCCAGAATCCGACCGGGAACGTGTTTTTGATAAATTTACGCGCCTCAAAAAACAAGGCGGCCCCAGTGGCTTGGGGGTTGGCCTGGCTTTTTGTAAACTCGCCGTTCAGGGGCATGGCGGCAAAATATGGATTGAACCCGCTCCCAACCAGGGGTCACGTTTTCTTTTTACCTTACCAATAGATAAAAACTAAAGGAGTTTTACTCTATGCAGTTAATTGCCAACCAGATTTACATTGAAGACCAATATCCTGGCGTCACCTTGGGCGCGGTTGCCCTTAATCATGGGTTGATTCAATTGGACGCGCCGCCCTCTCCTGAAGATGGCCGCTCGTGGCGGGCCGCATTATTGGGGCTGAACAGCGGAGTGGAACGCTTTTTGGTCAATCTCGATTCTCATGCCGATCGCACATTGGGCGTGCGCGCCATGGACTGCACGGTTATTGCCCACGAGAAAACTGCCCAAGCATTTCGTAATCGGCCTAATACGTTTAAATCTCAAACTGAAGAGACCGGCGCAGATTGGGAATCGGTTGCCGGGTTGGGGACGGTGCGTTGGTCTCCGCCCGAAATCACCTTTACCGAGCAAATGGTCATCGACTGGAGCAGCACACCGGTTATCCTGGAGCATCATCCTGGCCCGGCTTCCGGCGCTATCTGGGCCATCATCCCCACTGAAAAAGTGGTATTTGTGGGCGATATGGTGCTCAAACAACAGCCACCCTTCCTTTCCGCGGCCAATCTGCCCGATTGGATTCACTCTCTCGAGGCGTTTTTAGCCTCCCCGCAGATTAACGGCCTCATCGTTAGCAGTCGCGGCGGGTTGGTGGGGGCCAAGGAGGTTGAAGCGCAATTGGTTTTTATTAAAGAACTGCACCAAAAGGTAGATTCTATTGGAAAATCGCCCAATGGATTGGAGGAAATCGAATCGCTCATCCCCAGCCTGGTCGCCAAAATGGCCCCGCCAGCCGAACGTCTTAAGCAATACACTCAGCGTTTGCGCTATGGCCTGCGGCACTACTACCTGCGCCGCTATCACCCTGCCAATAACACCATTGAAACCGAAGAGGAATAATCGTGGAGACTCCCTATCAACCTATATTTGAAGTGACTCGCGGGAAAATTGTCGAATCAGTCCATTTTGGCGCGGCGGCGGTGGTTGATGCGCATGGCCGCTTGATTGCCGAACTTGGCGACCCACAAGCGGTCACTTTTCTACGCTCCACGGCCAAACCGTTTCAGGCTTTGCCGTTTATTGAACGCCACGGCCCCGAAACATTTGGCCTGACGGCGCGTGAAATTGCCATCATGTGCTCCTCCCATTCTGGAACCGATGAACATGTTGCCACTGTTCAGGCCATGCAGGCCAAAATTGGCATCGGAGTTGATGACCTGATGTGTGGCACACATTATCCCTACCATGAACCCACGACCGATGCCATGAAACTGCGTGGAGAAACGCCCACCGCCTATCGTCACAATTGCTCAGGCAAACATACCGGCATGTTGGCTCATGCCAAAATGCGTAATGCGCCACTCACCAGCTATCTCGATTTTGAACACCCGGTTCAGGCTTCCATTTTGCAGGCTTTTGCCGAAATGTGCGATTTGTCTGTCGAAAACGTGGAACTGGGCATAGATGGCTGTTCCGCGCCCAATTTTGCCGCCCCGCTCTATAGCGCTGCCTTGGGTTATGCTCGTTTATGTGATCCCTTTGGCCTGCCAGCCGAGCGCGCCCAGGCCTGTCGCACCATCACAAACGCCATGACAGCCCATCCAGATATGGTCGGCGGCCCGCAACGTTTCGATACCTTGTTGATGGAATTAGCCCAAGGCCGCATCGTCGTCAAAGGAGGCGCGGAGGGCTATCAGGGGCTGGGGCTGCTTCCGGGAGCGCTCGGCCCCGATTCACCCGGCATTGGGATCACCATTAAAATTAGCGATGGCGACTCGTCGGGCCGCGCCCGTTTTGGCGTCGCCCTGGCAATTCTTAAAGCGCTCGGAGCCTTATCCGAAAACGACCTAGAAAAACTGGCCGAGTTTGGCCCCGAAAAGCAACTTTATAATTATCGCAAGCTCTATATTGGAAAAAGTTGCCCCGCATTTCAATTGGAAATCAATTAAAGACGGCAATATCATGCCCAGCACTTTGCCCAGC
>DYPU01000028.1:0-27043 GCA_020719725.1 Anaerolinea sp. | reverse complement strand
TGCCCAGCACTTTGCCCAGCCTGGAACAGCGCGCCCTCCAAATTCACCAGGTTTTGCTGGATGCTTTTGGCGAACCTACCTGGCGCAATCCTTTGCCAGCCATCGACGAGTTGGTTTCCACCATCCTTTCGCAAAACACCAACGATATCAACCGTGACCGCGCCTTCGACGCGCTCCGCGCCCATTTCCCAACCTGGGAAGCTGTCCGCGATGCGCCCGTAGACGCGGTCATCGCTGCCATTCGGCCTGCCGGGCTTGCAAACCAAAAAGGCCCGCGCATCCAGCAAGTGTTGCGCTCCATCACCGCCGAGCGTGGCAGCCTGGATATCTCCTTCCTGGCGGAGTTGCCCACCGAGGCCGCCCGCGCCTGGCTGACAAAATTTAACGGTGTTGGGCCAAAAACCGCCGCAATTGTGCTTTGCTTTTCATTGGGGAAACCAGCGCTGCCGGTAGATACCCACGTCTACCGCGTCACCGGGCGAATTGGCTTGCGACCCGCCCAAATGACAGTCGAACAAGCCCATCCCTACCTCGAATCGATCTTACCGCCCGCCAGCTACTATGCCGCCCATCTCAACTTCATCCGCCTGGGGCGTGAAATTTGTCATGCCCGCCAGCCAGGCTGCGCCTCCTGCCCGATTTATGCGTTGTGCGATACTGGCCCATCCTTTTTGGCCCAATCGGGCGATTGAAAATTAAATTGTAAGTCGCTACAATGTTTTCATCTTATTTTTTTTTGAAAGGAGGTGGTGAAAATGTTGCATCTCAAAGAATCTGGTCAGGGTCTGGTAGAATACGCGCTCATTCTTGTTTTGGTAGCCGTTGTCGTTTTTGCGGTATTGCTCGTTCTTGGCCCCGTGGTTGGCAATATCTTTACAAAAATTAATAGCAGCCTTCCCAATTAACCAACGTAGTCAGATGAGTTAATTCATCCCCGATCGCATTTATTTTTTACGGTTTTATCCCATATTTTGCCAAGATCCAACCAAAAAGCCCTGCCTTCTTTTCGAAAGCAAGGGCTTTTTCTATCGCTAGACGCATCTGTTCAAGCACACCCCACAGACTCAGCGTTTTTCCGTCACATATCCAAAACAAAATCAGGGGCAGGTCGATAATTCGGGAAACAGCTTTCCGGCATACTCCAACATAGCGGACTGGTTCTCCAGCGGAAAAACCATAAAAAATCCGATTACCCGCTTTTCGCCATCTGGTTTTGCCCATTGCCGCAGTAGATAATTTTGGCCCTGAAATTGAGCAGTAAACTCATACAAACGCGTGCCATCCTGCGATTGACATTGATTTGTTTTCAGGGGGTTCTCATAATCCGCCAGGATAATAGTGTAAAAATTATCATCACTAAAATAAGCATCCAGATCGGCAGCTGCGTAACCACAGTTAAAAATAAGATACTCCATCAACGTCAAGGCACCGAAATCACCGGATTCGCGCACCACCCGAATTGTATAAGGCTCAACGCTATAAGAATTACTCCACTTATCGTCAAAAGCCGAAGCGCCAAAGTTACGCGCCCGCAGCAGGTCTATCACATTAGAATCCCCAGTGCCGCAAGCCGCCTCACTGTTAACAAAAAATGCCCCCAGCGCCATCCCCAACACCAGCGCCGCCACAATCCCAACCAACACCCAAGCCCCGCGCAAAGTCCCCGGTTTAGTGTTCATTTTAGCTCCTTTTCTCCAACAAACCATCTGTAAAGTTCAAAAAGCGTTCCATATCTTCAAAATTACTGACCATTCCTACTGAAATTCGCACCGCGCCGCTCGACTTTCCATCAATACACAATCTGAAATCATCAATGGTCAGGCGATCTTCGTGACCGGGGCCATTAAAGCATACATCCAATTCCACGCGCGAAATGCCCAGGGCCACCTCTCCCGCGCCAGGGTTGCAAAAACAACCGGTGCGGAGGGAAATGTTCTCGCGGTTGGCGGCTTCCTCTATCGCGCGATGATCTATGGCCTGGCCCTTGCCGTTAAAAAAGTTGACCGTTACCGCCCCGCCGCGGGCTTCTGTATCTGTTGGCCCATACACGCGGACAAGTGACAGGCCACTACTATGGCGCATGGCCGTCAAATTATCTAAAAGCCAGCCCGTGAGACATCGCACCCGCTCGTTGATCCGCTCGATGCCCATTTTTTCGATATGCCGCAAGCCAATTTCAATCGCCGGAATATTCAGGTAGTCTACTGTGCCATCTTCAAACGCGGCGTGGCCTTCGGCCAGATAATACTTATCTCCTTGCACCGAAGCCACGGTAATGGTTCCGCCTGCAAACCAGGGCCGTTGCAGTTTGTGCAATTTGTCCTTGCGGGCAATTAATGCGCCCAGCCCGGTGGGGTAGCCAAAAATTTTATAAAACGAGAGTGGCACAAAGTCTGGTTTATAGCTTGCCAGGTCCAGTTTGTTGGTGGGGGCAAAGGCGGCGGCATCCAGTAGCACATCCCATCCGGCGGCCTGGGCTTTTTCAATCCAACTGAGGGGGTGTTTGACCGAAGAGAAGTTGGATTGAGCTGGAAAAGCAAACAGATTGTTGCGATTCGGTTGGGCAAGCGCCAGGCTGTGGCTCAGTTGGGTTTCGTCCACCCGTAAATCTGGCAGGCAGAGCGGCATATAGGTCACGGTAGCGCCCTTGGCGTGAGCAAATTCTCGAATCCCATTGACCGAATTATGATTGTCGAAAGTCAGTAAATAGTGGTCGCCAGGGCCAAAGGGGTACGATTCTCCCACCAATTTGAGTGCGCCGCTGGCATTTTGGGTAAAAATGACATCATATTCGGCGGGGTCGGCGTTGAAAAAGTGTAAAACATAGGCGCGCGCATTTTCCACCAGCCGGGTGGCCGCCATAGAGGTGGGATTTGAAGAGTGTGGGTTGCCAAAGACCCCCTTTAGCAAAATTTTCTGGTGTTGGCGCACCTGTGAATCGGCGTATAGGCCGCCGCCCGTGAAATCGAGATAGACCTGGCCGGTACTATCCAGGCGGCCATAGTCGTTGGCGCGAATTTCTTCGATGGAATTGGTTTGGGGATAGGTTGGGTATTTATTAAGAAAAGTTTGGTATCGGCTGGTCATGGCTGCTCCTTGGGCGGTTGGCTTTCTGAAAGCATTCGGACTGTGCTGGTTGGTAGCGGTATTTCGATATGATTTTGAACAAAGGCTTGGCTAATTTGTTCGATGGCCGTATCGCGCGCCGTAATAGTCCCAGTTTGGCGGGTGTCCACCCAGAAATGAATCGTTAGATCGATTGAAAACTCGCCAAATTTATTGAATACAACCTGCGGGCTGGGTTCTGCCAAAAAACCATTGACAGTTTGCACAGCCATTAGGGCTGTATCGCGCGCCAGTTTTAGATCAGATTGATAGGCAATCCCTACCAGCACCTCCACCCGGCGCTGAAGGCTGCGGGTGTAATTGACAATGGCGTGATTCAATACCTCGGCATTAGGCAAAATGGCAATTCGTCCGTCAAAAGTCTCAATCTCGGTCGAGCGCAAATCAATGCTGCGGACAGCCCCTTCAAACTCGCCGACCGCCACCGCATCTCCCACTCGAAACGGTTGTTGCGCCAGCAAAATGACACCAGATGCAAAGTTTTTCATCACATCTTGCAGGGCAAAACCTACGGTAAAGCCCAAAATGCCCAGCCCAGCCAAAAAAGCGGTCACATCCACAAATTGTTGAATCGCCATAATCGTGCCGAGTGTCAAAATACTCCAGCGTATTAAGTCTTCAATTAACTTGGCCGTGCCCGAAGCCGGTTTGAGGTTAGACAAGGCTTGCCGCGCCAGCTTGCTCAAAAACTTTGAAAAGTATAACCCGGCTACAAAAATAGCCAGCGCAGTTCCCAGCCGGGGCAAAAGCGCCAATCCATTAGATCGAATCACATCCCAGAACGCCATAAAATCACCTTTTGAATGCAGAAATCGCCCCAATCTTATCAGAAATTTTTAGCGGTATAATCTCGAACTGTCATGCAAACCATCTACAGCCACAACCCTGCCCATACCCGCGAACTTGGCCGCAAACTGGGAGCGCTCTTGCGCCCCGGTGATTTGCTTTGCCTGCAAGGTGATTTGGGCGCTGGCAAAACCACCCTGACGCAGGGCCTGGCCGAAGGCTGGGGCAGCCGCGATGCGGTTTCCAGTCCAACATTTGTGATGGTGAACCAATATCGCGCCGCAGATGATACTCCGCTGTATCACATGGATGCCTATCGTATCGAAAGCCTCCCCGAAGCCGAGCAGCTTGGTCTCGATGATATGTTGGCCGTCGGAGCGCTCATTCTCGAATGGCCGGAACGCATCGAACCCATTTTGCCCCAGGAACGGCTCTGGCTCACGCTTAGCCACCAGGGCGAAAACGAGCGCCAAATCACTTTGCGCGCCAGCGGCGCGCGCCCACACAAACTGTTAAACGATTTGAGCCTGGCCTAACCGCCAGAAAACCAGCCCATGTTACTCGCCATCGACACATCCACTCCCCAACTTGGCATCGCCCTATACGATGGCGCGCGCCTGCTGGCCGAACATTTGTGGGTTAGCAAAGCCCGTCATACCACCGAACTAGCCCCGGCAGTGGCCCAAATGCTCCAGCAAACCGGCACAGACATGAGCCAGGTAGCGGCGGTTGGAGTGGCAATTGGCCCCGGTTCATTCACCAGCCTGCGAGTTGGTTTGGCTTTTGCGAAGGGACTGGCGTTGAGTCGCGCTCTGCCGCTGATCGGCATTCCGACCCTGGAGATTCTCGCCGCGCAGGTGGCTGTGACCGATCTCCCCCTGGCCTGTGTGCTAGCCGCCGGACGGGGCCGGTTGGCCCTGGGCTGGTTCCATGCCTCAGAAAACGGTTGGCAGCCCAAGGGGGCGAGCGTGGTGACGACCGCCGAAACGCTGGCGGCTGAAATTACCTCGTCTGCCCTTTTGACGGGCGAACTGACAGCCGCCGAACGTCAGCTTTTCTTAAAAAACGATAAGATTTTATTGGCATCCCCGGCTGCCGCTGCCCGCCGGCCCGGAACATTGGCCGAACTGGCTTATCGGCGCTGGCAGTTGGGCCAAATAGACCCGGCTGCCAGCCTGGCCCCCATTTACCTGCACATTGGTGATCCGATTCCGGGCTAACCCCCTTTCTGTAAAAATTGCCATGCTCATTCGTCGTTTACTGCCTTCAGATTTTGTCAATGTTTCTGCGCTGGATGCCGCCGCTGGAATTCTTTCGCCCTGGACGCCCACCCAATACGCCCGTGAATATATGAAGCACGACACCACGTTTTGCTGGGTGGCCGAGGTGGAAGGCCGCCTGGTGGGTTCGCTGACTTTTTGGGATGTGGTTGGCGAAGGTGAGATTGCCAACGTGGCGGTTCATCCAGATTTTTGGCGGCAAGGGATTGGCCGAAGGTTGGTGCAGGCGGCGCTGACGCAGGCCGCCGAACTGGGCCAGAAACGGGTGATGTTGGAAGTACGTCAGAGCAACCTGGCCGCCCAAGCCTTGTATTTCAGTTTTGGCTTTATGGAAGATGGCCGCCGCCCCAAATATTATGTGAATGGCGAAGACGCGATTCTGATGTCTATACGGGTGGACCCCAACTTTTCTTGATGTTGGTGTTCCAAAATTGAGAAAGCTTGGCTTTAGAATTTTTTGGAGGAAGTATGTTTACTGCCCAGGAAACCTTAAATCAAATTGCTGCTGAAGTTTCAAATTGTGAGAACTGTGAATTGCACAAAACGCGTAACAAGTCTGTGCCAGGGATCGGGCCAGCCGATGCGGAGATAATGTTGATTGGTGAAGGCCCTGGTTTTAACGAAAATGAGCAGGGCCTGCCTTTTGTGGGCCAGGCTGGTAAGTTTTTGGGCGAATTGCTGGCCCAGGCCGGGCTGAAACGCGAGGATGTTTGGATTTGCAATGTGGTCAAATGTCGCTCGCCCGATAACCGTGACCCGTTGCCAGATGAGTTGGCAGCCTGTGATTTGTATCTGGAACGCCAAATAAGGGCCTTAAATCCCAGTATTATCATTACGCTGGGGCGATTTTCGATGAATAAGTTTATGCCTGGCGCAAAAATTAGTGCGGTGCATGGGCAGATGCGTCAGGTGGGCAGCCGGTTTGTGATTGCTATGTTTCACCCGGCGGCGGCGTTGCATCAGCCGCAGTTAAAAAGCACCATTTTGGCCGATTTTGCCAAATTGCCTCAGTTATTGGCTGTGGCTCGTCAAGAATTGGGTAAATTTTGTGGCGCGCCTGCTGTGGCTGCCCAGCGCGAAGAAGACCCCCAACAAATGAAGTTGTTCTAGTTCACCACGAAGCCTCCGTTGCGGGCTTTGTGACCATCAATATGGAGAAAAAATGAGCATAAAAGAGATTCTTATTCAAAAGCTACAAGACAAGACCGCTCGAATTGGTATTTTGGGCATGGGATATGTTGGAATGCCGCTGGCTGTGGTTTTTGCCGAAAAAGGATTCAATGTGTTAGGCATTGATCCAGACCTGCGGAAGGTGGATACCTTTAAGCAGGGGATTTCTTATATTCAGGATGTTCCGAGCGAGACGGTTGCCCGCCTGCAACAAGCGGGTAAACTTCAGATGAGCGCGGAGTTTGCCGCTCTGGCGGATGTGGACGCTGTCAGTATTTGTGTGCCCACGCCGCTGCGTAAAACTGGCGACCCGGATATGTCTTTCATTGTTTCGGCTACGGAACAATTGGCAAAATATGTTCATCCGGGCATGGTCATCGTGCTTGAATCAACCACTTACCCTGGCACAACCCGCGAGTTGATGGTTCCAATGCTGACTGAAAAATCGGGACTGACGGTTGGTGAGGATATTTTCATCTGTTTTTCGCCAGAGCGGGTGGATCCGGGCCGCGAAGATTGGACGACTTATAACACGCCCAAGGTGATGGGTGGCATGACGGCAGCTTGCGCCGAAGTGGCAACGGTTTGGTATAGCGGCGCATTGGAAACGGTTGTGCCGGTTTCAAGCGCAGAGGCCGCCGAAATGGCGAAATTGCTCGAAAACACTTTCCGCATGATCAATATTGCCATGGTCAACGAATTGGCGCTGATGTGTGAGCGGTTGGGGGTGGATGTTTGGGAAGTGATTGATGCGGCTGCGACCAAGCCATTTGGCTTTATGAAGTTCACGCCTGGCCCCGGACTGGGCGGTCACTGTATTCCGATTGACCCGCTTTACCTTTCCTGGAAGATGAAAGAATTGAATTACACTGCCAAGTTCATCGAGCTGGCTTCTGAAATTAATACCAATATGCCGCGTTATGTCGTCAGCCGTGTGTTGGATGCGCTCAATGACCGCACCAAGCCCCTTAAAGGGAGCAAGGTGTTGGTGCTGGGCGTGGCCTACAAGCCAGATATTGACGATGTGCGCGAATCTCCTGCCATTGATGTAATTGCTTTGCTCGAAAAGAAGGGCGCGCTGGTTCAATATCACGATCCGCGCATTTCCAGTTTCCGTACTCACGAGGGCGGCGTTATGAAGAGCATCAGCGAAGCCGAATTTATGCCTGCTGTGCGCGCCGCCGACGCGGTGATTGTGATTACCAATCACAAAGCCTATGATTACCAGGCCATTCTCGATGCGGCTCAATTTATTTTCGATAGCCGTAATGCGCTGGCGAAAATTGGCAAGAATAACCCGAAGGTAGTGCGGTTGTAACCCGTTAGTGAGATCGGTGGCTCTGTACTCTGCCGCATTTGACTCGTAAGGAGAAAACATGGCCCATTACCTCATCACCGGCGCAGCCGGGTTTATTGGCGCAAGAACCAGTGAAATGCTCATCGCTGGTGGGCATACTGTGGTTGGCATCGATAATATGAATGACGCCTACGACCCGCGCATGAAGGAATATCGCTTACGCAAGCTGGAGTCTTTGACGGGTTTTACTTTTGTGCGGGCCGATATATCGGCCCGCAGCACCATTCAGCGCGCTGTCTTTCGCGCGCAGCCTTTTGACGGAGTTGTCAACCTGGCGGCCAGGGCCGGAGTGCGTTTCAGCGTGGAAGACCCCTGGGTGTTTTTAGACTCCAACGTCACCGGGACGTTGAACATGCTCGAAGTGGCCCGCCAGAGCAACAACTGTAAATTTATCCTGGCTTCCACTTCCAGCATCTATGGCGCAAATCCGGCTTACCCCACGCCGGAAACCGCTTCATCGAGTGAAGTGCTACAGCCTTATGCAGCCAGCAAAAAAGGAGCCGAGGTATTGGCGCACAGCTATTATCACCTGTACGGCATCGATACCACCATCTTGCGCTTTTTCACCGTCTATGGCCCGGCGGGGCGGCCCGACCTGGCCCTGTTCCGCTTCGTCCAGTGGATTTTGGAGGGGCGTCCTGTGCTCATTAATGGGGATGGCGCTCAATCGCGTGGATTTACCTATATCGACGATATAGCGCGTGGCATCATTGCCGCGCTCAAACCGGTTGGATACGAAATCATCAACCTGGGTGGGCACGAGGTCATCACCATTAACGGCCTGGTGACGTTGATCGAAGACATTACCGGCAAAAAAGCAATTGTTCAGCATGGCCCGCCCAACCCGGCAGATATGTTCACCAATTGGGCCGATGTCTCAAAAGCCCAGGCCCTGCTCGGCTGGCAGCCCGAATATGACATGCGCCGTGGAACTGAAAAACTGGTCGAGTGGTATTTGCAAGAACGCTCCTGGGCCAAAGACGTGCTGACGGCGTAAAACTGAAAAGTGGAAAGCAGCTTTTTTTTGTTGCTTTCCACTTCTCACTTTCTCTGATTCCTATGCCTTTCAAACAACTCATTTCTGCCTGGCGTTCCGATGATTTACTGCGCAAGGTGGTTAAAAATAGCAGCTATTTATTTTCGAGCAGCTCTCTTGGCATTTTCTTTAATTTGATTTCCAGCGTTTATGCCACCCGCGCCCTGGATGTAGCCGGATATGGTGTTTTGGGCGGAATTACCACCTTTACCGCAGTTGCCGATAAGCTCTTCTCTTTTCGGATTGGAGAACTGGTTATCAAGTATGCGGGAGCCGCGCTCGCCAACCACGAAAAAGAGCGCGCTGCTGCTGTGTTTAAAATGGCCGCGCTTACCGAATTGGGCGTTTCTCTGCTATCTTATTTGTTTATTTTGCTGACAGCACCGCTGGCCGCACTGTATTTTGCCAAAGATGCCAGCCTTGCTCCATTTTTTATTTTCTATGCCCTTATCATTCCCGCTGGGTTTGTTTACGAAACTTCCAGCGCCTTACTACAAATTAGCGGACATTTTCGCTCCCAGGCCGCGCTCAATTTAGCGCAAAGCATCATCACCGCCGCAATGATCGTCTATGCCTTTTTCAGCCAGGCCGGGCTGGGCATGGTCTTAACCGCCTACCTGGCTGGGAAAGTGATTCTTGGGTTTGGTTACGCCAGCCTGGCGCTTTGGCGTGCCCATCAACTTTTTGGTCCGGGCTGGTGGCGCGTTTCTTTTCAGCACCTGCCTCCGGCCCGCGAGTTTTGGACCTTCGCTTTTTCCAGTAACTTCTCCGGCTCGGTTAACTTACTGGTGCGCGACAGCGATATTTTGTGGATTAATTCTCTAGCCGGCCTCGAACAGGGTGGGTACTACAAACTGGCAATGGCAATCATCGGCTACATGCTCATTCCGGTAGACCCTTTTATCAAAACCAGCTTCCCCGAAATCACCAGAGCAGTGGCCGAAAAAGCCTGGGGCCGCCTGAAAAATTTACTGCGCCGGCTGACCTTACTCTCTGGCGCAATTACCGCCTCTTTTGGCCTGGCGCTGCTTATTTTGGGTGGCCCTTTCATCTTCACCTACATCTACGAGCCAAAATTTCTTCCCGCGCTCATCCCGGCTCTCATTTTGTTTATCGGATACGGCGTGGCAAACACATTTTTCTGGAATCGTCCGCTCATTCTAGCCTTGGGAAAACCAACTTACCCACTCCTCGTCACAGCCAGCCTCGGATTGGGTAAAATAGCCCTTAGCTTTTATCTTGTTCCACGCTATGGCATGAACGCCCAGGCCGCGCTCATGTCTGCTTATTTTGTCTTTTCTATTGGCATTATCGTTTGGCGCGGACTGCGCGAAATTAACGTGCAAAGTCGGGAGATTTTGCACTCCACCGAGGACACTCTATGAAAATCATTGCCATCTCAGGTTCCATCATCCCTGCCAATGTCGCCAACAGCATCCAGGCCATGAAAGCTGTTCACGCCCTGGCCCAACTGGGGCACGACGTTACCCTCATCGTCCCGCACAACGAAGATCACACCACCGATTGGGACAGCCTCGCGCATCTTTACGGTCTGACCAGCCGCTTCAGCCTCGAATACATTGCCGCGCCCTCGCGCCGCCTGTTTTTTCTCACCGCCGTCCGCCGGGCGCGCGCCTTTAAACCCGATTTGCTGTATGTTTGGCCGGTACAATCGGCGGTATTGGGCTTGCTGCATGGCTTTCCTGTCATTCTGGAAGTCCACGACCTACCCGCCGGGCGGGTAGGCCCGTTCTGGTATCGCTATTTTCGAGATATGCGCGGCAAAAAACGAATCAGCGTCATCACCAGAGCACTGGCAGATTCTTTAAGAGACTCTTTCGGCGCTTTTCTGACTCCGTCGGATGTGGTACTGGCCCCTAACGGAGTCGAACTCGAAAGGTTTGTGGAACTGCCCAACCCGCAAGCGGCTCGCCGTTTACTGGGGTTAACTGAAGCCCCCACCGTGGCCTGCACCGGCCACTTGTACGCCGGGCGCGGCGCGGAACTATTTCTCAAGCTGGCCGCGCGGATGACCGACACCCAGTTTTTGTGGGCGGGCGGCAAACCTGAAGATGTGGAAAAATGGCGCGAAGCTGCTAAAAACATGGACAATGTTCAATTTGTCGGATTTGTGCCAAACCAAAAGCTACCCCTCTACCAGGCCGCTGCCGACGTTTTACTGATGCCTTATAGCAAAAATATTGCGGTTTCGGGCGGACAAAGTGGAAATTCGGCCAAAATTTCCAGCCCGCTGAAAATGTTTGAATACCTGGCAACCGGCAGAGCCATCCTTTCTAGCGATTTACCGGTTTTCCGCGAAGTTCTCAACGAGAAAAACGCGGCCTTCTGCCGCCCCGACGACCTGAACGACTGGTCTGGCGCGCTGCGCGGCCTGCTCGACAACCGGGAACGCTGCGCGACTTTGGGCCAGCAAGCTCGCCGCGATGCCGAGCAATATAGCTGGAAAGCGCGCGCCGCGCGTATTTTGGCTGGTTTTATTACAGAATGAAAAAACTGGTCTTTTTTTTCCTGCTGGCCTTTGGCCTGCGTCTGGGCTTTGGCGGGTTGGCCTATGCGCTTTTACCGCAGTATGGGCACGGCTCTGAAGCCGAAAAAGCGGGATATGTTTTTTACGATGCTTTTCGCCGTGATACCGCCGCCTGGGAGTTGGCCCAATCGCCGCAGCCCCTGAGCGTGGCTTTTTCCGGCAAAAACGAATCAGACCAGTATGGCGGACTGCTGGCCTTTTCTGCGCTGATTTACCGTTACCTGGCTCCAGCCGTGCACCAGCCACTTTGGTTGGTATTCTTCGCAGCAGCGGCGGGCGGATTGGGCGTGGTCTTTGCCGTTTTAGCGGCCAAACAGACCCTGGGGGAGAATGCCGCGCAGCGGGTGGGCTGGATCATGGCCCTGTTTCCAGAATCAATCTTGTTGGGCGCTTCCCAAATGCGCGAACCGTTCATCATCCTGTTTCTGATGATGGGTTTTTACGGTTTGCTGCATTGGCGCACCCGGCTCAAAATGGCCGCATTTTGGATCACACTGGCCCTGGCCGGTCTGCTGTTTATTTCCCCTGGTTTTGCCGCGCTCCTGATTGTGATTGGCCTGGGCTGGTTGTTTTTTGATGGCCGCCAGGTTTCTTGGCAGTTTAGCCTGGTCGCGCTGGTCATTTTTAGCCTGGCCTTGCTGATTCTTTCGGCAAGCTGGCAAAGTTTGGTGACGGTGCGCAGCGGTCCACTGGGTGTTCTGGGCGATTGGGCGCGTGAAACCGCCAAGTGGAATGCCTATATTTTGGGGCGCAGTTCGGGCATCGTACAACTACTATTCAAGACACTGCCCGATTCTTTGCAGATGCCTTTTGTGGCCCTATACGGTGTTTTACAGCCAGTATTACCGGCGGTAATTGTGGAACCAACCCTACCGTTTTGGCGAATTTTGGGCATTGCGCGAGCGGCGGGTTGGTGGACGCTTTTGCCCATCTTAGGTTACGCTCCGTTTGCGGCTTGGAAGTTGACCGACCCGCGTCAGCGCCGCCTTTGGCTGTGGCTGGCGGCGGTCTCTTGGGCCTGGATTTTAGTGGCCGCGGTGCGCGGCGGTGGCGATCAATGGGATAACCCACGTTACCGCATCATTCTGTTGGGATGGATGGCAATGCTGGCGGCTTTTAGCTGCGAACAACTCAAATTTAGTCGGGACCGTTGGTTTTTGCGAATTCTGGCGGTGGAAGCGATCATCCTGGTGGTCTTTGGACACTGGTATTTGTATCGACACCTGGGCCTGGGTTGGAATTTTGGCATTCGTAACACACTGATTGCGGCGATTGGAACTGCCACGCTCCTGGTTTTGGGCGATTGGAGCTGGCAAACACACAAAAAACGGCGTTCCCAACACCCGTTATAATTCAGATATTGAATATAAAACAAGGAGAAAGATATGCCTACTGCAATTATCACCGGCATCACGGGCCAGGATGGTTCTTACCTGGCCGAATTGTTGCTAAGTAAGGGGTACGAAGTCGTTGGAATGGTGCGCCGTTCCAGTACCGTGACGTTTGAGCGTATCGAACACATTCAGGACGATATTCGAATTGTGCAGGGTGATTTGCATGACCAGAGTTCCCTGGTCAGCGTGCTGGAAGAGTTTAAGCCCGACGAAGTCTACAACCTGGCCGCTCAGTCGTTTGTGCCGACCTCATGGAGTCAGCCCATTTTGACGGGCGAAGTGACCGGGTTGGGCGTGGCCCGCTTGCTCGAAGCCATTCGCTCGGTCAACCCAAAAATTAAGTTTTACCAGGCCTCTTCCAGTGAAATGTTTGGCAAGGTCATGGAAGTACCTCAACGTGAATCGACACCGCTTTACCCGCGTTCTCCCTATGGCGTTGCCAAAGTCTACGGGCATTGGATTACCATCAATTACCGCGAGTCATTTGATATTTTTGCCACTTCTGGCATTTTGTTTAACCACGAAAGCCCACGGCGCGGCCTGGAATTTGTGACTCGTAAGGTTTCGAGCACGGTTGCAAAAATCAAACTGGGCCAGGCCAAAGAATTGCGGCTGGGCAACCTCGAATCGCAGCGCGATTGGGGCTTTGCCGGAGATTATGTCGAGGCCATGTGGCTGATGCTGCAACACCACACCCCCGAAAGCTATGTCATCGGTACTGGCGAAACCCACCCCGTGCGCGAACTGTGCGAAATTGCCTTTAATATCGTTGGACTAAATTATCAGGACTATGTTATTCAAGACCCGCGCTTTTACCGTCCCGCTGAAGTTGATTTGCTCATCTCCGACCCAACCCGCGCCAAAACCGAATTGGGCTGGTCGCCCAAAGTCTCTTTCCGGGCTTTGGTGGAGATGATGGTGGAAGCAGATTTACAGCATTTTTCAAAAAAATAGCGTTTCCCGAATGCTCACCGCAAAGATATACCGCCGCCAATTTTGGCGGCAGACGGGTATCTTTGTGGTGATTTTGTATCATGGACAATCTAAAAAAACTACTCCTGACATTATCCCACAAGCCGCTGTTGGCGGATTTTTGGGCGTTAACGGGCTTTGGGCTTTATGCCGGGCTAATGTGGCATTTTGTCCATGTACAATTTTCAGTGCTGGATGAAGGCCTGTATCTCTACAAAGGCCTGCTGCTGGCTGCGGGGGTGTATAGACCGTTTCAGGACAATGGCCTGTGGATGAATCAGATGCCGCTTTCTTATCTGATTCCGGGCTGGGTGCAGATGCTTTTTGGGCCGGGCCTGCGCACCGGGCGGATTTTTGCTTTTAGCCTGAGTCTGCTGACCATTTTAGGGCTGTATCTAACCGCCCGGCGACTGAGCGGGCGCTGGATTGCCGCCGCGCTGGTTTGGGCTTTGGCACTTAACCCGGCTGCCATGCGCATCTCGGCCATGGCAGCCTCACAAGGGTTGGTGGCCTGTCTGTTGGCCTGGACGATGTTTTTTAGCCTGGGGCCGCGCAAGCCCTGGCAGCTTTTTTGGGGCGGATTGTTGGCGGGGACGTTGGTAATGGTCCGTATCAACCTGGTTTTACTGCTGCCCCTCCTGCTTTTTTATGTTCTATGGCAGCAGTTGGCCTCCAAAGACCCCGCACTCGCCATAAAAACCAATTGGGGTGATTGGTTGGCGGCGGGACGAACCTCAGCAACCGCCTGGTTGCTGGTCGGACTGTTGATTCCGTTTGGCGGTGTTCACCTGGCCTATTGGCCGAATATTTTGCGGCTGTGGGCGCGTTGGCTACCGCTGCCCTTTTTGGCCGATTTTTCTCCACCGCCTAATCTCCCCTCCTGGAACCCGGATGCGCCATTTGGCTTTCGCGTGGCGAGTCTGTTTTTGGCTTTTCGGTATCATTTTGCGGCGCTGTTTGGGGCGCTGGCGGCTTTTGTCTTTTGGCCGTCAGATGGTCGGTTAAAACAACAAAAAAGCGCAACTTTCTTGTCTTTTTTACTAATCTCTTCTTTTGCGCTGCACGCTTGGGCCTCGTTGGGGAATGAATATTGTATTTTCTGTTTTCCCACTTACACCACTTTTTATGCTGGAGCCGGGTTGCTGTTGGCTGCTGTCACCTTGCCGGGCTGGGAGTTGAATCCGGCGGCCTGGCGCAAGTGGCTGGGCGGGTTGACGGCGCTCGGCCTGTTGGCCGGAATGGCGTATTCGGCAGAAGGGACAATCCGCGATTTGTTGCCAGAAAATTTTTACCGGCATTTGTTGCATTTGCCGTTGCCGGGCTTTGGCGGGGCCGAGATTTGGCAGGTTTTTGCGAACAAGTTTGGGGTGGAACAGCGCGCTGTTTTAGACGCCGCGCAATTTGTTTTGCCGGTATTGGCCGCAGTGGGCTTTGGGCTGGCGCTTTTCGGCGGGTTGAAGCTGCTGTTGGGCCGCAGCGTTAGCGCGGCGTTTTCGGTTGGTTTGGTTGCTTTTATCTTGGCCGGAACGATTTTTGCGCCATCGCGCTTGCTGGCGGGAGACTATCAGGCCTACGATTGTCCGTCGGATGTTATTGCCGGCTACGAGGCGGTTGGCGCGCGCCTGGCGCAGGATATTCCGGCCCAGGCCAGGGTTTACTGGGACGGGTATTCACCGGTGACGCTGTTATACTTGCCCGAAATTGAGATTTTACCGGGCCAATTGCATGGCGGTTATGCTTTTCGGGTGGCGCAGGAGAACGCTGCGCTGCGCCGTTACGGTTGGTGGAATCAGGCTTTGGCCGAAGAGTGGCTGGGGACGGCTGATTTTGTGTTATTAGAGAAGCGTAATCTAGATGAAGAAAACTGGTTGTGGAGTCAGTTGACGGCTTTTGAGCAGGTGATGGTGACTGAACCCCAATCTTGCCAGGAAAGTTCTGCGTTGTTGCTGTTTCGGAGGAAGTGAGCTATGGATTTGTCAATTGTTGTGCCTGTTTATAATGAAGTGGAAAGCCTGCCGCGCCTGCACGAGGCGCTTTGCGCTGCTTTGCAGAATTTGCAGCGTTCTTGGGAAGTGATTTATGTGGACGATGGCAGCCGGGATGGCTCGGTTGCCATCTTGGAGCAGCTTGCGGCGGCGGATGCCTCGCATGTTTGCGTAGTGCTCTTTCGGCGCAATTTTGGTCAGACGACCGCGATTGCGGCTGGAATTGACCATGCCTGTGGCGATGTGATCACTTTTTTGGATGCCGATCTGCAAAATGATCCGGCGGATATTCCGATGCTGTTGGAAAAATTGGACGATGGGTACGATGTGGTTTCGGGTTGGCGTAAAGACCGTGAAGATAATGCTTTGACGCGCAACCTGCCTTCGCACATGGCAAATTGGCTGATTTCAAACGTGACCGGCGTCCACTTGCACGATTATGGCTGCACGCTGAAGGCCTACCGGCGCGAGGTCATTACCGGATTTCGCTTGTATGGCGAAATGCACCGTTTTATCCCGGTCTACGCCAATTCGGTGGGCGCGAAAATTTTGGAAGTGCCCGTGCGCCATCATGCCCGTCAGTTTGGCAAGAGCAAATACGGTCTGGAGCGGACGTTGAAGGTGGTGTTGGACCTGATTGCGGTTCAGTTTCTAACCCGCTATTCCGCCAAACCGATTTATCTCTTTGGCGGCGGCGGGATTGCGATGTTTGCGGCTGGCTTTTTGGGCCTATTCTTTCTGGTGGTCCGCAAGCTGATACTTCAGGTGGATATTTTGACTTCGCCGATTTTCATTATTTCGGTTTTGCTGGCGCTGATGGGTTTCCAGTCGATTTTGATGGGACTGATTGCCGAACTGCTGGTACGCACATATCACGAATCCCAGCAAAAGGCCACCTATACGGTTAAAAAGGTGATTCGGGCGACTGGCAAGTAAACCTATGCGCCTGTTTTGCCAGGCGCTACAGCGTAGTCGGTGGGATTTATCCCCCTGTCCTGGCTTCTAAAAGAACAATTAGATTATTCAGCCTTTCCCAGCGGTTGAGTCTTTTCACCACCTCGCGCCCACAAAATAAGCGCATCCAACCCTGACTGCAAAGGCAAATTAAAAAGCGATTCCACATGAACCCCTGGCTTAAAACCAACCGCACCCTGCTTCTGCGCCTGCTCGGAACCTTACTCTCTGGCGGGCTAATCATCGCCCTGCTGGCCTGGAACTGGGCCGATGTCGTCACCGCCCTGCGCCAGGTCTCCCCACTCAAGCTGCTGGCCGCCTTTGCGCTGGTCATGTGCTCGCGCCTGTTCACCGTTGCCCGCTGGCACACCCTGCTGCGCTCCGGCGGCATCCCCATCCGCTTGCGCGATACACTAGCCCTAACCTTCACCGGCCTGTTCGCCTCCAACTTCCTGCCCACCACCGTCGGCGGCGATGTCGTTCGTCTGGCCGGAACCATCCAACTGGGCTACGACCGCGCCATCTGCCTGGCATCGCTGGCCGCCGACCGGCTTGTCAACATGGCCGGGATGACGCTGGCCGCGCCGCTTGGCCTCTATCAACTGCTTCAGGCCGCGCCGCTGGCCGCCCAATCCCTCAGCCTGGCTGGCCTGTGGCAAAAAGGCCTGAGTTTTACCCGCCGCACCCTGGCCTCACTCACCCTGTGGCTCAAACAACCGCTGGCCCTGTTGCTGGCGCTCTTTTTTGCCTTCGCCCACATGGTTTGCATGTTCTCCGCCAACTACATCATCATCCACGCCCTGGGCGGCGACCTGCCGCTCTGGCGCGTGGTCGGACTGTTCAGCCTGGGCTACTTCGTTGGCCTGCTGCCCATCTCCGTCAACGGTTATGGCTGGCAGGAACTCACAACCTCCACTCTGCTTGCCAGCTTTGGCGGCGTTCCAGTTTCCGTCAGCGCCATTGTCGCCATTTTTCACCGCCTGCTCATGATGAGCGCCAGCTTACCCGGTGCCATCAGCCTGCCCGGCATTATGGCAAAAATGGATAAATCCCAACCATGAACTCCCCCAAAACCTTCTGGCAAACCAGCCTGGCCCTCACCTTCGCTATCAATCTGGCCTTGCTGGGCGGATCCATTGCGCGTTGGAACGAAATCGGCGTCATTCTTCAGCGTTCCGTATGGGGGCTGGTCTTGCTGGCTTACCTGGCTGTGCTGGCAAGCTGTCTTTTTCTTTTTTACTGGATCAAACAACCGGCGGCAGAAAAGACTCTCACCTTCTTAGAATTGTCTCAACTGCAAGCCCCCTTCTGGCGCGGACTGGGCCTCAGCCTGTTTACCGGCATCCTGCTGCTCATTCCCTGGCTAAAATTCAGCTTCCGCGTTGGCGAAATCGTCAAAAAATCGACGCAGGACCCGGCCCTGATGACGATTCTCTTCTACTGGATCGTTTGGTGGCTGTTGCTGTTGGCGGCTGCGGCCCTCAAAGTGACCTTTAAAACATCCTGGCAGGCCGGGTTTGCAGCAGCTCTGCTGCTACTGGGCATCGCTTACGAAATATATGTCCGCCTGCAAGCCGTCACATCCTACCCCTTCTCTCTGGGCTGGTCTGAAACCAGCCGTTATTTTTACGCTTCCCTTTTTTACTCGCAAGCGCTATATGGAGAGTCTTTACCGCTTTCCACACTGCACCCCACCCGCTACTTTTTGCAATCGCTGGCCTTCCTCAGCCCCGGCCTCGATCTGACGGCGCATCGCGCCTGGCAGGTTTTCCTATGGCTGGGGTTAAGCGCCGTGACGGCTGGCGGACTCTCTCGTAGATTATTTTTTTCCAAATTCGGAAAAATTTGGACTCTCGGATTGGGTTGGCTTGGGGCTGGCTGGCTTTTTCTGTTTTTTCTACGGGTTGGTATCTACTATCATCTGTTGCCGATTCTACTCATCCCGGTATTGTTTGTTTCGGCGCGCCAGCCCTGGCGTTCGCTGGCAGCGGTGATTGTGGCTTCATTGTGGGCGGGCCTCAGCCGCGTCAATTGGTTTCCCATCCCGGCCATGCTGGCTGTGGCAATTTATTTGCTGGAGCAGCCTTTTTCTACGCTCGCTCAAGCTGGCCCCACTCTCAAGGTTCGGCGCACTAAAAAGTTTTGGCCTTACCTTATCCAGCCCTTGCTTTGGACGGCAGCCGGGCTGCTGGCGGCCCTGGCCGCCCAATCGGCCTACATCCCGCTTTCGGGCAATGCCCAAAACGCCACGGCTTTTACCTCCAGCTTCACGTCAGATTTGCTTTGGGAGCGTCTTTGGCCGAATGAGACCTATGCGCTGGGCATTTTGGCGGGTATTTCCATCGTCAGTGGGCCGCTCTTGATTGTTTTATGGCTCACCACTCGTCAACATTGGCAAAAACTTCATCCGTTGCGCTGGGCTGGTCTATGGGCCATGCTCCTGATTCTGTTTGCGGGCAGCCTGGTGGTCAGCGTCAAAATTGGCGGCGGCGGAGATTTGCACAATATGGATGCGTTTGCGGCCTTTCTCAGCGTAGTGACCCTTTGGTTCATCGGCGGCAAAGTGACCGGGGAATCTGATTCCGAAGCGGTGAAAGCGCCTCTCCCCTGGCCTGTGGCGGCGGTCGCCGCGCTCATCCCGGTCATTTTCCTGATTCCGGCCCTTTCCCCGCGTCCGCAGTACAATGCCCAATGGAATCAGCAAAACGTGGCCCAGTTGAAAACCCTGGTCGAAAGTGTGGCTGGCCCGGTGCTGTTTATCAACGAACGCCATTTTGTCACTTTTGGCAACATCGACACGCCGCTGGTGCCAGAATACGAAAACGTCGCGCTGATGGAAATGGCGATGAGCGGAAATCAGCAGGTTTTGGGCCAGTTCTACGCCGATCTGGCCGCGCAGCGTTTTGCGATGATTGTGGCGGGCAAGCAAAATGTGGGTATCAAAGAAGAAGGCCCCTTTGCCGCCGAAAACAACATTTGGAATACCCGCGTTTCGCTGTATATTTTGTGCTATTACGAAACAAAAATTTTGTTGGAACCAGAACGCAGCAAAATTGAAGTTTTTGTGCCGCGCACTGCGCCAGGGAATTGCCCGTAGGCGTGGCGTGAAAGGTTTGGATGAGCGAAAAAAAACGATTCCCACTTGTGACAATTGTCCGCTGGCTGGGTACGATTCTAAGCCTGGGGCTTTTCTTCTGGCTGATTTTGGTTTATGTGGATTGGAAATCGGCCCTGAATCAGGTTGCGGGAGTTAGTGTTTGGGCGCTGCTGCTGGCAATTGGGCTGTATCTGCTCTCGCAGGTCTTTAATACACTGCGTTGGTGCGCTCTGTTATGGGCGCACGAGGTAAAAATTACCTTTTGGCGGGCCTTTTGCATTAACTGGAGCGGGGTCTTTGCCTCGAACTTTTTGCCGTCCACCATTGGCGGAGACGGGCTGCGGATGCTGGCAATTTCACCGTACACGGGCAGCGCTTCTGTCACTATTGGTTCGGTTGCCCTCGACCGTCTCATCAACATGGCGGCCATGACCTGTCTTTTACCCCTGCCGCTGACTCTTTTTGGCACTAAATTGTGGACTTTGGCGGCGCTGGCGTTTCCGTTTAACCCAAAAACGCTGTTTGAACGCTATTTCCCCAAGCTGGTTGGAGCCGTGCAAGAATGGGCCGCCCGCCCGCAGGCCTTTGTTTGGGCTTTTTTGGCAGCCTGGCCCTCCAACCTGGCGAGTATGTTGGCTTCCTATGGCATTGCGCGCGCGCTGGGGATGGAGATTTCGTTTGTGCAGGTTATGGCCGTTCAAACAGTGACCTATTTTCTCTCAGTTTTGCCCATTTCCATCAACGGCCTGGGCCTGCGTGAGGTGACGTATACCACCCTGTTTGTCTGGATCGGTTCTTCGCTGGAGCAGGCCTCGGCGCTGGCAGTAATCACCCGCTTTTTGGCGCTTTTGGTCACAGTGCCGGGTGTTTTGTGGGTTTCACAAGTGGCGGCAGCGGTGGCCGGAGCGGAGAAAACACCGTGAAAATTCTGGTCCTGACGCACGAATTCCCGCCGGTGGGCGGTGGCGGCGGGCGAGTGGCGCGCGATATTGCGCTGGGCCTGGCTGCGCGCGGCCACGAAATTCGGGTTTTGACGACCGGGTTGGATGACTTGCCAGAAGTGGAGCAACTTTCTGGGCTGTGGGTGCAACGCCTGGCGGTTCACCGCAAAGCCGCTTTCCGGGCCGAATTTGTTGAAATGGCGCGTTATGACCTGGCTACTTTTCAGGCTGGCCTAAAAATGATTCGTGAATGGCAGCCGGATGTGATACATGCTCATTTTGCGGTTCCGGCAGGCGCGGCGGCTTTTGCTCTTTCGCGGTTGACCAATATCCCGTATTTGTTGACGGCTCACCTGGGCGATGTGCCGGGAACCGTCCCCGAAAAAACGGATCATTGGTTCCGGCTCATCTACCCGTTTACGCCCCAAATCTGGCGTGGTGCGGCCAAAGTGGTGGCCGTCAGTGAATATACTCGTCAGATGGCGCTCAAGCATTATCCAGTTGCGATTGATGTCATCCATAATGGAGTCAATTTTGCCGAATTACCGGCCTGGCAGGCCGGAAACGGCACGCCGCGACTGGTTTTTGCCGGGCGCTTTGTGGAACATAAAAATCCAGGCGATTTGCTGGAAGCCCTGGCCCGCTTGGCCGATCAGCCTTGGAACTGCATCTTGCCGGGAGATGGAGAATTGTTGGAGCCGCTGCGTGTTCAGGCTCGCCGGGCTGGGCTGGAAGCGCGCCTCCACTTTCCGGGTTGGGTGACGCCGGAACAGGTTTTGGGTTATTTTGCCCAAAGCGACATTTTGATATTGCCTTCGCGTTCTGAGGGATTATCGGTGGTTGGGGTACAGGCCCTGGCGATGGGGCTGGCGCTGGTGCTGAGTGATGCGGGCGGTAATCCCGACCTGGTGCGGCCCGGCGAAAACGGTTATTTGTTTGCCCCTGGCGATGTTGACCGTCTGACGCAGTCGCTGCGCGCTTTGCTGACCACGCCCAGTTTGTTGGCTGATTTTCAGGCCCACAGCCGTCAACTGGCGCAGGCTTTTGCATTGGAGAAAATTATCGGACAATATGAAGCGGCCCTGTTGGCCGCCAAACACGCCCCAGCGCGCTAATCTCGCTGGGGCGTGTTTGATGGTAAAAGATGTGCGTCGTTTTACGGGCGCAGGCGCAAGTGTGATTCGGCGCTTTCGAGAATGGCGGATTGTTCCCAGAGCATTGGATAATACTCAATGTTGCGCCACAGGTCGGCCATGTCGATGTAGTGCGGATGGTAGGCGTGGCCCGATTCGCCGGTAGTGTGAACTGAGAGCGATTGGTTGAGATCGCCCAAGTCTACAATCATACGCATCGAGGGCAACCAGTCGGTTTCAAAGGATTGGCCCACGCTCCAGCCAGTAGCATTGACGATTGATTCTCCGCCGCCGGTGGGGAATGGTCCGCGATTGAAGAGATTTTCAATGGGCGCGATGCCCGATTGTCCCAGCGTGCCATTGCGGAAGGTGGAAGTGTGCAGTTCGCCCCATTTCCATTGGCTGATGTCTGCGCCAAATTTTTGGGTGCAGATATTGCATTTGACGGCTTCGGCAAAGGCCAGGGCAAAGATGTCGTCGCGGGTTTCGACCTGGTTGGGGGTGGATTTGTCATCCCACCAGGCAGAGTTGGGTTGATTAATCAGTACGCGCAGCACTTCGTAGTAGCGCGAGCCGCCGGACGGCAGGTAGTTTTCTGGGATGGCTTCATCGTAAAAAGTGGCAACCAGCAAATTCCAGTAAAAGGCTTCAAACAGGGCGGCGGGGGCCGAATCGATGGTTTCTTGATAATCCCAATTGGCGAGATATTGGTCGCGGGGGGCGGCCAGGTCGGTGGGCAAGTTCACTTGCAGCAGTACCGGAATCAGGCTTTCGGCGTTCAGGCTTTTACTATCGCCGTGCATGGTTTGGATGTAGGCGCTGTCGATTTTGGCTGGGGCTTTTTCGATCATTTCGACAATGCGGGCGGCGCGGAAGCCGTAATCCCAGTCGGTCGAGACCAGGTAGGGGTAGTCGTTGGGCGGAACCTGGTTGTTGGCGGTGGCAATGTAGCCACTGGGTGGATTGAGGACGAAGGGCAGTTCTTCAAAGGGAATGTAGCCGCTCCATTCGTATTCGTCGCTCCAACCGGGAACGGGTAGACGGCCATCGCCGCTGTTACGGATGGGGATGTTGCCGGGCATTTGGTAGCCAATGTTGCCTTCAATATCGGCGTAAATCAGGTTTTGGGCCGGGACGACGAAGTTTTGGGTGGCGGCGCGAAATTCCTGCCAGTTTTGGGCTTTGTTGAAGCCCCAAATCGCTTCAAAAACCGAGCCTGGTTCCAGGGCTGTCCAACGCAGGGCCATGGCGTAGTTTTCGGGTAGCTCGATTCCGGCCTGGTCTTTGAAGGGGGTCGCTGCGCTTTCGGGGTCTGGGTTGTCTTTGAGTGGGCCATAGGTTTCAGAGATGACCGGACCAAAGCGTGAGACGCGCACCAGCAGCTCTTGCGGGTCGCTTCCGGCAATCAGAATGGTTTCGGTGCGGGTTTCAAAATTCAGCCATTGACCGTTGTATTCGTATTGGTTGGGGTTGGCCGGGTTGATTTTTAAGATGAATAAATCCATCACATCTGGGCCGGTGTTGGTGAAGCCCCAGGCCAGCCGGTCATTGTGGCCGATGACGATGCCTGGCACGCCTGCAAAGGAGAATCCGCCGACTTCAAAGGGGCAGGCTGCGGTTTGGGGGGCGCAATGTAAATTAACCTGAAACCAGATTGAAGGCATTTGGATGCCGAGATGTGGGTCGTTGGCGAGTAGGGGGTGGCCGGTGTTGGTTCGCGCGCCAGAGATGGCCCAACTGTTTGAGCCGATGGCGCTGCCCGCCGGGCCAAGCACATCGTCGAGGGCGGCCAACTGGTTGGTGAGTGAGTCTAATGTGGCGGAATCAAGCGGTAGGTTGGCCTGGCTGTTTAAAGGGGAGCCAGGCTGGGCGGCGCTTGGTTCAAATTCCCCAATCTGTGGCGCGATAATGGGGTGATCGGAGGGGTAGGGTGGGAAAAGCTCATCGACTTGAGCCACTGTGAGCGTTTTGAGCAGGACGGCGCGTTCAATTTCGGCACCCATGTTGCCGCGTAAATCCCAAGCCATGGCTTTGGCCCAGGTGAGGCTGTGGACGGGCGTCCAGGGTTCGATTTGGTAGTCGCGGTTGAGCAGGCCGGTCAGAATGGCGTATTCCAGGCTCAGTTCCACTGGGTCGCGCTCGCTCAAGTAGGCGTTGACGCCCTCGGCGTAGGCATCCAGAATGCTGCGCGATTCTGGTGAAAGGGTTTGGTGTTCAATTTCGGCCAATTGCCGCCAGCCCAGGGTGCGTAGAAAGGTGTCGGTTGCAGTTTGGCCTTTGCCGAACATTTCGGAAAGGCGGCCAGAGCCAATATGCCGCCAAAAATCCATTTGCCAGAAGCGTTCCTGAGCGTGGACGTAGCCTTGGGCCATGAATAGATCGTGCGGGGTGCTGGCGTAGATGTGGGGAATGCCCATGTTGTCGCGGTAGATGTCTACCGGGCCGTCTAGCCCGTTTAGTTGGGCTTCCCCACTGGTTTGTGGAAATGATTTTTGGGCGGTTTGCGGCACCCAGATGAAGTTCAGGTAGCCCAGTAATAATGCGACCAGAACCAGAATGCTTATGAGCGCCGTGAGTACCCGGCGTAATCCTTTGGACATAGCTCCTCCTTGAGTTGTTTTCCCTGGCGAGGGATGGCGCGAACAAGCGTTTTGTTCGCATTTTATGATTAACCCCAATGTGGGCTTTTGGTTTGGGGAAAATTCGATTTTGCTAAAAGTCAGATGTAAGACAAAACTCCCAGAGCGCGCTCTGGGAGTTTTGTCTTTACGGTTTTGGGTTAATCCATGTGTTTGATGATGGCATCCCCAAATTCAGAGCATTTGAGCAGGGTTGAGCCTTCCATCAGGCGTTCAAAGTCGTAGGTCACGGTTTTGGCCGCGATTGCGCCTTCCATGCCTTTGACAATCAGGTCGGCCACTTCAGTCCAGCCCATGTAGCGGAACATCATCTCGCCAGAGAGAATGACCGAACCGGGGTTGACTTTGTCGAGGTCCGCGTATTTGGGGGCCGTGCCATGGGTAGCCTCAAAGATGGCGTGGCCGGTTTCGTAGTTGATGTTTGCGCCGGGGGCAATTCCAATGCCTCCGACTTGGGCGGCCAGCGCATCGGAGAGATAATCACCGTTCAGGTTAAGGGTGGCGATGACATCATAGTCGCGGGGGCGGATGAGGGTGAATTGCAGGCTGACATCGGCGATGGAGTCTTTGATGAGTAACATCTTTTTCCATTGGCCGTCGCCGTGGGTGGCCCACAGGGTGAGAGCTTCTTCCACTTCGGCCATAATTTCGGCTTGTTGGGCGGGCGACATCATCTCGAATCCGGGATCAATCATCTGGGCGTTATCAGATACACTCAGGGTCGGGTCTTTCTCTTTGTTGCCTAAAATCCAGGTTTCACGTTCGGTCACAATCTGGCTGCGAAATTCGCGTTTGGCGAGGGCATAGCCCCAATCTTTAAATGCGCCTTCGGTAAATTTCATAATATTGCCTTTGTGAACGAAGTTGACGCTTTTGCGTTTGTTTTCGAGAGACCATTGAATGGCGGCGCGCACCAGGCGTTCTGTTCCTTCTACCGAAACGGGCTTAATTCCCAGCCCAACTGTATTTGGGAAGCGCATTTTGGCATATTCCTTGGGGAAGGCTTCTTTGAAAAGGGCCTTAAATTTTTCGTTTTCTTCAGTGCCATATTTGAATTCGATACCGGTGTAAATATCTTCGGTATTTTCGCGGAAGATAACCATATCGACATATTCAGGGTGCTTAACCGGGGAAGGGACGCCGTTATAGTAGCGCACCGGGCGCTGGCAAACATATAAATCCAGGTTTTTGCGCAGGGCCACGTTTAATGAGCGTATGCCGCCACCGATGGGGGTGGTTAGCGGGCCTTTGATGCCCACCAGAAACTCTCGGAAGGCTTCGTTGGTTTCTTCTGGCAGCCAGCTTTGAAAGAGCTTGAACGACTTTTCCCCGGCATAGACTTCCATCCAATGCACTTTCCGGGTTCCGCCGTAGGCTTTTTCGACTGCGGCATCAAAAACACGTACCGAAGCGCGCCAAATGTCGCGTCCCGTGCCGTCTCCCTCGACAAACGGGATGATTGGGTTGACAGGAACGTTTAATTTACCGTCCTGGATGCTAATTTTTGCCCCGCCCTGTGGGACTGTTACAGTGGTGTATGCCATTTTTTGTCTCTCCTTTGGTGATTTGGCTAATTATAACATTTGACGTTATTTTCGTTCGACCTCCACCCATAGTTGGTCGCCATTGGTGGAGAGTTTAATCCAACCGTTGTGGTCGGTGCGCAGCACGGTTTGGTCTTCGAGCAAGGCCAGCAAGTCGGGTTCGGGCAAGCCGTTGGCATCGTTTCCGGCTACAGACAGAATGAAAATTTGCGGCGAAAGGTTTAAAAGCCATGCGGGCGGGTTGGCCGGGGTGTAGCCGCTTTCAGAAACGAGCAGGGCTGTCACTGGGCCAATTTCGCGGCCATAGTTGAGAGCCTGGAAAGCGTCAAAATCTACGCCAACCGGTAGAATGGCGCGAAAGGTTTTCCACTCTACTAACAGAATCAGCCCGCGCGGTGAGGTTTGTAAGACCCGCAAGGTGGCGCCCTGGCCCAGGTCGATTTGCTGGCCGATTTCGGCGCGGGTGGCTGGGGTTTGGTGTAGCGTAACCCATTCGTTTAGTTTTTGGGCGGAGTACGAGACGATTGTATCTCCGCTCCACAGGACGTTGCGCGGAATAAAGCGCTCGATGATGATGGGCAGGGCCGCAACTTGATTTTCTTGTGGGGAGGCAATTACCAGATAGTCGAGGCTACGGTCGAAGGGGGCCAGGCGCCGACCAAGTTGATCTGCCAGGCGGGAGGGGCTGGGGCCGCCATTGATGAGAAGTTCGCGTCCGGTGGGGGTTTGAATCAGGATGGCGTCGCCCGAACCAACGTTTAGAAAGGTCAGGTGCAGGCGGCCATCTGGGGCGGAGAGCGCTGTACGCCAGAGTAGAAAAACGAGCACGGCCAGGCCTGTTAGCAGGGTAGCGGGTTTGAGGGCTTTGATGAGAGTTTTTTGAAACTGCGGCCAGGCCAGGGTGAGTCCGAAGAGTAGCGCATAGCTGGCAATCAGTACCAGCAGGTTAAATTCGCCCAGAACAATCACCCCGCCGGGGATTTTGTCAAAAAGTTCTACCATGCGGATGGTGTAGGCTGGGAAGGGCCAGGCCAGAGCTGCCAAAAGTTTGCCGAGCGGCAGGTGAATGTGGCTGGCGAGC
>DYPU01000115.1 GCA_020719725.1 Anaerolinea sp. | reverse complement strand
GGTTTAAGCGCTCTTGGCAGGATTCGCAATAAAAATTCGGGCAGGTTGCGCTTTTCGAGGTCGCCGCCCAGTAAATGGACGAAGATTTCAGCCAGGGTGCGGATGTCGTTCTGACGTTGGAGTAGTGAAACGGCATAGAACAGCCCGCCCAGGTGAATGCGGCCAGCCCGGCTGATGTAAATGTTTTGCGGGCGCAGGGCGTGCGCCCAACCGGCCCGATGAATGGTATCCAATTGTGGGGCGAGGGCTTTTAGGTAAATGAGCGCTTCGGCCAATGGGACTGGTTCGTGCAGGTAGCTTAGGCTGGGGCCTTCGGCGTGTCCATCGACCCAGAAGCTATCGGAGCCAATTTCAAACAGGCCATAAAACGGCAAAAGGCCGGGCTGTGCGATCTTCGCAAGGCTGCGGGCTTTTTCTTCGAGGGCGCGACGGGCTTCGTCTTCGAGCGGCGTCGGTAAAAAATGGAGTGTGACTGGCTTGGCTTGAGCGATATCCCAGGCGCGATAAGCGTGCCCGGCTCCAGTCAGACGCACATCAACCCGGAAGCGGTTGAGAAGAAGGTGGTTTGACCAATCGGCGCTCATGGGATAGTGGGCGGTTACAGGCTGTAGCGGCCAACGATGCGTAGAATATCAAAGCCTTCGGCGTAAGGGCGCTCGGCCAGCGCGCCGTGTCGAACCATTGTGGCGCGCAATAGTTCCGATTCAAAGTAATATTTGTCGGCGTAGGTTTTGTATTGGGCCAGCGCTTGCAGCTTGGCGTTTACATCATCCTCGGTCACTTCCACTAAAAAGTGTGGGAAAAACCCGTAACTGGAGCGCACCACGTCAAAGCCCAAGACGGTGATGCCACGAAAAGCGCGCAGGGCTTCATCGGTCATGGTGTTATGGTCTTGATGAATATCCTGTTTGGAATGGACGAAGATAATATCTGGCTTAAATTCGTTGCGTAGTGTTAAAAAATATTCCAGAATTTCCTGGCGGGCATCGTGAAATAGACGTGTTGTAAACTGTTTGACAACCACGCTGGCAGGAGGAACTTGCAAAACCGCCATGCTTTGATGGTGTTCCGCCAGGACATTTTGGAGTAGGGGGTTTTTCTGGTTATCCGAAAGCGTCACACACAACATCTCGCTTTTAGGCCCAATGTTGTGAATTAATGCGCCGCAGCCCAGCTCAATATCATCTGGATGAGCGCCGAGGAAGAGCAATTTTTTACCATGAAAAATCATTTGCATCCCTAAAATGAACCGCGCAGATGCCGTAAAACCAAACTTAGGACATCTGCGCGGTCAAAAAGACTATTTGGTGGCTAAAATACCGCCAATGACCTTGGTCATCACCAGTTTGCCATCGCGCTCAAACCAGTGCGTAGCAACTTTCTCAATGGAGGCAATCAGGGCTTCGTATTCATCTTTACCGCTAAATAAACTCGTCCATAGTTTGCGATCTTCACTGAGCGAAGCGCGGACATAGGCCATAAACGGCTCCACTTCGGGGAAGGTCAACGGATTTTCGAAGGTCAGCAATTCAGTTTTGGCGAAAATGCCACTGATCGTCTGAAAAATTTCGCCTTTAAAGCGGCTGGAGCCGGGCATAGGCGGGATAGGCTGATGGGTGGCCTCGGTGATGATGTCGTAGAACATCTGCTTGTTTTCGGGCAGCGGGCCGGTCACGAACAGCCGTCCGCCAGGTTTTCCAGTCACCCCATCAGGGTTTTGCAAAACGCGATGCGCCTCACGAAAGGTAAAATCCAGGTCGGCGGCATAGTAAATGGCAAAAGCGCTCGAAAGAAAATCAAACCGGTTGTCATCAAAAGCAAAAGGCTGGTTAAAATCTAAAAATTGAAAAGCAATATTTTGATCACCACGCTCGGCGAGCTTGGCGCGGGCCTTGCCCAGTAATTCTTCTGAAAAATCGCCGCCGGTAATATTTGCCTGGCCCTGGGTGGCATCGCTGTATAAAAAGCACTGCTTACCCGCGCCGCAGCCCACATCCAAAATCTGCTGGCCGGGTTGGGGGTTGAGAACTTCAATATTCCACTGGTCAATGTTGCGCGAACCATATTTTTCGTGAATATCGATCCGTACCAAAAGGTCTTTGGCCGTTTCCTGATAGTTAATTTCCATAAAACTTTCTCCTGATAGTTCGTTTTAAAATTCGTTTTTTATCAACGTCCTCAGCAAAACCGCCATCAAAGAACGTCCAATAAGAAAATTATACCAGAGGCAGTTCAAAATTCAGTCGCTGAATTTTGAAACTGTGCTAAACTTAGCGTCTATTCATTTGCAGAACGGAAAATCTCATGGCATCCAAATCTACCATTCAGACCGTCAAAGGTACGCGCGAATTTTATCCCGAAGAAATGGCGCTGCGTAATTATCTCAACCAAAAAGCGGCCAGCGCTGCTCAGGCCTTCGGCTACCAGGAATGGGATGCGCCCTTCCTCGAAACCATCGACCTATACGCCGCCAAATCAGGCGAGGAGCTTGTCAAAGAACAATCCTTCGTCTTTAATGACCGCGGCGGTGACCCAATCACCCTGCGCCCCGAACTAACTCCCAGCCTGGCGCGCATGATTGCCGCTCGTCAGCCCCAGTTGGCCTTTCCGCTACGCTGGTGGTCTTTTGGCCCATTTTGGCGCTACGAACGCCCGCAAAAAGGCCGTTCGCGTGAGTTTTTTCAGTGGAATATCGACATGCTGGGAGTCAACTCCCCGGAGGCGGATGCAGAGCTGATTGCAATTGCCGCCACCTTCCTACAATCGGTCGGTCTCCCCCCCAGCATGGCTACCATTTTCGTAAACAACCGCAGGCTGATGGATGCACAGTTCGACGCTCTGGGCATTTTGCCAGAAAATCGGCTGGAAGTCTCTGGGCTGGTAGATCGTCGCCCAAAAATGGCCCCCGAAGCATGGGACGCCTACGCTCTGGAAAAAGGAATCATCAGCCAGAGTCAGTTGGAGGGTCTGAAACAGGTGCTCGGCAATTACGATCTATGGCAAAGCAGCGCCGAACTGGTAAGACTATTCAAAGCGCTGGAAGCGCTCGGCGTGAAAGAGTACGTCAAATTTGACCCGAACATTATGCGCGGATTGCTCTACTATACGGGGACAGTTTTTGAAGCCTTCGACCTTTCGGGCAGTGTACGCCGCGCGATCTTGGGCGGTGGCCGTTACGATAATCTACTGGCGGATGTAGGCGGCGAACCGCTTTCAGGGGTTGGCTTTGCGATGGGTGATGTCGTAATTGGTATTATTTTACAAGAAAAGGGGCTTCTGCCAGCCTTTGTCCCTTCACCGACGGCAGTTCTCGTAACCATCTTTGACGAGAGCCTCTGGCTGAATTCTTTTAGTCTAACCGCCGAACTGCGCGCCGCCGATGTTAACGTGACCGCTTACCCAGAACCAGCCAAATTAGCGAAACAATTTAAGTTTGCCGACCGGATGGGAATCTCCATTGTGACGGTAATTGGCCCCGATGAAGCAGCAGCAGGCCAGGTGACGGTTAAAAACCTGAAAAACAGCACCCAAACAACGGTGGAACGCGCCCAGGTTGCGAAGACGATTACCAAAATCCTTGAAAGCAAGGGGTAGCGGTGATATAATCGGCGGGCTTATGAAATATAAGCCCTTTTATGGCGGGTGTAGCTCAATGGCAGAGCGCTACACTGTGGATGTAGTTGTTGTGGGTTCGAGCCCCATCACCCGCCCCTGTTCTTCTTCAGTTGTTAAGGTTCTGCTCAACCTGACAGCGAAAGGACCGCCGTCACAAATCCCAACGTTCCCGCGTTGGGATTTTTCTTACTTCTTCCCGTAAGCCTGCTTTTTCCAGTACGAACGAGAAAAGAAGTTCAAACCGTAAAAGGGGACTGGCGTTCCGCCAGCCTCCCGTCATACCAAAGCAAAGCACCCTGAACGAACTCAGTAAAGGACGTAGATCAATATCTGGCAAAACATATTGAGCGACAAGGCTATAACACCCTGCCGCCCAGTGAAAACAACCGTCGAATTCTTAAACAGATTTCCAAGGATGAATTAGACCATTACAAAGCTTGGGGAAAATACACCGGCTGCTACTCAAAAACGTCTACGTCTGCCTGGCAGTTTCACTAACCATCTCTGTCATCATCATTGCGGTCTTTATCCGCATCTGGCTGGGAGTCAATCTTTAGCCAGCGCCCATTCTGTCTCGAAAAACTCCACGTTCTCAAAGAACATGGAGTTTTTAATTAACCGAGCTATTCCTTAATCGGCAGGAATAAATCCACATGCCAGTTTTGCAAGCCACTGGCGGTTTCCATCATTAAATCTGCAATTTGTGACCGTGGTTGGTATAGAAACGTTTTCCCCTGAGCCAAAATTTACTTTAAGAAGACCAAGTGTTATGTGACGACATTTAATTCCCCTGTTTTTCGCCTTATTAGACACATGGGTAGGTATTTTTACCTACCCATGTGCTATATGGTGTGCGCTGGAGAGGACTTGAACCTCCACGACTTTCGTCACATGGCCCTCAACCATGCCTGTCTGCCAGTTCCAGCACCAGCGCAAGCAGGGGAGTATTATAATCGCCTTCGCTATACTGTCAAGCATTCATAAAAACTTCAGCGGGGCTTTCTTAAAGATACTGTTGGCGAGTTTGGATCAGCCCAAACATTTCCTCGCCGTTTACTTGGTTAGACGGATTTCAGAGTCCGGCTTTTAACGTATACCCTGCCAGTCACAAGGCAGTGTGCTTCAAGTTAGCTGCGCAGCCAGTGAAAACAGCCTGCAAATGGTGTTTCTTCTGGCCGATGTACAGACAAGAAAGCCGCTGTATGCTCTGCGGACATGATGAAGTCCATCGGACAAAGTTTCTCATGACAAGAGCCTGTTTTATCGAAGAACTCCGCTGCGCGTGAAGGGAAACTTTCACGCCCGGTTCGGGAGTGGCGGCAGAGTGGGCAATCGCCCCATCGACCATAATTGGCCTGCTTTTGGGTTAAGCGTGAACTGCTGGTTGGTGTAGAACTTTTACTTCGCGGTTGATGCGTTCGCTTAAATCTTTTTCTGCAACTTCAAGTTCGTAGCGAACCTGTAGGCGAAGCCAAACAGCCGCACTTGTGCCAAAATAACGCGCAAGACGCATAGCAGTATCAACCGTAATTGCCCGCTTACCATTTACGATTTGGCTGATACGAATAGGCGTAACCCCAATATCATGCGCCAAGCGATACTGGCTTAAACCAAGCGGTTTCATGAAATCCTCGAGCAAGACTTCACCTGGGTGAATGGGGGATAAAGTGTCATCCATCATATTTACTCTCATCCGTGATAATCCACGATTTCGACATTTTTGGCTTTGTTGCCAACCCAATCGAAACAAATTCGCCATTGGTCATTGATTCGGATACTGTGCTGCCCCGCTCGGTCACCTTTAAGTTTTTCAAGCCTGTTACCGGGCGGAGCAAGTAAATCTTGTAAATCGTCTGCGTCATCCAAATAGAGTAATTTGCGGCGAGCAGTGCGCTGAATATCTTTCGGCAACTTTGTGGAAATTTTACCGAGAAATATTTTCTTTGTTTCGTCAGATGCGAAGGATTCAATCACAAGACGATAATATCACGGCGCGATAGTATTTTCAAGACTCAATTTCTGGAAGGGGCAGGCCAGCGAAACTGTCGAAAAACCCTTTTTCGCGGGGCGAAACGTGCTGAAACACACACAAAAGCCCGTTTTAGGGACAGAATGCGGCGGGGATCGGGGGATTGATGCGATTGGCACACAAACCGAAATCGCTCAAACGATTGTGAAGGCCCAGGCTGGCTACGCACTGAGAGACTGTTTGAAAACTTCTAATCACGCGCAAGGCGACGTAGGCCGATACGGAT
>DYPU01000027.1 GCA_020719725.1 Anaerolinea sp. | reverse complement strand
CTGCCCGCGCGGGAAAAACCTGCCAGTGGACAACGTTAGGCGCGCTGCGTTCATCCTGCCGCATTTGAGTGAGAAAATCGGAAAAAGCCATGCCGAGATTTTAGCTGATTTTTAAGTATAATGACCAAATGCACAAGGAAAATAAAGATCATTGGGCCGGGTTCATAAAAAAAACAGGCCAGAACCTGCGTGCTTGGCCGATGGCAATGCTCTTCCTGCTCTTAGCTTGTGCGCCGCCTGGCGCAATCCAGCCTGTGCAGCCCAATCAACAACAACCGTATGTACTGGTGACTTCCAATCGCGCGCCAACCCTCACACCGTTTCAGCCTGGCGCGGTAACGCCCCTGCCCACCTGGCCGATTCCGGCCAGCCCAACCGCCAGCCCAACCGCCAGCCCAACCGCCAGCCAGACGCCAATCCCAACCGAGACTCCCGACCTCGCCCCCGCCAGACCGATTTACAACCTCAATGTATATTGGGACTATGCCAATCGCAGCCTGATGGTGGCCCAGGAAATTCTTTACCCCAACCAGAGCGGCGAAACGCTCGAAGAACTGATTTTGGCGGTCAATCCCAACCTGTGGCGCGGCTCTTTTGCGCTAACAACGCTTACAGTCAACGGTGAAACAGTTAGCAACTACAGCCTTTCGGGGCAAACCCTTAGAGTGCCCATCAACGCACCACTCGCAAGCGGCCAAAGCCTGCGCCTGGGCCTGATCTACAACCTGGCGTTGCCTTACAGCTCCGGTAAATTTCAAAATTTTGGTTATACCGCCCGTCAAAGTAACCTGATCGATTGGTTTCCCATCATCCCGCCCTACCTGGCCGGACAAGGCTGGCTCTTACGCGAACCCTGGAGCTACGGCGAAAATTTCACTTATGCCCTGGCCGATTTTTACATCGGCATCACCTTTGCCGATGCCACCCCGCCCGTTTTGGCGGCCAGCGCCCCGGCCAGCCAGGAAGGCAACACCCTGCGCTACGCCCTACCCGGCGCGCGCACGTTTAGCATGTCGGCCAGCCCCGAATTTCTGGTTGCCAGCGCCGAAGAAAACGGCATCACCGTTTCTTCGTACTACTTTGCCGAACACAGCGCGGGCGGACTAGCCATACTCGATACCACCCAAACCGCAGTCCGCACCTACCAAAATACCTTTGGCCCCTACCCGCATACCAGCCTGGCCGCCATCGAAACCGAACTAAACGACGGCCTCGAATCAGACGGGTTATACTTTCTTGCCAGTAGTTTCTATGCCAATTATGATGGAACCGCCTCAAATAACCTTGTGATGATTGGAGCGCACGAAACCGCCCATCAATGGTGGTTTGGCGCTGTCTCCAACGACCAGGCCCTCGAACCCTGGCTAGACGAATCGCTGTGTACCTATGCCGAACACATTTTTTACGAACAAAACCATCCCGGCCTGCTCAACTGGTGGTACAACGTCCGCATTCGCTACTACAACCCCTCCGGCTACGTCGATAGCCGCCTGTACAACACCACCTCCTTTCGAGCCTATGTCAACGCCGTGTACCTGCGCGGCGCACTCTTCCTCGATGATCTGCGCATTCGCATGGGCGACGAAGCCTTTTTTGCCTTTTTACGTGATTACTACACCCGTCACCAGGGCCACATCGCCACCGCCGAGACCTTCTTCATCGTCTTGGCCGACCATACCAACCAGGCGGACGACATCATCAAAACCTATTTCTACTACCGTTAACCTTATGAAAAAACTCACCCTTTTCGTTCTTATTGGAATCATCACACTAAGTGGCTGCACCAGCGGCCCCGGCCTGATCACCGTTACCCCGGCTCCGGCCAGCCCCGGCCCGGCGACACAAACTCCCTTTGAGCCCGAGTCGCCCTCCGAAGCGCCGACCCTGACCCTGGAGCCTCTGGCAAGCCTTTTGCCGCCACCCAGTCCCACCCCGCAAGTAACCCTGCCGCGCCCGCGCTATCAGCTTCAGGTCGGCCTCAATTACGACACCCAAAGCCTCAGCGTCAAAGAAATCGTCCACTACAACAACGCCACCGGCCAGGCGCTGAATGAACTGGTTCTGGCGGTTGTACCAAACCTGTGGGTAGGAACCTTCCGTTTAGAAAAAATCCAGATTTACGAGCTGCTCGAACCCGAATACAAATTAGACGGCCAACGACTGACTCTGCAACTACCAGACCAGCTTCCGCCAAATGCTGAAATCACGCTTCAGATCGACTACACGCTAAATCTTCCCGCTCATAGCCCCAATCCCGACCCGAATACCTTCCGCCCCGATATTTTTGGCTATACCGTCAATCAAATGAACCTGGTGGATTGGTATCCCTTCATAGTGCCTTACGAAAACGGTTGGATTCTCAACGACCCCTGGTTCTACGGTGAGCATCTGGTATACGACCTGGCCGATTTCGAAATTGAGTTGAATTTTAGCAACCCGGCCAACGCGCCAATAGTCGCATCCAGCGGTGAACAAGAAATCACCGCCACTGGCCTCAAGCTGCGGGCGGAGCGTATGCGCACCTTCGCCCTATCACTCAGCCGCGAGTACCAGGTGTCAGAAACCGAAGTGAACGGGATTCTTCTACGCGCTTATGCTTTCCCATTATTTAACGCAGGCAATCAGGCCGCGCTGGAAGCCACCCGTCGGGCTATGGCAACCTATTCCGAACTGTTTGGCCCCTACCAACACAAAACACTGTCTATTGTTCAGGGCGATTTCAACGACGGTATGGAATATGACGGGTTGTACTTTCTTTCAAACGCCTTTTACAATTTATATGATGGCACAGAGCGAAATTACCTGGTGATGGTCGCTGCCCATGAAACCTGTCACATGTGGTGGTTTGGGGCCGTTGGCAATAATCAGGCCAGTGAACCCTGGCTGGACGAAAGCCTGGCAACCTACTGTGAACGCCTGTTTTACGAAAAAAATTACCCGGAAGCAAATGACTGGTGGTGGAGTTACCGCGTCACCTTTTATGCGCCCGAAGGAAAAGTTGATATTCCGCTCTATGACGGCGGCGGATTTACGCCATATACCAATGCCACCTACCGCCGCGGGGCGCTATTTTTGGAAGACCTGCGCGCGCGCCTCGGTGACGAAGCCTTTTTCGCATTTCTGAAAGACTACTATACCCAAATGAACGGTAAACGCAGCACTCGCGCCGATTTTTTTAGAGTGCTGGCTAAACACAATACAACAGATATTTCAGATTTGCTGGCCGAATACTTTTCGCAACAACCCTAAACATTCCTAAGGCATAATTGCCCAAGGGCAGAAAAATGAAAATCACCTTCGCCCGTCACGGATAAAGCCTGGCAAACACCCGGCACATCATCTCCAACCACAACCTGCCGCACCCGCTAACCGAATTGGGACGGCAGCAAGCTAAAGCCTTGTCTCAAAAACTGGCGCAAACCCGTTTTGAACACATCTACACCAGCCCAATTCCGCGCGCGGTTGAAACCGCTCAACTCCTGGCCGAAGCCCTGCAACTCCCCCTCCGCCTGGAACCAGCCCTCATTGAATACGACTGTGGCGAATTGGAAGGTCGCAGCGACCCTCAATCCTGGGAAATTCACCAACAATTCGTCTACGATTGGTTTAATGGCCTGCAGCGCGACAAATGTCCACCTGGCGGCGAAACCTTTTACGATATCCAGACCCGAATGCAAGCCTTCCTGGAAACCCTGGCCCACTCACACCCTCAGAAAGATTCGCACCTGCTCTGTGTCAGCCACGGCGGCACACTGGCTTTTGGCCTGCCCGAATTGCTCCAAAACATCAGCTTCAACTTTTCCCGTCAAAACATCCCGGCCCATACCGACCTGATTATCGCCGAATACAGCCCTGAGGGCTGGCTCTGCGCCCAATGGGGCCAGACCAGCTACAAATAAAAGGAAAAACTTATGCCCGCCTACGAACACACCTACCTGCAAATTGACGAGAAAATCCGCCTGCACCTGGTACTCTCTGGCCCGCCCACAGGTCAGCCGATTTTGCTCTTGCACGGCTTTCCCGAATTCTGGGGCGGATGGCGGCATCAAATTATGGCGTTAGCCGCCAAAGGCTATCGCGTCATCACCCCCGACCAACGCGGCTACAATCTTTCGAGCGCGCCCAAAGAGATTGCCGCTTACGGGCTAAATCAGCTTAGCCAGGATGTGATCTCCATTCTCGACCATTACAAAATCGAGCAAATCAAGCTGGTTGGGCACGATTGGGGCGCTGCCGTAGCCTGGACGGTTGCCAGCCAATACCCAGAACGGATCGAAAAGCTGGCAATTCTCAATGTGCCGCACCCGGCGGTGATGATGCGTACCCTGAGAAAATCGCCGCGCCAGATGCTTAAAAGCTGGTACATTGGCTTTTTCCAAATCTCTGGCCTGGCCGATTGGCTGATGAGCCGCAACAATTTTAGCGGGGCAATCGTCATGTTTAAAGCCAGCGGCAAGCCATCCACTTTCAGCGAATCTGACCTGGATGAATACCGCAAAGCCTATGCCAACGCCGGGGGTCTAACCGGCATGATTAACTGGTACCGGGCGCTGATGCGCTTCCGCCCGGCAATGCCACGCAACGTTCGCTTGAAAATGCCAGTGCTAATTCTGTGGGGCAAAAAAGACATTGCCCTCAGTCTGCAAATGGCCGAAGATAGCCTAAAACTCTGCGAAAATGGCAATCTGGTTACTTTTGAAAACGCAACCCACTGGGTGCAGCACGATGAAGCCCTGGCGGTTACCCAAAATCTACTTCAGTTTTTTAGCCGTTGAAACACAACAAGCTCTAAAATCGGCAAATTTTTCATACCGAGGCAGCCACTTTACCTTATGAATTTTTTAGAGAAACTTGCGCCAAACAGTCCAGACGCTGGCATCTAACTTCTGATATATTCTAATTTTTCACATTCGCGAAGAGACTATTCGCAGGGTGCTTCGCTAAAGCCCTGGCTCATTCCATGAAAGTCCCGAAGAATTAGATACGATTACCCGCCCAACACAATCCTTGACGAACTGAACAGATGTGCTATACTCTTGCAATCGTTACCTTTAACCTCGTTCTGGAGAAAAAACATGGCCCGCAAATCAAACCCTCAAGCTGAACCTATGCCCCGTGTAGGAAGCGGTATGGATGATGCCAAACGCGCAGTGCTCGAAAAAGCCCTGAGTGATATTGTCAAACGCTACGGCGATGGCTCCATCATGCGCCTGGGTGAAGCGCACAGTATGGTTGTAGACACCATTCCAACCGGTTCACTCTCCCTCGATATTGCGCTAGGGGTTGGCGGCATTCCGCGTGGACGAATTACTGAAATCTATGGGCCGGAATCATCCGGAAAAACCACCCTTTGCCAACATATCGTTGCCGAAGCCCAAAAACTGGGTGGGACAGCGGCTTTTATTGATATGGAACATGCCCTCGACCCGTCTTATGCCGCAAAAGTGGGTGTAGACATTGACAATCTGCTTGTTTCTCAGCCCGATACCGGTGAACAGGCTTTGGAGATTGCCGAAACACTGGTACGTTCTGGCGCAGTAGATGTAGTTGTGGTTGATTCTGTTGCCGCGCTGGTGCCACGCTCTGAACTGGAAGGCGATATGGGTGACGCCACCATGGGTGTGCAAGCCCGCCTGATGAGCCAGGCCTTGCGCAAGCTCTCAGGGGTCATCAACCAGACCAAGACCATGGTCATTTTTACCAACCAATTACGCCAAAAAATTGGTGTAATGTTTGGCAACCCCGAAACGACCACCGGCGGCCAGGCGCTCAAGTTTTATGCCAGTGTCCGGTTAGACGTGCGCCGCATTCAATCCATCAAAATGGGTGCCGAAATTATCGGTAATCGCACCCGGGTGCGAGTGGTAAAAAACAAAGTTGCGCCACCCTTCCGTACCGCCGAATTTGACATTATGTACAACGAAGGCATCTCAAAAACTGGCGATATTCTCGACCTTTCAACTCAATTGGAAATCGTCCAAAAACGGGGCGCTTTCTTCTCTTATGGCGATATTCGCCTGGGACAAGGCCGCGAAAATTCAAAAGAATTTTTACGTCAGAATCCAGATGTAGCCAACGAAATCGAAACAATTATCCGTCAAAAAGCCCTGGGCGGCGAGCTTATACTGCCTGTAGATATGGGCGGCGATGATGGCGGCAGCGACGAATAGCCATTCTAGCAAATTTAGTTTACGCAATACCCAATCCGTCATTCGGATCGGGTATTGCGTATTTTTTTTACTGCTAACTGCCTGCGCCCCGGCCCCAACGACCCCCTTTATCCCACCTGCGCTAAAATCGAACCCGACCGCCGCGGCCACCATCATCAGCTTGTGGACCGTCACTCCAGCGCAAGCAAGCCCAGGGGTAGACCGCCCCACTCTTTCAGCCGCTCTCAGCGCCGAAGCGACAATCGCCATTTTGCCCAGCCCAACCCCAACCTGTCAGAACAGCCTGAAATATCTGGCAGATATCACCATTCCGGATGGAACCGTGGCGCTGGCGGGGGAGCGTATCGACAAGCAGTGGCAGGTGCAAAATGATGGAAGTTGTGATTGGAGTGGGCAGTATACCCTGCGGCTGGTAGAAGGCTTTCCACCGCTCGGTGCCGAAATTTCGCAGGCGCTATACCCGGCCCGCGCCGGAAGCCAGGTAACATTGCAAATTATTTTTAGCGCACCGCCCGCCGCAGGCGTTTACCGCTCGGCCTGGCAAGCCTACGACCCGCAAGGCAATCCGTTTGGCGAGACGGTTTACATTGAGATTATTGTGCAATAAAACAATGTTTGAAACAAATCCTTAACCATCCTCTAACCGAATGTCTGATAAAATACCCAAAGAGAGGCCCTCGTGGCCTTTTTTTCTATGCCTGGGCCTACCTCTGGCAAATCTTTTCAAAGGTTTTTCTATGACGTATAACTTTCGCCTGTTCTGGCGCATGGCCTTGCGCTCTTTTGTGGGGACAAAAAACACACATGGCCAACTCACCCGAAAACGGATATTCTTCGTCCTGCTTTTCTATACCGTCTGGCCGCTTTGGACAGTATTTACCTGGGCTTGTTTCCTGCTCGATGACCTGTTCTACCCCGGATATAAAACCCAGCCGCTCGATAAGCCGCTCTTCATTATCGGCAACTACCGCTCCGGCTCCACTTTTTTGCACCGATTACTGTCGCGCGACACACATTCGTTTACCAGCCTGCGCACCTGGGAGATTTTTATTACTCCTACCATCACCCAGCGCAAAATCTCGCGGCTAATAGGACGGATCGACAAGTTTTTTGGCGCTCCGCTGAAGGGGTTTCTGCATAATATCGATCAGCGCGGGCTGGGCCAGGTCAAAATTCACCGCATCAGCCTGTTTGAACCGGAAGAAGACGAAAATATTCTGCTGCATATTTGGAGTACCTCGTTTGTAGGGTTTATGTTTCCGTTTTTAGAAGAAATGCCACCCTATACCTTCTTTGACGAAACCTTACCTGCCGCAGAAAAACAGCGCATCATGGCTTTTTACCGCGCCTGTGTTCAACGTCACTTGTATGTGGATGGTGGTAAACGGCATTTTGTCTCAAAAAACCCGGCTTTTAGCGCAAAAATTGAAACACTGGCGGAGTTCTTTCCCGAAGCGCGGATTCTGTACCTGGCGCGCAATCCATTGGAAATGCTACCTTCCACAGTTTCGTGGCTGGGCTACGCCTGGGGAGTGTTTGGTACGCCGCTCGAAAAGTACCCATACCGTTCACAGATTTTGGATTTGGCCCGTCACTGGTATACCCATCCACTCAAATATCTTGATACACACCCATCCCCCAATCACTTGATTTTGTCCTACGACCACCTGATTCAAAACCCGGAACGCATTATTCGCGGGCTATATCGTCAATTTGGATACCCTGAACAGGAAACCCTGGAAAAAATTGTTACCCAGGCTGTCGCCGAAACCCACAGCTACAAAAGTGACCATCATTATTCCTGCGAAACAATGGGCTTTTCACGCGAGCAGATTTTGCGCGATTTTGAAGATATTTTCGTACGCTTTGATTTTGAAACGGGACTTCAGGCAAAAACTTCCGACCTGATACTAGAGCCACCCGTTCCGGCCTCTGCAGAGTAGCGCCACATCATGCCCAGCCTGCGCCCAATTCAACAAGACGAAATCCCCGCTGCCAAACGGCTAATTTACGAGGTAGCCCATCACCTCTTTGAGGATGATCAGCCGCTCGAAGAATCGATCCTGCGCCATGAATCTGAGGGCGAATTGGCCGATATGGACAATGTGGCAAAAAATTATTTTAAAAATGGCGGCACTTTTCTGGTAATGCACGAAGGTGAAGAAATGCTCGGTACTGGAGCCATCCACTTTTTAGAAGAGGGGATTTGCGAACTAAAGCGGTTCTGGTTCCGGCTGAAAGTTCATCGGCGCGGCCTGGGAACACAAATGATGAGAGAATTGCTCAGTCAGGCCCGCGCCCTGGGCTACCGCAAAATGCGGTTGGAAACTGCGCCCGAATATCAGCAAGCGGCAGTGGCGTTTTATCACAAATTTGGTTTCAAAGAAATTCCCCGGTACAGCTCTAAATATGACGATGATGTTGGGATGGAATTGGAACTCGATTGACCCGAATGACCTGCAACAAGCAGACTTGAAAGACATGATCCGTATCATTTCGAAGCGCGAAATCAGTGAAAAGCAGAAATACAGATCAGTTACTTTACATCCAGCCTACCCGCAGATGCCCAGGCCATCCTAAAAGCGAAACGTAGTCACAGAAAAATTGTGCATCGCATTCCTGCCAGGCAAGTGCAAGCAGAATGAAACAATGACTATTTGCTAACAATCCTCAAAAGTTGAAATCCGATTGCCCTGCAGTATCGCGCAAACACACATTCTTAAAAACATACGCACTGATATAATCGATTCCAACTGTACGGAAAATTCCTGCATACCTCACCACAATTCGAAAATCCTGGGAGCATGTTCATGAACAGTTCAGATTCTACAAAGATGACTGGCGCAACACCCCAAAAACCGCGCAGCAAAGCCTTGCTGGCATGGATGATCGTTTCTCAACTGCTGGGCATCATTCCAATGCTTGCCTTGGCGGGGCTTGGCATCTTCGGCATTTTGTTGGATGGGACAATCAACTTCCGCGGCTTTCTTCAATTTCTCTCGCCCCTGATTATGCTCATTCCGCTAATTGGTTCGTGGATCGCGTATGGAAGGCGCAGTGAAAAACTGGCGTGGATACTCACGTCCATGCCCATTCTCTATATTTGTCTGGTTATAGTGCTTTTTTTTAGCCCAATATTTATTTGAGAAATAAAACCGCACAGACCACTGGCCTGAGACTGCCAAGATTTGCTTATTTGATATGACGTCTGACGGCTTACCCCGCCGCGCCAACCTACACCAGGCCTTCTCAATAAAACCCACAAAAGAATACTCCCGCATTTTTTATCAGCTAAAAATCGCGGGAGTATTCTTTTTGAAATATTCCCCCAGCAACTCTACAATGGAAGCCAACCCGGAGAAAACATCATGCCCTACGATTTCTCACTAGCCCCCGACCGCAGCCACACCAACAGCATCAAATGGACTCTCTACCCACCCAATGTCCTACCCTTATGGGTGGCCGATATGGACTTTCCCGCCCCGCCCGCCGTCACCGCCGCCCTACAAAAAGCCATCAGCCACGGCGTACTTGGCTATGAGTTCCCCAGCAAAAAACTCAAAGAAACCGTCGCCGCCCGCATGGAAAACCTCTACGGCTGGAAAATCTCTCCAGAAGCCGTAATCGCCACCCCCGGCATCATCGCCGGATTTAACGCCGCCGCCTGGACAATTTGCCAGCCCGGCGATGGACTGCTCACCCAGCCACCCATCTACCCGCCCTTTCTCAGCGTCCACAAAAATGTCGGACTGCGCCACCAAAACGCCCCTTTACGCGAAGTCTTTCAAGCCGAACACCTGCTGCGCTACGAAATCGACTTCGACCACTTTGAACTAATGTTCAACACCGACGCCCCCACCCGCCTTTTCCTGCTCTCCAATCCCCACAACCCCACCGGACGCGCCTTCACCCGCCAGGAACTCCTCGGCATGGCCGAAATCTGTCTTGCAAACCAAACCACCATCGTCTCCGACGAAATCCACAGCGAACTCACCCTGCCGCCCTACCAACACATTCCCATCGCCTCACTCTCCCACGAAATCGAAGCCCAAACCATCACCCTCATCGCTCCCAGCAAAACATTCAACATCCCCGGCCTGTTTACCGGCTTCGCCATCATCACCGACCCCACCTTGCGTGAAAACTTCCGCAAAACCACCGAACGCCTCAGTATGCACGTCGCCAGCCTGGGCCTGGTGGCCGCCCAAGCCGCCTTTTCTGGCGAATGTGATTCTTGGTTGGCCGAACTGCTGACCCACCTCAGCGCAAACCGGAATTTTCTCACCGAATACCTGCGACAAAACTTACCCGGCCTACGCACCACCCAGCCCGAAGCCACCTACCTGGCCTGGATCGACTGCCGCGCCCTAAACCTGCAGCCCGACCCACAACAATACTTCCTAAAACAAGCCCAAGTGGCCCTCAACAATGGCGCCGAGTTTGGCGAAGGCGGCCAGGGCTTCGTCCGGCTCAACTTCGGCTGCCCACGCACCACCCTCGAACAAGCCCTCAACCGCCTCAAAAACTCACTCAACCTATGAACCTGACCCAACTCATCCAACGCAACCTGCCCGCCCAACCCTGGGCCGAAGGCGAAAAAATCCCCTGGAACGAACCCGCCTTCAGCCAGCGTATGCTCAAAGAGCACCTGACCCAAGAGCACGATGCCGCCAGCCGGCGCGCCATCACCATCAAAAAACATATCCGCTGGATCCAAAACTTCATCCTGGCCCGAAAAACAGCCCACATCCTCGATCTGGGCTGCGGCCCCGGCCTATACTGCGCGGAACTCGCCCGGCTGGGACATACCTGCCACGGAATAGACTTTTCACCCGCCTCCATAGAATATGCCATTAAAACCGCCCCCGCCAACTGCGTCTACACCCTCGGCGACTTGCGCACCGTTGACTTCCCCACCGGCTTCGACCTGGCCCTGTTCATCTTTGGCGAATTCAACGTCTTTCAAGCAGCCCACGCCAAAACAATCCTGCAAAAAGCCCAAGCCGCCCTGCGCCCAGGCGGGAAAATCCTGCTCGAACTCTCCACCTTTGACGCGGTAGACCAAATCGGCAACCAACCCGCCAGTTGGTACACCTCACCCGGCGGCCTATTTAGCCCCAACCCGCACCTGTGCCTGATGGAATCTTTTTGGGACGAAGACCAATCTACCGCCACCGAGCGCTACCTGATCCTTGAAGAAAATAGCCCAATTGCGCATTATGCGTCCACCACCCAGGCCTACAGCCCCGAAGAGATCACCCGCCTGCTCACAAGTTGCGGCTTCGAAAAAATCAGCTTTCACGATTCGCTTACCGGCCAAGCCACGCCAAGCCCCGAAGATTTCTTCGTCATCGTGGCCGAAAAAGCCTAAAAAAACAGCCGGTGGAGATCATCCACCGGCTTTGCTACAGGTTAAGAGTAAATTATTTACAACACTTCAAAAACAGATGCACTTGCCATTTCTAAACTTGCTAAACTTGCAAACTTTACCTGCAAAATATGGGTGAAAAGGATAAATTTACCGAGGGAAGAGCGGGAACACCTTCTTTGTGTCGAGGTGGACATCTGGGAGAAGACCCGCAGGTCATGCCAGTTGGAAAACTAAGCCCCGGCCTTTCCTCTCAGGTTGTACGGTTCTATTGTATCGATTGGTACCTCCTTTCTTGTGAACGGAAGCAACTTCTGAATTCATAATACAACAAAAACCCAAAAATGTTCCTTACAGTTTTTAGCAAATCTGTAATCACTTGTCTGGACAGACTTTCTGCAAAGATGTTGTAAAATAGAGCCTGTGAGTAAGATGGCTGGCAGGTAAAACTGTCAGCTATTTTGATTCGTTCGCTCTGTTTTCGCCAAGCGGGTATATAATACATTTGTCTGACAACTTCCTCCCCTATTTCATCAGGAGATTAATGCCATGTCCAAAATAGACCTGACCATCCACCCAGAGCGCCGCAAACGAGCCATTCAACGCACCAAAGAACGTAACATCATCATCCCCACCTACGCCCAAATGAAAGACCCAACCAAAATTCCGGATAGGGTGAAAGAAGAATTGGCAAAAGTTGGGCTGTGGGACCTGCACCCGCGCAATCTGTTTCGCATTACCTGGAAAAATGAACCGAAAGCCAGCGGCGGCGCTTTTGGCGGCGTCAATTACCTTGAACTGCCTTCCGCGCTGACAGGCGTCTCGGCGCGGATTATTGTTCTCGTCGGAAAGTGGTTTCCAACCGGAGCGCACAAAGTTGGGGCGGCGTTTTCATGCCTTGTACCGCGCCTCGTGACCGGGCAGTTTGACCCAACCACCCAAAAGGCCGTCTGGCCGTCCACTGGCAATTATTGCCGGGGCGGCGCCTACGATTCAGCGTTGTTGGCCTGCGAATCGATTGCGATCCTGCCAGAGGGGATGAGCCGCGAGCGATTCGATTGGCTGGCAAAAGTGGCCGGGGAGACGATTAAAACCCCAGGGTCTGAGTCGAATGTCAAAGAAATCTTCGATAAATGCAATGAACTACGCCATTCTGGTCAGGATTTGATGATTTTCGACCAGTTTCAGGAGTTTGGCAATTATTTGTGGCATTATGAAGTCACCGGCCACGCGCTGGAAGAAGTGCTAAAGGCCACCCTGCGCCCCGGCGACCGCTATCGCGGCCTGACCAGCGCCACCGGCTCGGCGGGAACCATTGCCAGCGGTGATTATATGAAGCAATTGTTCCCCGAAAGCAAAATTGCTGCCAGCGAAGCCTTGCAATGCCCAACCCTACTCGAAAATGGCTTTGGCTCGCACCGCATCGAAGGCATCGGCGATAAGCATGTCCCCTGGATTCACAATACCAAAAATACCGATCTGGTGGTAGCAATCGACGATAATGCCGTGGTCAACCTGGCGCGCCTGTTCAACGAACCGGTTGGACAAAAGTACCTGGCTGCCAAAGGTGTCCCCGCTGAGACAATCGACCAATTGGGGTTGCTCGGTTTTTCGGGCATCTCCAATGTACTGACGGCCATCAAGATGGCGAAATATTACGAAATGGGCCAAAACGATGTGGTGCTAACCGTGCTGACCGATTCGATGGAGCTTTATCAGAGCCGCCTGCACGAAATGCACGCCGAATTTGGCGCATACTCGGAGAGTGATGCCGCCGCCGATTTTGCGCGCTGGCTGATGGGCCAATCGACCGACAATATGCTCGAACTGCGCTATACCGACCGCCGCCGCGTACATAACCTGAAATATTACACCTGGATCGAACAACAGGGCAAAACCTACGAAGAAATTCAGGCCATGTGGTATCAAGACGATTTTTGGACCGGTTTCCAAAAACAGGCCGATGAGATTGATGAATTGATTGTGGAGTTCAACAACGAAGTTGGCCTTTCGTAAGGGCCAAATGACAAACGAGAAGTGGAAAGTGACCGGTAGAAAGTAGTAAAATCTACCCAAACTTTCCACTTTTGATTTCCCAGCCTGTGCTTTTCATCCGGAATTTTTCACTCTAAACTGACATCATGGTTTCTCCCACCGCCCTCATTCTGGTCTGCTTGCTGCCCAACCCGCGCGATATGGAAATTGCCCGGCTGCTGGGTTGGTACCGCATCCCGTTTCGCACCGCTCCCAAAGTGGTGGCGGTAGATACCCTGGCTTTTTATCAACCCGCCAGCTTCGGCGCGGCAGGCGGACAAATTCTCTACACTGCCCCGGTGCGCGGACACGAACTAACCACCCGCGCCGAACTGTTGCGTGACGAACCCAACCATCCCCGCGCCCGCGAAGAATATTTCAAAATTCAGCTTGGCGCACTCGAAAAGCTCAAAAAACCGATCAAAGCCGAAAAATGGAAACGAATCACCTTTTTTTACACCACCGGCGAATACCTGTTAAAAGCGCAAACCCTGAATGACCTGGTTGTAGCCGGAGATGAACGTCAACTGCTCTGGCAAAGCCTGCGCGACCGCGCCGAAAACGAGCAACTCTATCAAACCGACCTGCCCGCCGCAGACCTGCCACCCGAAGTGCTATTGGCCCTGCTTGGCATTCAGGATGCGCCCGGAGTTTATTCGGCCAAAAAGCAGCCATGACACTTGCCATGTGGGTTTCCCTGGCCGTCATCGTCCTGCCGCTAACCCTGGCCCTGTTGGGCCGCTGGCGGATAGATGTCGCCGCGCTGTTTATGATCGCCGCGCTTGGGCTGGCTCAATTTTTTGGGCTGGGCCTCCTCGGCCAGGCCAACACTCCCGCCGCTACAATTTTGGCAATTTCGGGTTTCAGCCAACCCGTCATCACCACCCTGATCGGGCTATTTATCCTAACCCAAACTCTGACCGCCAACGGCATGATGCAATGGATTGGCCTGCAATTAACCCGCCTGGGCGCAGGTTCTGAAACCCGGCTCATCTTCCTGTTCACGCTCACCGCCGCCCTGCTCTCTTTGCTAATGAACAATGTCGCAGTCGGCGCGTTACTTTTACCCAGCGCCATGCAAGTTGCGCGCCGCGCCAGTATCCCGCCCAGCAAACTGCTCATTCCAATTGCCTTTGGCACAGCGCTGGGCGGCATGGCAACTTATTTCACCACATCCAACATCGTCTTAAGCAACCTGCTCATCAGCGCAGTCCCGCCCCAGCCAGGCCTCAACTTTCAGTCTTTTTTTCCGGTTGGCGGGTTGATTGCGCTGGCAGGTATTGCCTATCTGACGCTCTTTGGCCGCCGCCTGCTGCCAGACCGCGCCCCCGGCCCAGAGCAGGTACTGGCCCGCCGCGCCAGCGCCGAATTGGAAGACTTCTACGCCATCGGCGAACGCTTGTGGGAAGGCCGCATTGCGCCAAAATCACCGCTGGCTGGGCAAAGCCTGCAACACAGCCGCATCGGCGAGTTGCTCGGCATCGTCGTCATCGCCATTTGGCGCAAACAACAGGCCATCTTTGCCCCCGAAGCCACCGAAACCATTCAGACCGGCGATATGTTGCTCATCGTGGGCAATGAACAACGCATTCAGCAACTTGCCCAATGGGGCATCGAAATGGGCCGCGAAAAAGAAAGCGTCAGCCTGAGCCGCTTCGATGTTCGCCTGCTAGAAGCCATCCTCGCGCCCCACTCCAACTATGAAGGCAAAACCATCAAAACCATGAACTTCCGGCGCAAATATGGCTTCACCGCCGTCGCCCTGCTGCGGCGCGGACGAAGTTACCGCACCGACGTTGGCTCCATGCCGCTCGAACCCGGCGACTCACTGCTCATGATCGGCCCGCCAGAACGTATCCGCGACCTGCGCAGCAACCCAGATGTCATCATTTTGGAACCCGAACCTCCCACACCCGATGTACCACGCCAACGCGCCCTCCTGAGCGCCTTCATTTTACTCGGCGCAGTCGCCGCATCACTGGCCGGGCTGCCAGCCTACCTGGCCGTCATTGCCGCCGCCGTTCTAACCCTGCTGCTCGGCCTTTTGCCCATGACAGAAGCCTACCGCGCCATCGAATGGCAGGTCATCTTCTTCATCGCCGGAATGTACGCGGCCAGCCTGGCAATGGTCAACACCGGGCTGGCCGCCTGGGTCGGCCAGCACAGCCTGCAACTACTGGAACATAGCGGCCCTCTAGGACTGGCCGGAGCCGCCTTTCTGCTTTCGGCAGGATTAACTCAATTAATGGGCAGCCAGGCCACAGCGTTTGTAATCGGCCCCATCGCCATCAGCGCCGCCATCCACCTCGGCACCAATCCCCAAGCCATCGCCGTCGCCACTGCCATCGGCTGCTCCGCCTCCTTCTTAACCCCCACCTCACACCCCGTCAACCTGATTATGATGAATCCCGGCAACTACCGCTTCAGCGACTTCTTCCGCATCGGTGCGGGGCTATTTTTGCTCACCTTTATGACCCTGCTAGCCGGACTCATTCTCTTTTGGAACCTATAGGAGATACCATGCTCATCAAAAACGCGACATTGATCACCGCTGCAGAAACATTTCAGGCCGATTTGCTGATTCGGGGCGAAAAAATCGCCGCCATCGGACAAAATCTGCCCCCTACTCCCGAAGACCTGATTCTCGATGCGACAGGCAAATTCCTACTTCCCGGCGGAGTAGACCCACACTGCCACTTCGACCTGCCCATGTTCGGCACCGTCTCATCCGACGATCACTACACCGGCCACAAAGCCGCCGCCTTTGGCGGCACAACCACCGTTATCGATTTTGTAGTGCAAGAACCGCAAGGATTGCGCCATTCCGTCGAATTATGGCTGCAAAAATCGGCCAAAGCTGCCATAGACTACTCATTTCACATGAATCTGACCCACTTTGACGACTCTGTGGCCGCCGAACTACCCGCGCTGGTAGAAATGGGCATCACCACTCTGAAGGTTTTTACCGCCTACAATGGCCGCCTGCGCCTGTCAGACGGCGAAATTTTCCATGCCCTAAAAATCGCCAAAGACTTGGGCTTGCTGGTAATGGCCCACTGCGAAAACGGCGATGTGATCGAGCCGCTGATTGCCGAAGCGCTGGCCGCCGGTCATACCCAACCCGAATGGCACGCCCAAACCCGCCCGGCCTGGGGCGCAATCGAAACGACTCTGCGCTTGGCGGCCATGGCAGCCCAGGCCAACGCGCCCGTATATATCGTCCACATGAATGCAGGCGGCGAGGCAGATATGCTGCGCTATGCCCGTCAACGCGGCGCACCGGTGATGGGTGAAACCTGTCCACAATATCTCTTTTTCAACGTGGAGCATCTCAAACGCGCCGACGGCGCAAAGTGGATTTGCTCGCCACCGATGCGCTCTGAAGCAGATAATGCCCGGTTGTGGCAAGCCCTCCAAACCGGAGAGATTCAAACCATCGGCACCGACCACTGTCCATTCTTCTTTGACGGAACCCAGCCGATTATTTACGAAGGCCAACCAATCGCCATTCCAGGCAAAGAACTGGGCGCAGGCAACTTTACCAAAATCCCAAATGGCCTGCCGGGCGTGCAAGACCGCCTGCCCATCCTGTGGACGTATGGCGTGCGCGCCGGGAAAATAAGTGCCAATCAGTTTGTGGCGCTTACCAGCACTAATCCCGCCAAAATTTTTGGTCTGTACCCTCGCAAAGGCACCCTGGCCCCCGGCGCAGACGCCGATATTGTGATTTGGGATCCGCAAAAACAGGTGACACATGGCGTGGCCCACAGCCAGCAGCGCACCGACTACAACCTGTATGAAGGCTGGGAATTAACCGGCTACCCAGAAAAAGTGTTCCTGCGCGGCAATTTAATTGTGGATAATGAGCAATGGCTTGGGCAGGCGGGCGACGGACAATTTTTAAAGCGTGGTAAAGGCGAAGTGTTGTAAAAAACTCTCTCGTTTTTAATGGGCTTGCAGCACGGGGCACAACCCGCCACGCCATAGCAAAGTGTTTTTTGCAAGAAATCCAGGCATCAATGGCTGAGTTCTCGCGCTCAGCAGAGCGCCGCGGCGGGATTTCATGTCAAGATAATAGCACCTAAGAACCTTATCCATGAGATGCTTGTTCTTTTGCAAAACCTTCTGAACCACAAAGCCGCGTGGTTCAACTTCTCTTTTCCGGCTGACCGGGTTAGGAACCAATTCATGCGTTTAAAATCATCCTGGTTTTTTGTACTGATTGTGTTTATTTTTTACTCTTGCGCGCCCCTGAGCAAACCATTTAACGCAAAAAAGGATACGCGACCCAATTTTTTAATTATAGTGACTGACGATCAGCGTTTTGATACAACAGAATACATGCCGCAAACTCAGGAACTCATTTTTAATCAGGGTGTCACCTTCTCGAATGCCTACGCCACCACCCCGCTGTGCGGCCCCAGCCGATCCAGTATGCTGACAGGCATGTATGCCCATCATACCGAAGTACGCACCAACGATGACAAACTGACAAAACCAACCTTTGTTGAAGATTTACAGGCTTCTGGCTACCGCACCGGGCTGGTTGGAAAATACCTGAACACCTGGAAAGGTGAAGTTCGGCCAGAATTTGATTACTGGGTCTCGTTTTTCAAGGGAGAAGTGCGCTATGAAGACCCGCCGCTCAACGTCAACGGCAAATGGAGCAAGCAAACCGGCTATATCACCGACCTTTTAGGAGCATACTCGGTTGAATTTATCCAACAATCGGCGCAGGACGACCAGCCCTTTTTGCTTATTTTTGCGCCAAATGCCCCACATGAACCTTCCACACCGCACCCAGATGATCTGGGGCGGTATTCAGACCTGGAGCCAAACCGTCCACCCAGCTTTAACGAAGCAGACCCTTCCGACAAACCAAGTTGGTTTGCCAACCGCCCCCTGCTCGAAGAACAAGCCATTCAAAACCTGGACAGCTTTCGACGTGATCAAATTCTCACGCTGGTCTCGCTCGACAGGGCGATCGCCAAAGTGGTGGAAAGCCTGGCTGCAACCGGCGAATTGGAGAACACCGTCATCATTTTTCTTTCCGACAATGGCAAAATGTGGGGGGAGCATCGGATGGATTCAAAAAACAGCCTCTATCAAGAGGCTGTTCGGATTCCGTTTGCAATGCGCTACCCAGCGCTGATTCCACAACCCTACACCGAAGAACGGGTCATTGGCAACATCGACATTGCGCCAACCCTTTACGATTTAGCCGGACTGACGACTCCAGCCAATATAGACGGGCTTTCACTGGTTGGGTTGTTTGAAACCCCCGCGTCCTGGCGCGATGGGATTTTGGTGGAAGGTTGGCCGCCACGCGGAATTTATGCCGGGTTCCACACCAGCAGGTATCTCTACGCTGAAACCCTAAATGACCGTCCCGAATTTTACGACCTGCAAAATGACCCCTATCAACTTGAAAATTTGGCTGAAAGCCCAGAATTTCAAGAAATGATTGCCGCTTACAAAAAGAATCTGGATGAAATCCGAGAGCCACTCGCGGCTCCATAGCCCTGGTCGGGCCATTAGGGCCGCAAAGCCAATTGTAGCGACTGTTGCCATTCGGGCAAATAAAGCGCAAAGGTAGATTCGAAGCGGGCGCAATCGAGCGCAGTAAAGAGCGGACGCAGCGCCGGGGTGGGGAAATCGTCGGTTTTCGCTGGCAAGATGTGGGTGCAGCGTTGTTCTTCTGGGTGCGGGTCCAGAGCCAAGATCGCGCGGGCAAAATCCAGCCGTGAAACGCTGCCTTTGCCTGCTAAATGGTACATCCCGCTTTTGGCTTTTAGCGCCTGAAAAGAATATCGAGCCAATACAGCGCTGCTGGTTTCGGCCAAAAAACGAGCCCAGGTTGGGCTACCAATCTGATCATCGACAATTTGCAGGGTCTCGCGCTGCCGGGCCCAGCTTAATACTTTTGCGGCAAAACTTTCGGCGGCGTGGCCATAAACCCAACTGGTGCGAAAAACAAGCACGGCACCACCGGCAGCCAAGGCCAGGGTTTCACCAGCCAGTTTGCTTTTTCCATAGGTATTAAGCGGGTTGGGTAAATCATCTTCGTTGTAAGGTGCGCCTTTTTTGCCATCAAACACATAATCTGTTGAAAAATGGATAAAAATTGCGCCAAGCTGATTGGCCGCCTGAGCCATTGCGCCAGGGGCCTGGGCATTGATCTGAAAAGCTAAATCGGACTCGGACTCGGCCCGGTCAACAGCGGTGTAGGCAGAAGCGTTGATGATTACCTCGGGTTTAAGCTGTTGGATGAAGGCTTTCAGCGCGTCGAGATTTGCCAGGTCGAGGTCTTCTTTGTCTATGGCGGTTATCGGGCCAAGCGGCAGCAAAGTGCGCTGCAACTCCAGCCCAAGCTGTCCATTTTTGCCAAATAGTAAAATCTTCATGCATTGAGCTCTTTTAATAATTGCTGCAAATATTCGCCGTAGCGGTTGCCTGTACGAGCTTCTGCCAGGGAAGCAAGCTGGCTGCGAGAGATAAACCCTTTTCGAAAAGCAATTTCTTCCGGGCAAGAAATCATAATGCCCTGGCGTTCTTCAATGGCCTGAATAAAATTGGCAGCCTGTAACAGCGATTCATGCGTGCCTGCATCCAGCCAGGCAAAGCCACGCCCCAAGGCTTCGACATGAAGTTGTCCCATTTGCATATAAGCGCGGTTTAAGTCGGTGATCTCAATTTCGCCGCGCGGCGAAGGGGCCAGGTTTTCGGCCAGTTGCACAACCTGCTGATCGTAAAAATATAGGCCAGGCACGGCGTAGTGGGAGCGAGGGTGAATTGGTTTTTCTTCGAGGCTCAGAACCCGGTTTTGGTCATCAAACTCAACCACGCCATAGCGCTGTGGGTCGCTAACCGGGTAAGCAAAGACCCGGGCACCCTGTGTCAGATCTGCGCAGGATTTTAACCGTTCGGGCAGGCCATGCCCAAAGAAGATGTTATCGCCCAAAATCAGGCAAACCGGTTCTCCGGCAATAAATTCTTTGCCTACAATAAACGCATCTGCCAGGCCGCGCGGCTCAGCCTGTTCGGCATAGGCGAAGGAAAGTCCCCAATCTTTGCCATCTCCCAATAGACGCCGGAAGAGGGGCAAATCTTCGGGGGTGCTTATGATCAAGATATCTCGAATCCCGGCCAACATCAGCATCGAAATGGGGTAATAAATCATCGGTTTGTCGTAAACCGGTAGCAATTGTTTGCTGATGGATAGTGTTAAAGGATGCAGGCGTGTGCCACGCCCTCCCGCCAAAACAATACCTTTCATTTTATTGATCCTCTCTTGTTGTATGGCCTGACAATCGTTGAGCATCGCGCAACAATGCTCCCTGCTGGTCTTTGGCCGAAAGTGAAACCGGAGTTTCTGACAAAAGCGGCCAGGCAATGCCGATCTCAGGGTCGTTCCATAAAATGCTGCGTTCCCAGGCCGGGGCGTAAAAATCGGTGGCTTTGTATAGAACCTCGGCCCATGCGCTTAAGACATAGAAGCCGTGTGCAAAACCAGGTGGAACCCATAGCTGTTGTTTGTTTTCGGCAGAAATATGGATGCCAACCCATTTACCAAAGGTGCTGGAATCGTGTCGAATGTCGACGGCTACATCAAAAATTTCGCCCTGCACTACGCGAACGAGTTTACCTTGCGTCTGTTTTACTTGATAATGCAGTCCGCGTAAAACGCCCCGACAGGAGCGGGAGTGATTGTCTTGAACAAAGCTGGCAGAAATTCCAGCATTGGCAAATAAACGCTGCTGATAGGTTTCCATAAAAAAGCCGCGCTCATCGCCAAAGACTTTAGGGGTTATCAAGATAACGTCAGGAATAGTAGTGGCTTGAAAGTTCATAGGATTATTTTTCTTTTAGACTGATCTGTTTGTGTTTGTAAGCATTGATTATTTCAACTGGGTTTCCTTCGGCGACAATTCTGCCATGATCCAGCCAGATGACTCTGTCACACAAAGATTGCACCTGATGAAGCATGTGTGAAACTAAAATGGTGCTGACGCTATTTTTTCTAAATTTTTGAATTCGTTTTTTAGATTTTTTTATAAACTCGGTATCCCCTACTGAAAAGATTTCATCTGCGAGTAAGACATTGGTATTAATATCTGTGGCGATGGTAAATCCCAAACGCGCAATCATGCCACTGGAGTAGGTGCGCAAGGGGGCTTCGATAAAGGAATCTAATTCCGAAAATTCAACAATGGCAGCAAATTTCTCTTTCATTTCGTCTCGGGAAAATCCCAACAAGGCACCATTTAAGAAGATATTTTCGCGTCCAGTCAGGTCTGGGTGAAAGCCTGCTCCCAATTCCAGTAAAGGGGCCACCCGGCCACGCAATAAAACATGCCCGGAGATAGGGCGTAAGACACGCGAAATCACTTTGAGCAGAGTGCTTTTCCCGGAGCCATTAACACCGATAACACCAACAAATTCTCCTTCTTTTAGACGAAACGAAATGTTTCGCAAAGCCCAAAAGTCGTTAAACGCTAATTGTCCTTGCAGCGCGCGAATAAGATATTCTTTTAGCGTTCCCATCCCTGCGCGCGGTAAGTGATAGCAAACCGATACATTGTCGAGTACAACCCGGTCGCCCGGCTCAAGCTGTAAAGGTAGTAAGCCGTTAGAGTCGGTAAGCAAACTCGCCCGCCTTTTGGGTAAATAACCACCAACCGAAGACTAACATCGCCAGAGAAACCGCGAAAGCCGGAACAAACTCTTCCAGCGTGGGCAATCGTCCAAGATAAGTTGTTGCGCGAAAAATCTTGACAAAAGAATACATTGGGTTGAAATTTGCGATTACAAGTCGGATTCTCTCTGGAAAAATGGTTTCAGGGTAAATAATGGGCGTTAGATACATCCAGGCCACCAAAATGATTTGGTACATTTCGGTAACATCTGGGAAGAATACGCCAATAGTTGCCAGGGTCAGTCCAAATCCAAGTGAAAAAAGGGCCAAAAGAATAACTGAGATTGGCGTAAAGAGTAAGGCCCAGGTAAATCGAACTCCTGTACCCAGCATCACCAACAAGAGCGGGATGAGAGAGAAGACAAAGTTCACCAAGCCAGTCAAAATGGCGGAAATGCCAAAAACACTTTGCGGTATATAAATTTTTCGGATCAGTTCCGCCCCGGCTCGCAAGCTATTAACGATGGCATTGGTAGTTTGTGAAAAAAAGTTCCAAACCAGCAAACCACTTAAGATATAAGCGGCATAAGTTGACCCTGTCTCGAAAATATTGGAAAAAACAATCACCAAAATTAGCATCATCCCCAATGGGTTGAGCATCGTCCAGGCAACCCCAAGCACCGAGCGCTTATAGCGCGTGATAATATCGCGGCGAGTTAGTTGAAAAATTGCATCTCGGTAACGGTAGGCATCCCAAATTTCAGAGATTGCCAAAGAACGCTGTTTAAATGAGTCATATACGGGTAAAGAGTCTGATACATTCGGCTTCATATAAATAATCTCACTTTTAATTGACGTACAAAGACAAAGAATTTTACCATTTATACACTGGCAAAAACAGAGTTTTGGAATTACAGTCCATTGACCTGATTTTCAGCGCCGACCAATAAAAAAACAGTTCTCCGTTTGTTGTGTAAAAACCTGTGGGGCCATCCAGGCCAAGCGAGAAGCATTCTTACAAGCAAATCGCAGTATAAACGGCGTTTTTTATACTGGGCAGGTCGCCCCTACCCTGCCAATATCTTAAAATCTGTAGAGTTTAAAAAACGACCAAAATTAAACAAAGCCGCCTTTCCTTTGCCAGGAAAAGCGGCTTGCAAGGAGAAAGATGCCTATTTTCCGCGATTGCGAGTAGCAACGTCAAAAATAACTGCGGCTACAAGCACCGCGCCACGCACGATATACTGCGCCGAAATATCAATTCCCATCAGGTTCATACCGCTGGTCAGCGACATCATTACAAGCGCGCCGATAATTGACCCGGTAACCTTGCCAACCCCGCCCGCCGCTGAGACGCCACCAACATACGCCGCGGCAATGGCATCCATCTCGAACAGGGTTCCAGCGGTGGTAGTTGCCGATTGCAGGCGCGAAGCAAAGAGAATGCCCGAAAGCGCTGAAAGCATCCCCATGGAACCAAAGACCACATAAATCATTTTCTTGACATCAATACCGCTTAATTCGGCGGCTTCGGGATTGCCACCAATCGCGTAGATATGCCGCCCGAACACCATTTGCGTTGTAATGAAGTGATAAACCGCCACAACAATCAACACAATAACAGCTGTCCACGATAAACCGTTATAGCCAGCCAAAACCCATGTAATTGCGCCAATCAAACCCGAGGTTAGTATCAGCTTCAGAACAAACATATCCATCGGCAAAACTTCAAAGTTGTAGGCTTGTTTTTTCTTGCGGCTGTTGAGTTCGCCCACAATAAAGAAGATCGCAGCCAGCAAACCAAGCACCAGAGTTAGCTTATGAACATCCGGTAAAAACCCAATATCGGGAAAATCAGGGATATACCCATTGCCCAATGCGTTAAAAGTATCATCTGGAATGATGATGGTTCCGGTTCCAGCGGTTACTAATAACAACGCGCCGCGATAAATGAGCCACCCCGCCAAAGAAGCAACAAATGATGGGATTTTTAGCTGCGCAATAGGGAAAGCGATCACCAGACCTGCCAGCGCGCCCAAAAACAACACCAACGGGATGACAATGTAAACGGGCAGTTTCCAAAAGACCAACGCGATGGCCGCGACTGCGCCAAGGAAACCGGCCAGGAACCCAACTGATAAATCAATATGACGAATCACAATTACCAACGTCATACCTACCGCCAGGACAGCAATGTATCCGGTCTGATTAATCAGGTTGCTGATGTTACGGGGTGAAATAAAAACCCCATCGGTTGTGGCTGTAAATATCGCCATGATAACAAACAAGGCGATATACATACCATATTCACGAATGTTTTGTTTTAAAACTTTCTGGGCATTTTGAAAAAAAGACATTTTAAGCCTCCTCAGTTCGTTGCAAGGTGCATAATTTTTTCTTGGGTGGCTTCTTCAATCGGCAGTTCGCCACTGATTTTGCCAGAGGAAACAATGTAAATACGATCACTCATACCCAGGATTTCAGGAAGTTCAGAAGAAATCATAATAATGCTCATTCCCTGTTGCACCAGGCGGGTCATGATGGTGTAGATTTCATATTTTGCGCCTACATCGATGCCACGGGTTGGCTCATCCAAAATGAGAATATCGGGCTTCACAAATAGCCACTTTCCCAGACAAACTTTTTGCTGGTTACCACCGCTCAGGTTGGATACTTTTTGCTCTACGCTGGGGGTTTTTATGTTGAGCGATTCTTTGTAATCGTTTGCCACCTTTACTTCGGCATTGTTATCCACCACCCCGCGTATGGAAATTTCGGCCAGGTTCGCCAGGGTGATATTTTGTTTCACATCTTGAATCAAAATCAAACCGTCGCCTTTTCGATCTTCGGTGACATACGCCATCCCGGCCCGAATGGCATCGCGAGGGCGGTTAAATTGTTTTTTCGCGCCCTTGAGCTGAATTTCCCCGGTAATCTGATAGCCAACCGGGTTGCCAAACATGCTGAGGGCCAGTTCTGTGCGACCAGACCCCATTAAGCCAGCCAGACCAATAATCTCGCCACGCTTAACATTCAGATTAATATCTTTCAAAACCATCCGACCCAGGTTCGGATCGTAAGCGCTCCAATTTTTGACTTCAAGCGTGATCTGAGTAGAGGGTTGGCGCTGGCGCGTTGGGTAAATATTATCGATTTCGCGTCCAACCATGTATTTAATCAACATATATTCGGTCACTTGGCCGCGACTTGCATCAAGGGTACAAATTGTCTGCCCGTCCCGCAAAACTGTGATGGTATCCGCCACCTGAATGACTTCTTTGAGTTTATGAGAAATTAAAATGCAGGTAACGCCTTGTTTCTTCAAGTCAAGCAATAAATTGAGCAAATTTGTGCTGTCATCTTCGTTTAGGGCGGCGGTAGGCTCATCGAGAATGAGTATTTTGACATCACGGCTAAGAGCTTTGGCAATTTCGACCAATTGTCGCTTGCCCACACCCAAGTCTTTAATCAACGTCGCCGGGTTGGTATCGAGCTTGACAGTTTTGAGCATCTGCCCGGCCCGTTGAACCGTTTCGTTCCAATCTACTATCGTTCCATTTTTAATTTCGTGGCCCAAAAATATATTTTCATAAACTGTCATTTCAGGAATAAGGGCCAATTCCTGATAAATAATTGCAATTCCAGCTTGTTCACTATCTTTGATGTGCGAAAATTTTTGTGCCACACCGCTTAAAAGAATATCACCAGTGTAATCACCATACGGGTAAACCCCACTTAAGACTTTCATCAAGGTCGATTTCCCTGCCCCGTTTTCGCCAACGAGGCAATGAATTTCACCTTCTGTTACTTGAAAGCTAACATCATTCAACGCTTTCACACCGGGAAATTCTTTGGTTATATTTTTCATCTCCAATAAGGGTGTAGCCATGGCAGCTCCGGTTCAAGAAATGATGAAATGCGCTAAATTATATCCTGCTCAGACAGGCAGTTTTGTAAGATTATACAGGAATAGTGACGAATACATCCATCACTATTCCTGTATATCACAGGCAAAGGTTACGGCAGGCCGGTGAAATCGGCGGCAGGCCAGTAACCAGAGTCGATTACAGCCTCTTTGACATTGGCTTTATCAACCGAGATAACTTCGGAGGGCTTGGCAGGAACATCGACGAGACCATTGTTGTAGGAGTTGGTCTGTTCGGGGGTATTCCCTTCCAAGAAAGCAACAGCGGCGGCAATCGCGTCGGAAACCAGGGTGCGAACATCCTTGAGGACGGTCATGGACTGCTTGCCGTCAATGATGTACTGGACGGAGGCTTTTTCAGCGTCCTGACCAGTAACAATGAAGCTGGTCACGTCTTTGTCAGCGCCAAAGGTATCAGCAATCGCGCGAGCGGTGCCATCGTTCGGGGCCAGGATGAAGACATTGCCCTTATCAGCGGCAACAGTGGAGGTCAGGTTGGCTTCAGCCAGGTTCTTGGCGGTGTTGAAGTCCCAGTTAGTGGTAACCTGGCCGATGATTTCGGCTTGCTCGTCACGGGTCAGGGTGGCCTTGCCAGAGAGCGCAACCGCCTTGTCGGAGTTCTTGACAACGAAGGTTCCATCAGCAATCTTGGGTTGAAGAACAGTCCAGGCGCCTTCGAAGAACAGGAAAGCGTTGTTGTCAGAAGCAGCGCCAGCATACAGGTAGAGCGGGTTGCCAGTTCCGGTGGCCTTATCGACCAGGTATTGAGCCTGAGCTGCGCCCACGGCGATGCTGTCGAAAGTCACATAGTAGTCAACCGCGTCGGTATCACGGACAAGGCGGTCGTAGGAGATGACTTTGACGCCAGCGGCCTTGGCTTCTTCAACAGCGGCGGCGGCAGCGGTGCCATCTTGCGGGCAAATGACGAGAACTTGAATGCCCTTGGAGAGCAGCGCTTCGACATTGGCTTTCTCTTTGGCCGAATCACCCTGGCTGAAGAGAATTTCGACTTCGTAACCGGCGGAGGTCAGAGCTTCCTTGAAACGGGTTTCATCCTGAATCCAGCGGGGTTCGTCTTTGGTCGGGAGCACGATGCCCACTTTGCCGGTCATGGCAGGAGCGGGGGCAGCGCCAGCTTCCAAACCGGTGAATTCACCAGCCTGGTAGTAACCCGAGTCAATCAGAGCAGCTTTGACATTGGCTGCGTCAACGCTGATAACTTCAGACTGCTTGGCGGGAACATCAATTTTGCCGTTGTTGTACGAGCCAGTGGTTTCGGGGGTTTTGCCTTCGACGACGGCGACAGCCATGCCAATGGCATCCTTAACCAGGGTGCGGACATCTTTGAAAACGGTCATCGACTGTTTGCCATCGATGATGTACTGGACGGAGGCTTTTTCGGCATCCTGGCCGGTTACAACGAAGCTGGCGACATCTTTATCAGCATCGAAAGCATCGGCAATGGCGCGAGCGGTGCCATCATTGGGGGCCAAAATGGAAACATTGCCCTTATCGGCAGCCGTGGCAGAAGTCAGATTGGCTTCAGCCAGGTTTTTGGCGGTGTTAAAGTCCCAATTGGTCGTGACCTGGCCGATAATTTTGGCTTGTTCGTCACGGGTCAGGGTGGCTTTGTCTTGCAGGGCAACAGCTTCGCTGGAGTTCTTGATGACGAAGGTGCCATCGGCGATTTTGGGCTGAAGAACAGTCCAAGCGCCTTCAAAGAACAGGAAAGCATTGTTGTCTGAGGCAGCGCCGGCATACAGGTAGAGCGGGTTGCCAGTTCCAGTAGCCTTATCGACCAGGTATTGAGCCTGGGCTGCGCCAACGGCAACACTGTCAAAGGTCACATAATAATCCACCGCATCGGTGCCGGTGATCAGGCGGTCATAAGAAATGACTTTTACGCCAGCTTTGCGAGCTTCTTCGACTGCGGCAGCGGCAGCGTTACCATCTTGCGGGCAAATGACGATAACCTTAACGCCTTTGGTGATCAGCGCTTCAACATTGGCCTTTTCTTTGGCCGAATCGCCCTGGCTAAAGAGAATTTCAGCTTCGTAGCCAGCAGCGCCGAGCGCGTCGCGGAAACGGGTTTCATCCTGAATCCAACGGGGTTCGTCTTTGGTCGGGAGCACAATGCCCACAGCCAGCTTGCTTTCAGGGGCAACAGGAGCAGCGGTAGGGCCGCAAGCTGCCAAAACAGTGGAGACCATCATCAAGACGGCCAACAAAACAAACAGTGAACTCTTCTTAAACATTTACGTTTCTCCTTAAAAAATTTATACAGGGTGAAAGCGGCTATTTGGAACAAAAACCATCAACAACATGCTACCGGCACACCTCCTTTGCTTTACGAAGGCAAAACCATACACTATAATCATAACGATTGTGAAACCAACGATTCAACCCTTTTCACCCCCCGGCCTCAATAGAATTCTCCCCTTTTCTTACTAGGGGATTTCCCCTAGCCCAACACCCAAAAAAGACCCGAATGATAAAGACTCTGCTTGCCGACGACCACGCCCTGATTCGCGCCGGACTGCGTGACGCGCTAACCAGCCTACCCGAATTACAAATTAGCGGAGAAGTGGGCAATGGCCGCGACTTGTGGCCGGCCCTGGCAGAATTACGCCCAGATTTGCTTGTAATGGACGTGAACATGCCCGATTTCGAGCCAGTAGCCGCCGCCCAACATATTCGCAGCCTATACCCGGCATTAAAAATTTTGGTTGTCAGCGCCTATGACGACCAATCCTACGTTGTGGGGCTGCTTTCGGCAGGCGTTAACGGCTACCACCTGAAAGACCAACCCCTTTCAGACCTGTTACTAGCTGTCCAACGTATTCTCGGCGGCGGACGCTGGATTTCAGACCCACTCGTCAATCGCCTGGTCGATACCCATGCCCCGCCCGCCGAAACCCACTCCCCCCTCACCCGGCGGCAAAGAGAACTGCTCTACCTGCTCAGCCAGGGCTACAATAACCAAAAAATTGCCTGGGTAATGGATTTAAGCATCAAAACGGTTGAAAATCACCTGACAGCCCTCTACCGCGCGATCAGTGTTGAAAGCCGATTGGAGGCCAACACCTACGCCAGCCACCATCCCGACCTGTTGGTGGTCCCCAGCAACGAAAAATCGCAAATCCACCCTGATCCGCACCACACTGGAACCATCGATGTGCTGGTACTGGACGATAATCCACGCTACCGCGCCCAACTGGCAAAACTACTTGGCAAAACCTGGCCGCAAGTAGTAGTACACGAGGCCGATGACTGCCAGGAAGCCGTTCAACTGGCAGAACAAGTTCGGCCCCGCCTGGCTTTTATAGATGTGGTTCTCCGCGAAGAAGATGGAATTCAGTGCGCGCGCCGCATCAAAGCAGTTTCCCCCATCACCATGATGGTACTCATCAGCGCTTACCCAGACCGAGAATTTCGGCGCATGGGCCTAAACGCTGGCGCGGTGGCCTTTCTCGACAAAAAAGACATTGACGCAGCCACCATGCGCCAGGTTGTAGAAGATGCCCTGGCGCGCTAAGACTAATCCCCGGCCAAAGAAGGATACGGACTGGGGATTTCTATTCTGAGCGCCAACCCGCCCACTTCAGGCGATTCGACCTGCATGGTTCCCCCCAACAGTGTCACCCGTTCGCTGATTCCCACCAAACCAAAATGCTTCTGCTCTGAAAGTTTGGCAAGGTTCAGCGGGCGCACAATTCCTTTGCCATTATCCGAAAGCTGAACAACCAGGCTGGCATTCGGCATTCGCATCAGCGACAAATTCACCAGGCTGGCCTGTGAATGTTTGCGAACATTGCTAAGCCCTTCCTGAATAATACGAAAAACCGAAAGCTCTATCGTTTCTGGCAAACGCCCCAAATCCGGGTCTATATCCAGCGTCACTTTAACGCCGCTTAGCTTCGTCCACTGATGCGTTAAAGAGCGGATAGCCGCCGAAAGCCCGTGGCTGTCAATGGTCGGCGGGCGTAAATCACTGCACAACTGGCGCAAACTACTTACCACCAGCCGAATCCCATTCCGAATACCAGAAAGTTCCTCGCGCTGGGCTTCATCGCTGGCCTCGCCTTCAGCATCTTCCAATTGATAGTTGTAACTCAATAAATCCTGAATCACCTGATCGTGCAAATCACGCGCCAGGGCCTTACGCTCCGCCTCGCGCTCGGTCATCAAGCGCCGGTTGGCATCTTGCAGGGCCAGATTGAGCCGGTCGAGCGCTTCCACCTGATCACGCAGGCGCTCAATCAACTGGCGATTGAGCGAATCCTGAGCTTCCAGGCTTTGGCGCAACGTCATTTGAGTGCGGCGCAATTCTTCGGCCTGCTGTTGGGCAGCATGATAATTTTCAAAAGCCCAAATAACAGGCGTCACTTGTTCCTGCCGGTTTGAACCAACAATCAGTTCCACAATTTCGCGCGGCGTGGTCTCGGCTGTAGTGCGCAAAGTGACCTGGCGGCCCTGATAAAGCACCAAAATACGATCTGTCACCGCAAAAATATGCTTCAAATCATCACTGCTCAAAATCACGGCCACATTTTGCGAAGAAAGCAGCTTGATGCGATTAATCAGCTTTTGCTGACGCTCAAAACTTAGAGCAGCCAAAGCATCATCCAACAGCAACACCCGGCTGGGACGGCACAGCGCCCGCCCCAGGGCCACAATCTGACGTTGTTCATTGGAAAGATTGACAGGCCGCTCAAAAATCAAATCGGGTGAAAGCTCAAATTCGACAAAGAAATCATGCGCCACTGCGGCCATTTCCCGTTCACGAGGCCAAAGTTTGAGGCTGTTAGAGACGCAAAGCTCACGCCCCATAAACATATTGTGCAAAACTGTGAAATTATCTGCCAATTGGGGGTTTTGGTGAACCGTTTCGATCCCCAGGCGCTGCGCTTGAGCCGCGCCGCGCAGCCCCGCCCGCTTCCCATCCACCAACACCTCACCGCTGGTAAGCGTATAAACCCCACTTAAAAGTTGAAATAAAGTCGATTTTCCCGAACCACGCTGCCCCACCACCCCCAAGACTTCACCCGGTGCAAGATCAAATGTCACACCCGTTAACGCGCCTAACGCGCCAAAATATTTGGAAAGATTATTAATCTGGAGCAATTTGGGAGCATCAGCCACGGTCGTTATTTGCCTTTAGGAGAAATGAAACAAGATAAACCGATTATACTGCAAGCGCATTTTGGGGTTGCCTCGCAGATTTGCTTGTAAAATGCTTCTCGTAGCCCTAGGCGGGTCGTCCACGAATGGGTTTAGCGCCAGAAACGGGAAATAAAAAAAGAGCAGACGAAGTGGGTAGCCTCGTCTGCTCTTGGTTAGGTTCGTTCACACAAGATGGTCATCGTTTTAGGGGTGAGTCCCGGTGGCCTCCATGCCTGGCCCACGCGCTGGGCGACCAAACCCGAACAAGTCCTCGGTCAGAAAACCTTGGCTCATTGGGAATTGGCGTGGTAGCCCCCATATCTGGGGGTGTAAAATGGCAGGAAAAACGGAATAAAACCAACCAT
>DYPU01000026.1 GCA_020719725.1 Anaerolinea sp. | reverse complement strand
TCCTGCTTGCGGGCAAAGGTGACATCCTCCAGAATGCCATCGATGCTGCCTGCCTCGCGCACCAGCCGCGCCGAAAGCGAGAAAAAGTGCGTCGCGGCGTCACTGGTCTCCAGGTGCAGGATGTGGTTTTTAATCTCGCCATCCGCCTGCAAGGTCTGGAGCAGCGTCTCGAATTCGGCGGCATCTGAGAACAGGTCGGCCAGAGCGGGCTGGGAGGTTGTGAACAGGTCGCGGGCAGCCGGATTCATTTCCAAGAGAGTCGCGCGGCGCGCTGCCCTGGCGCGGAAAATAGCCACCGGAACCGTCTGCGCGGCATGGGAGATGGCTTCCCCGGTCAGGAGTGTGGATTGGCGGGCAACATCCCGAACGAGCAGAATAAACCCGCGTTGTCCGGCAAAGACAATCGGGCTCAGCGTCAGCACACAGTCCAGAGCCGGGCCGTCTGCGTGGTTCAAAAGCCCCTCGCAGGCCTCGCCAGCCACGGGTGATTCGCCGTCAAGCTGCTCGAAGCGTTCCCAAATGGCCTGATTCTCCACTTCGCGCGGTAACAAATCTGCCAATTCCAGAAATTCCAGTTGGCGGGCGGTGTAGCCAGTCATCTTTAGGAAAGTTGGATTGGCGTAGCGGCAGCGCTCATCCAAAATCAGGAGCGTACCTTCAGTGGTGGCCTCCACCAGGCTGTGATAGCGCTCGGTCGATTCGCGCAGACTATCCAGCACCTCCTGGCGTTCACGCTCAACGCGCAGGCTTTGCTGGAGCACAAAGACGAGCAGCAGCACCACCGCGCCCGAAATCGCCAGCGACGAATTAATCAGGCTTTGCTCGAGGCGCGCAATTTCCTCGCTGACATCATCGGTGTACAGGCCGGTTCCAATCACCCAGCCCCACGGCGCAAAACCCCGGACATATGATTCCTTTGGCTCCAGCCGGGCCGGGTCATCCTTCCACTGCCAGACGTAATCGATATAACCTTCGCCCTCGCGGCGCACCAGGTTCGCAAATTCCACAAAAATCGCCACCCCGCGCGGGTCGGTGAAACTGAGCAATTCCTGCCCGTTCAGGTCGCTGCGATAGGGGTGCATGATCATGCGCGGCGTCAAATCCTGAATCCAGAAATAATCCAGCCCTTCCGGGCCATAGCGCAAAGCCGAAACCCGCTCAATGGCCTGCGCCTGGGCCTGCTCGCGGGTCAGCCGGCCACTTTGTTCATCGCGTTCATACGAAGCCAGGATGCTCCAGGCCGAATTGGTCAATTCGCGGATGAGTTCGCGCTTGCGCTCCAACAGGCTTTGCTCGAAAGATGGCAGAATCAGTCCCCAAATGGCGGCCAGGAAAAGTCCAATCGCAATCAGGGTCGGCAGGAAAATGCGCAGGATGTAAGAACGGCGGTGTCCCCATTGCGTCCCCCGGCTTAGGGGCTCAAAATGGGTGGACTCCGACTGGTGACGCGAGGCGCGCTCGCCAGGGAAGGTTCTTTCCGCGCTAGTGAGTTTTTCTGTGAAAGTGGGGCTGGCGAACAACGCTTCCCGGAAACGAATCCAGGCTGCGCGGGGCATTTCAATGCCGAAAACGCCGCTCCCGGTGTGATAGTCTGTCCCGGCGCTGACGAGTAACCCATGCCTGTCGGCCATTTCCACCAGGCTGGCGCGTTGACTCTCTGAAAAAGATGTGTACAGCGCTTCGAGCCCATCCAGCCCGGCGTCCTTAAGCTTAACCGCTATGTTTTTCATCATTCGCAGGTCAGGCACAGAGGCCAGCGGATGCGCCCAAAAGACTTTGCCCCCGGCCTGATGAACCAGGTCAATCGCGGCGACGGTTTCCAGCCGTCCATCTGGCGCGGCGCTGACCGCAGGCGCGTCTTGTCCGTTGGGCAGGTTTGCGCCGCGCCTGCGCAGGGAACCAGCAATACTCTGCACCTCCACTTCCCGCGCCTGGCGCATCGAAAGCAGGGTTGCCAACAGGTCAGGGTGCTGGGGGTCGAAACCATAGCCGAGCAGGTGCAGTTCGCGGCCATCCAGGTACGTGGTCAACTCCACGCCCGGCAGGCAGGCCAGCCCGCGCTTATTCATTGCCTCCTGGAAGCGCGGCCAACTCTCAACGGTATCATGGTCAGTCAAAGCGGCATACCGCACCCCGGCAGCGGCGAGGCCCGCGGCAATGGCTTCGGGTGTCTGGTCGCCATCACTAAAGTTGGAGTGGGTGTGGAAGTTGACGAGAATGGGCATGGGGAGATTCCTGCAAAAAGACATCCGAAGTCTTTAAGGCTTCGGATGTCCAGTACTAAATGCTTGACAAAGCAAACTACGCATTAATGGTTCCATGCACTCGACAACAAACTCTTCGTCATTATCCGTAATGACATACTCCCCTATGCGGTTGTGAGCAACACAACAACGAATACGATAAATCCAATACGCTCCAGTATCTATAATTAGCATCTTGTAAGTACGATCCGCGTTGATAGTAATTCCTACACTTCTAGCATTTGCTTCAGAAAATCCCCCCGCTTTCATCAAATTGCTAAACTTGCTTTCTTCCTTGATAGGGTTACCATCTTTGCCATAACGATAAAAAATTTCGATACTTTTATCTAAATATTCTTGCTTTTGTCCAATTCTATTCAAATGCGTTTCCATTTCATTCTGGAAAAGAGCGTCCGATAAACATCGTTTTTTTAACAATGTCTTCAATCGCCATAACTCTTCACGCGCATAGTTTTCTAAAATCTTTCCAATACCATATAAATCATCTTGAAGTTCTTGGATTTCTTTTACCATATCATAATCAAATAGAAGCTCCAACAAATGGTAAAGTTTTAGGAATCTCTCGAACCCATAAGCCTGTATTACTGATTGAGCAACAGAACGTCTATGATGTTCTGTTGGTAAAGAAATTTCATTTATGGCTTTCACTTCTGTGAAATTAGTTTTGTAACTTGGATGCAAAATTGTTAAAGGTGAAATATGTAAAAATCCTCCCCATACAGGGGCGGATTTGAGATACTTTGTTTTATATTCATCGTAATGGCTATTTTTTATAACGGCATAATCGTTAGAAAAAATATAATCACCCGTAAAGCTATTTATGTTGACTTCATTGATGTACGCAGCATACTTTGCATTTGTCAACAAATTAACATCAACTTGCCCTAATGTTTTGCAGTTACAAATCCACCCCAAGACTTGGCCATTATGATCTACTATATCAACATCAAAGCCTACAGGAAACGAAGTTGGTAAGATTATAGGTAGGGGTACTTGATCGTCAACAATGCAAATATCGTCACGTTCCGAAAATTTTTCACTACCGTATCGGAACAACTGATCGTCTTGATTAAGCAATTCTAAAACTTGAGTAAGTTGCATATTAATCTGTCGCTGCCAACCAACAATCTTTTAGGCTTGTTTCGCCATTATCTCTGAAAAACTCCCTAAAGGCATTAAAAAGGTTCCTTCGTGCTTCTACGCCCACATTAGATTTACGAGGGTTGATTCCTCTTTCAATCTTACGCTGAATAGCAAGTCCTAAAGGATCTTCCCCTAGTTTGCTTTCTTTTAAGTTAATGATTAGGGATGATATTGCTTTATCAACCCTTTCTTGTTTGTCAACTTTTGCAATAGCAGCAAAAAAAGAATTCATCACATTTTCGCTACCAAACCATTCAATACCACCAGGTATATAAAGTTCGCCATCTTCAATGTTGCTTGGATAAACTCGACATATCTCATCATCAATACTTGCATATAATGCCAAATATTTCTTGAAAGACATCAATTTTTCACTCAATTCTTCTTCGCTAGAAGCAAAAATCTCTTCTTCTTGCAATTGTTGCGCGACTATGTTTTCTCGTTTTACTTCTGGAGATTTTGCAAGATAACTTTGATATGCAGCCACAACTTTATCAAGTGCATATTTCCTAGGTCTAACGCGACGACCTCCAGTACGCTCCAAAAATAGTTCGAGGCGATCTATTTCGCTCTCAAACTGTTGCTTGAAAACTGAAAATAAAACATCTATTTGGTGACGCATTGACATTGGTTTTTGTCCAGCATTTAACACAATAATTCTATAAATAAGATTTTGCAATCTATACTCTAGCCAAAATTCAACCAATAAAGTCTGACCACTCTGAAACTTAACACCATCATTGGCTAACTCACTCAATATATAGGTTCGTTGAAGTCCATCCAAAATACTAACTTGATTTGGACGAGCAAGGGCAAACTCCAATTCATCCTTGTTCTCCAATGATGGTAGTATGCCTTGAACAAATTCTGGCTTTACTGCTAGTGTAATAGATGGTAAAAGAGCGCCATTGACCACATCCCGCCTTAACCGATCATAAGCCTTATGCTTTTCTTTTCTTCGCTGAATAGAAAATTCATCAAAATTTTCGCCCACCAATTCAAGATAGTCAAGAATACTAACTTTCGCGTATACGACATTAGTATTAGTTCTTATATCTTTGGCTGTTCCAAGAATTTCAATTTTCACAAAAAGCCTCCTTACAACAATATTTAATAATTATACTCTGAGACAAACTGCCGTAAATACAGAACCGTTGAAAATACTTTTTTATACTCTACACAAGCCTTGTTAGGTTTGGGGTTTCACAGTCAAAAACAGTCGGCTAAAAGGCGACTCTGGGGGATATTGTCAATTGATAGAGATTTTTGTAATCGAGAATTTTAACAAAACGTCCGCAATCAGCGCGATTGCGGACGTTTTGTGCGTTCAGGAAAACATCTAAGCTTTCTGCTTCGGTGTCAGCAGCGAGACCACCACCAGCGTGATAAAACTCAAGGGGATCGAGATGATGCCCGGGTTGCTGAGTGGAATGGGCGCGTCGAGCGGGTTTAGCCCGTAGAGGCTGTACAGATCGGGCGAGAAGGCAATCAAGCCCAGCGAAGCGACAATACCCACCACAATCGAGGCCGCAATGCCTTTGGCGGTAGTGCGCTTCCAGAACAGGAGCATGATGATGGCCGGCAGGTTGGCCGAAGCTGCCACCGCAAAGGCCAGGCCCACCAGGAAGGTCACGTTCATGCCCTTGAACAGGATACCGAGCACAATCGCAATGCCGCCAATGATAAAGGCCGAAATTTTCCCGGCCATGACCTTCTGGCGGTCATCCATTTTGACTTGCAAATAACGATCCATCAGGTCGTGCGCTACCGCGCCCGAAGCCGCCACAATCAGGCCGCTGACAGTTCCCAAAACGGTCGCAAACGCGATGGCCGAAATGACCGCAAAGAGCAGTTCGCCAAACGAGCGCGCTAGCAGCGGGGCGGCCATGTTGCTATCCGCTGGGTTGATGGTGGCGTTGACCATTGCGCCTAGTCCCATGAACAGGGTCAGAATGTAGAAAAAGCCAATCGCGGCAATCGCCACAATCGTTGATTTGCGCGCGCTGGCTGGGCTGGGCACGGTGTAGTAGCGAATCAGGATGTGCGGCAGGGCCGCGGTTCCCAGGAACAGCGCCAGCATCAGCGAAAGGAAGTCCAGCCGTTCCAGCAAGGTGCCTTCGACCTTGAATTTCAGGCCGGGGCGCATGATGCGGTCGCCGGTGACATCTTTGGGGTAGTAGATGGTCACTTTTTCGCCCGCGCCATCCGTCAAAGTTGCGGTTTTCCAGGTGCGAACGATGGTCTCTTTATCGGTTAGAACAGCCAGATACTCAAAAATCGACAGGCTGCCGGTTGTGGCGTTTTTATCACCGCGAATCTGTTCGAGATTGCCCACCTGGCGCAGTTGGTTTTCCGCGGAGGCGGGTGCGCCGTTGATGAATTTCTCTGTGCCCCTGGTCACAACGGATTGGGATTCTTTGAGCGTGACTACCCCATCGGTTTCGGAAGCGTACCACCAGTTTTCTTTGCCCTGGTAATTGATCCGCACAAAGATCAAACCACCCTTGACTTCCACCTGTTCCAGTATCTCGACGCCAGCCTCGGCAGTTTGAATCTGGCCGTCAACTTTGGCCGCTTCGACATGGGCATATTCATAAAACGGCACGGTTCCGGCCTGGTCTGGGGTGGTGGACAGGCCGCGGATGACGACCGCGCCCACCAAAACGGTCGAAAACACAATCAGCAGCGCGCCTTTCAGGAATTGCACATAGGTCGTCGAAGCCATACCCGCAGTGGCGACAATCGTGATGACGATGGCACCGACCATGACCACACCCCAGGCGTGGGGAATGCCCAACAGCGGCTCCACCAGCACACCCGCGCCAACCATCTGCGGAATCAGGTAACACAGCGAAACAATCAGGGTGCTGACAGCAGCCGCCAGTTTGATGCCGCGCGAGTTGTAATTGGCATCGACCGCATCGGTGAAGGTGTATTTCCCCAGCCGCTTGAGCGGTTCGGCCACGACGAACAGCGCCACAATCCAACCCGCCAGGTAGCCAATAGAGTACAAGAACCCGTCATAGCCCACGGTGGCGATCATGCCGCAAATGCCGAGGAAGGAGGCCGCCGAGAGATAGTCCCCGGCGAAGGCGATCCCGTTCACGCCCCAGTGAATCTGCCCTCCAGCCGCATAATATCCGCTGGAGGTTTTGGCTTTGTTCCCCAAATATAGCGAAAGGCCGATGACAAAGACGACAAAAGCGAGGAAGACAAAGATTGCCATGAGCTTAGGCCTTTCCCTTTTTGGATTTTACCGATTTGCCGCTTTTTTGTTTTTCAGCGCGAGCGAATTCAGCTTCTTTTTTGCGGCACATGGCATCGTAAACCAGGGCCTCGATCAGCGCCACAACAATGAGCGCAAATCCGTAGACGGTTGCCAGGTTCAACCCTGCAAAGACAATCGCCGCCATTGTGAGTGGGCTAAGCAGGTTGATTGCCACAAAACTGGCATAGAACAGGGAATAAAAGACAAACATCCAGATGCCCAAACGCATCTTGTATGGCCCGGCAGGGTCTTTTGCGGCAGATGTGGCTGGTTCATGTAACATGGTCACTCCTTGTTGTCCAAATAAGTGGGATAGGATGCTTAAATTATAATCGAGAGATACCCAACAAGCTGGATAATGTGAATTTTTACACAAACCCGCTTGCAGGCTATCTTTGGGCGCTCTGCGTGGCCTTCGCGCGCCGCGATTTTGATTTTGAGAACGCCATAGAAGTTAAACTTCCAACCGTTGTCGCATTTTTACTTAAGTCGTATACTTGGCACGTTCTATACAAAAAACTATTAAGAAAGGAGGATAGGCAAGCATGTCACAAGAAGGCGAGCGTTCTGGCTCTACTGAAAGTCAGCCTCCCAGTAATGGGAATCTATACCGTCAGAAGCGCGCCCTCCTGCGTTGTTTCTGACTTATCTCACCATAAGAAAGGAATCCGCCCATGCTGACCATCCTCAAGAACAACGAGCAAGGCCTGCAAGTCCTCGAAAACTTTGTTAACGGGTGTTGGGTAAATGTCATCGACCCAACCCCGGAGGAAACCGCCCAACTGGAAGAGTGGGGAGTCTATCCAGAGTACGTTCAATATTCGCTTGATCTCGACGAAATGGCGCGCAGTGAGCGTGATGAAGATTACGTCTTCATCCTTTTGCGCATCCCCTACTACAATGGCGCTTCCGCCGATATCCCCTATACCAGCGTCCCGCTCGGAATTTTGGTTTTCAACAACTTTGTGGTTACCATTTGTCGCCATGATAATGACATTAACCGCATCTTGTGCAATGGAAAATATCGCGGCTTACGCACAGCCAAACGTTATCGCTTTGTGCTGTATGCCCTGCTCGAAACCGCTACCCGTTACCTGGCTCATCTGCGCGAAATCAACAAAACCGTTGAAATTGTCGAAGACCGGCTGCAAGCCTCCACTCAAAACAAAGAACTGCTCGAACTGCTCAAATACCAAAAAAGTCTGACGTATTTTGCCACTGCTTTGCGCTCCAATGAAGTAATGATGGAACGCCTGCAACGAATGCAAATGTTTAACCAGTATGAGGAAGACCAAGACTTATTGGAAGATGTATTGACCGAAAACCAACAAGCCATTCAAATGGCAAACATCTACTCCGAAATTTTGGCAGGCCTGATGGACGCCTTCGCCAGCATCATCTCGAACAACCTGAACGTCGTGATGAAAGCTCTGGCCGTGTTGACCATTGTGCTCAATATGCCCGTTATTGTGGCCTCCTTTTATGGCATGAACGTCAGCCTGCCTGGCGAAAATCACCCACTTGCTTTTTTGCATGTCATCGTCATTTCCATTGTACTAATCGCCATTGCCATTTTCATCTTTTATAAACGAAAGTGGTTCTAAATGAAACTTTCAGCGCCTGAAATTTGTCTCGATGCTCAGGCCGAACTGGGCGAAGGCCCGACCTGGGATGCGGTTCGCAACTGTCTCTGGTGGGTCAATATTCCGACAGGCCGCCTGCATAGCTATCAGCCCGAAAGCGGGCAGGATACTTTCATAGAGGTGGGGCAGCCGCTGGGCTGCGCGGCCCCGGCTCGCAGCGGTAAACTGATCCTCGGACTAAAAAATGGCCTGGCTGCCCTCCACCCGGATACCGTTCAATTGACCTGGTTGGCACACCCTGAAGCAGACCTGCCCCAAAATCGCTTCAACGATGGCAAGTGCGGCCCCGATGGGCGTTTTTTGGCCGGGACAATGGACAGCAACGAAAAAGAAGCCAGCGGTGCGCTTTACTCGCTTAGCCCAAAGGGCACGCTCAAAACCCTGCAAACCGGCGTGCGCATTTCGAACGGCCTGACGTGGAGCGCCGACCACCAAACCCTGTACTACATAGACACCCCCAGCCGGGTTGTTACCGCTTTCGACTACGATCTTGTCAGCGGAGAAATTGCCAATTCACGGCAGGTTGTTACCGTTCCGGCCAGTTTTGGCTGGCCGGACGGAATGACCTCCGACAGCCAGGGCCGCTTGTGGGTGGCTCTGTGGGGCGGGGCCGCCATCACCGTTTGGGATGCCGAAAAAGGCCAATTACTCGAAAAAATCAATTTTCCCGCTAAAAACGTCACTTCGTGCGCTTTTGGCGGTTCAGACCTGGATACTCTGTACGTCACCTCGGCCCGCCAGGGGTTGGATGCGGCAGATTTAACGGCATTCCCGGCTTCGGGGAGTCTGTTTCGCTTGCATACCAACCTTGTGGGCGCGCCAACCTTTCAGTTTGGCGATTAGCTGTACCCCGGAGAAAGTCCCAGATGCCCAAAAGAGTCGCGTATATTGATATTGCCAAAGGAATTGGTATCCTGCTGGTGGTGTTGGCGCACAATGATTTACAGGCTTTTGCGCCGTTTTTGCATCAGTTTATTTATGCCTTTCACATGCCTTTGTTTTTCTTTCTTTCCGGGTTGTTTTTTAAGCCAGAAATCGGTTTTCTTGAATTGCTAAAAAAACGGTTCGATAGCTTGTTGAAGCCGTATTTTTTTTCGATTTTCTTGATCTATTTTTTTGCTCTTTTTTTTGACAAAATCGGTTTGGCGGTGATTTTGCTGCGGCTGGCTAAGGCGGTTTACGCCAACGGCTTTTTTTTAGATTGGGTGGCGATGTGGTTTTTACCGGCGCTGTTTAGCATGAACCTGGTGGCGTTTGGATTTTACTGGCTTTTTGGGCGATTTTCCTCGCCCTGGCCGCGCTGGGTGGGCTTGGCGGCGATGTTGGGTGTGGGTATTTTGACATTGGATACATTTGTGCCGTTTAATTTGTTTTTTCTGGGCGAAGTAAAGGGCCTGCCCTTTAGCCTGGACCTGGCGCTGGTAGGTGGTTTTTTCTTTATTTTGGGGCGCGAGGTGTACCGGCAAGTGCCAGAAGGTTGGTTTGGCTCACTTTGGATGTTGATTGGCTCGGCAGTAGGGCTGTTTGGGCTGATGCTGGTTTCTCCCGCAACGATTGATTTGAATATTCGCCGTTGGGATGATCCGTTAATTAATACGATTGAGGCGCTGGCTGGAATTGTGTTTATCTTGGCGGTTTCCTGGCGATTGGCGCGTGGGCCGGGCTGGTTGGTTTCATTTTTCTCGTATATGGGGCGGATTTCAATTGTGATTTTGATTTTTCATAATCCGGTTCAATCGTATCTAACCAGCAAGATCGACTTGCTGATAGGCGGCAGCCCCTACACGCCGCTTTTGGTGTACCCATTTGCAGTGCTGGTTCCGGTTCTTCTTTACGAGGTTGGGATTCGGCCCAATCCGCTGGTTTCCGGGCTTTTTGGCATCAAAAATACTGGTTAAATTATGGAGAAACCGATGAATGTAAAGTCAAAACAAGTCCTTTTCTGGGCCCCCAGAGGGCTGACCATTCTTTTTGCGGCGTTTCTAAGCCTGTTTGCGCTCGATGTATTCAGCGAAACACAAGGGTTTGGAGAAACAATTTTTGCCCTGCTCATGCACCTTATTCCAACTGGCCTTGTTATGCTTGCGCTCAGTATTGCCTGGCGTTGGGAGTGGGTTGGCGCCATCCTGTTTGGCGCTTTGGCCGTATTCTATGCGCTCTGGAGTGGGCGATTCGACTGGAGTCTGGTAATTTCTGGCCCCCTGCTGCTCATTGCAATTCTTTTTCTCGTCAACACTGCCTCCCGAGGGCTTGTTGAACACAAATGAAACTCTCATAACCCCGAAAAAAGCCCAAAACCTATTCAGCAGTTCTTTGTTTGAGTTTTGTAATAAACCCCATGCGCCAACCAGAAAAAAAATTGGCTGGTAGAATCAAGCTCATGAACCTAAAACTACACTCAACCTTCGATCTTTCTGCCGAAACATGGAACGCGCTTTTGGCAGAAAGCATTACCCATGCTCCTTTTTTGCGTTATGAGTACCTTTCGAGTTGGTGGCAAACCCGTGGCGGTGGCGAATGGCCGTCAGATGCACAGCTCTGTACCATCAGCGCCGAGCAAGATGGGCAGCTACTTGGCATTGCGCCGCTTTTTTTTGCGCGCCAGAGCCTCTGGCTATTGGGCAGCGTTGAAATTTCAGACTACCTGGATTTAATCGTCCGCCCGAAACATTTATCGGACTTTTTGACGGAATTGTTGGACTGGTTAAGTGCTGCGAACTTCCCCTTGGCCTGGGTCGCGCTTAATTGGGTGAACATCCCCGAAACATCACCCACCCTGGCGGCCCTGCAAGCCGAATCGGCTAAACGCGGTTGGACTTGTGCCCAAGAAATCTACCAATCCACCCCCTCTATTCCACTCCCCGGAGATTTTGACCTTTACCTGAGCGGAATCGATAAAAAACAGCGCCACGAAATTCGGCGCAAGATGCGTCGGGCCGAAGAAAGCGGGCGCGCCCTGCGCTGGTACATTGTCCGCGATGAAAGCCAACTCGACCACGAAGTGGATGGTTTTTTGCATCTGATGGCGCAAGCCCCCGAAAAAGATGTTTTCCTGACCGATGTGATGCGCACCCAAATGAAAACATCCGTCCACGCGGCTTTTCGGGCCGGGTGGTTGCAACTGGCCTTTTTAGAAATCGACGGCCAAAAAGCGGCGGGTTATCTTAATTTTGATTACGATAATAAAATTTGGGTTTATAACTCGGGTATTAACCCAGAATTTCGAGATTTGAGCGCCGGTTGGGTGCTACTTGGCTATTTGTTGCAGTGGGCCAACGAAAATAAACGGGCCGAATTCGATTTTATGCGTGGCGACGAAGATTATAAATACAAGTTTGGTGGCGAAAACCGGCATGTGATGCGGGTAAAAATCACAAAGTGAATCTTGGTGGGCGCGCGCCAATCCGAGCTGTTTTTTAGAATGAGGCTACTGTTTCGGGTATGAAAACTCGATTTTCTCAGGCTAAACGAGACGCATTTTTACAAGCAAAGCTGGCATAAAACGGTGTTTTTTGTGCTTTGTGGGACACCCCACCCTGCAAATACATTAAAACCGATAGAACCTTAGAATACCAATAGTCCAAAGGAGGTACCATGCGAGATTTGACCAATGAAATTGTTGAGTTTATTCGTCGCACCTCCACCGACCTGCCTCAAGATGTGGAGGAACGTCTGAAGGCTGCGGTGGAAAAAGAAGCGCCTGGTTCGGCGGCGCGCGGCGCAATGGAGACGGTTCTCAAGAACGTGGAGCTTTCACGCAAGAATTCCACGCCTATTTGTCAGGATACTGGCACTCCCATTTTCTATGTCCACTATCCCGAAGGCTGGAGTACGCGCAAACTGCGCGAGATGATTCGCAACGCGCTGGTGGAAGCGACCCAAAAGTCATACATGCGCCCGAATGCTGTCGATGCCATTTATGACAAAAATAGCGGGAACAACCTGGGCGGCGAAGAGTTTCCCTCGATCCATTTTGAAGAAGTGGATGCCGATGCTCCTTTGACTATAGAATTGATGCTGAAGGGCGGTGGCTGTGAAAACGTTGGGGCGCAGTATTCGCTTCCGAATAATGGACTTGGCGCGGGACGGGATTTGGCTGGGGTGCGCAAGGTCGTCCTCGATGCGGTTCAAAAGGCCCAGGGTCAGGGTTGTGCGCCCGGAATTTTGGGCGTAGCCATCGGTGGCGATCGCGGTTCGTCCTATGCTAAATCGAAAGAAGTTCTTTTTGGCAAAATTGGCGAACGTAATAATGACCCAGAAGTGGCTGCTCTTGAAGAACGCCTGACCGATGAAGCCAATACGATGGGCATTGGCCCAATGGGCTTTGGCGGGCAAACAACGGTGATTGATACTAAAATTGTTGGAATGCACCGTTTGCCTGCCAGCTATTTTGTGTCGGTTTCCTATATGTGTTGGGCTTACCGCCGCCGTAAGATGACGGTGCAGGGCGATGAGGTTGTTTACGATTAATGGCACGGCGGATAAGTCTGGGATAGCCAGGACGGTTCGTTTTTCTGTTGTGCCCCGATAGAGCAAGGAGAGAGACCATGCGCGAAATTCAATTACCAGTCAACGATGAAACCATCCGCGAATTACGGGTGGGTGAACCGGTGCTTTTAAGCGGTCTGATGGTGACGGGGCGCGATGCGGCCCACAAATGGATGATGGAAACGTTCATTAAAAAGACGAAAGAACCTAAAGGCGATGATTTACAAGTGTATGAAGCGCTTAAGAAGCTGCTTAATGGCGCGGTGATTTATCATTGTGGCCCGGTGGTGAGCGGATTGGATAGCAAAGACTACAAATTTGTGGCTGCCGGGCCGACGACATCCATCCGCGAGGAGCCGTACCAGGCCGCGGTGATGAAGCATTTCAACTTGAAAGGTGTGATTGGCAAAGGCGGTATGGGCGCTAAAACGCTTCAGGGCTGCCAGGAAACGCCAGGGGTCTATTTTCACGCCATTGGCGGGGCGGCTTCGTTTATTGCCCAGAGTGTAAAAAAGGTGCTGGGTGTTTATAAATTGGAATTTGGTGTGCCCGAAGCGCTTTGGGTAATTGAAGTGAAGGATTTTCCGGTTGTGGTAACGATGGATAGCCACGGGCAGAGTCAACATACGGTGGTGGAAAGTGCTTCGCACCGGGTACTGGAAGAATTGCTGGCGCAGCCGTATTAACAGAATGGACAAAAAAACGCATCGCGGGATAGTTTCCGCGATGCGTTTTTGATTTAAAAGGCCAGCTATTCTTCCTGAGATTTAATCTCAAACAGGTTGCCGGCGCTGCTTCCCTGTACTTCGGGAAAGTAGCTCATCCATGCATGGGCCGGTGGAACGCGATATTGACCCGGCAGAGATGGAATGAGCGTGTAACTCAACACATACGTCCCGGCTTCCAGATAGTCGGCGCTCCAATGAATACGGTCGCTGTAGATTTTTGGGCTGTCAAAATACCACCAGCCCCAGCCATTAGCGTAGGGGCTATCGGGCGCAAAGAACTCCACTTCCAAAGATTCTTCACCCAATTGGCTGGTTTTCAGGCCTGGGTTCACAATTTCTGCGCCAGCGGGAGCAAAATCGTCCAGGTTGAGGTAGTACATATCGTGTGGCAGGGTGATGGAAACGCGCGCCGTGATTTTTCCGGGCTGTTGCGGGTTTATTTGCCAGGCGCTGATGGGTTGGCAGGGCGTGCTGCTACAATTGTAATAGGCGCGGCTTACCACAATCCCCTGGTTGAGGGCTGGGGCGCTTTCAGCCGGGCGCAAAACAGTCAGCGCGGCGCGGTAATAGAGCTTGCCCGAATCGCCTTCGCGCAGGATTTTTAGTTCATTGGGCGTTTGCAGGTACAGCCCACTTAAAGGCGTGGTAGTGGTGATGGTTGTTAGTATTTGCGGGCTTTCGGCCTCTCCGCGCGCGATTTCGAGGGTATTGAGACGGGCGCTGAATGGGGAATTGGCCTGGAACTCGCCGGTGCCGACCAGCGCGCTGGAAAGCGCTCGCAGTACCCAGGCATTTTGCAGCGTTCCGCCCCAGTCTTGGATTGCCGAACGATTGGCAGCCAGGTAGCGAATGGCGTCGGTTAGCAGGGGTGAAGCCGGGTCTGCCTGGCTTAGAGTATGGACAATGACTGCGGTTGTGTACAGCGGCGTCCCCGGATTTTGCCAATCGGCGTCCTGGCTTTCCCAAAATGCGCCTGTGGCGGTGCGATTGGCGCTCGCTGCTATACTTTCTAGCAAAGATGTGGATTTTTCCCCGTTACTCTCGGCCAGGTATGCCAGCGCCAGGTAGGTTTTTCCAACCGGGCTAAGGCGCTCACGCAGTTCAAACAGGTCATCCAGCCAGGTTGGGCCAAAACCGGGGCGTATTTTAGCTGTTTGCAGGCTGCCAACGCCCTGACCTGTGACGGTATCGTAGTAAGCCAGCATAATAAAGGCCTGCTGATTGAGTGTCGCATTGGGCACGTTTGCATCTACAACCATAAATGGATCGAGGTAGAATTTGGCGCGCGAAAGCGCTTCGTCTACGCTGAAGATCAGGCCAGATTTGGAGGCTGTTCCTAGCGCATAGGTGATGTAGGCGCTCATAAATGGGTCGCTCGGGTTTTCGCCCCACAAGCCTCGTTTGTACCAATTCCAGCCGCCATCATTGTTTTGGCGGGCCAGGAGCTTATCCACCCAGGGTTGGAGTTTGGCTTCGCGCGCGGCCAGGTCGGTATCGCTGGTTCCCAGCGCGCGCAGGGCCGGGATAACGGACAGATGTGCTAACAGAGCCGATGCGATTTCTTCATTGCTGGCAAATTCGTCGGGGTCGGGCAGCGTTTCGGCGGCGTTGAGCAGATAAGCGCCCAAAGAAGGGGCCAACTCAACGGTTAGTTGGCCCCCCAGCGGGTCGAAGCTACGGGGCAGGCTAATGATCTCGGTCTGCGAACCGGCTGCGGCTAAGATACCGGCAGTGCTAAAGGTTTGCGGCGCGGCGAAACGCATAATGGGGATAAAACCGTCTTGCGGGCGGGTGGCGTCCGACAAATTCCCGGCTTTGACCGAGAAAACCAGGTCGGCGTTGGTGGCATCTCCGGCAGTGACCCACCAAAAAGCCTGAGCGCGGCCATTGGCGGGCACGTCTATCTTTTGGCTGGCTGTTTTGGGGTCGTCGAGGGTCACTCCGCTGGCCTTGAGTGTTACTTCGGCCCGCAGCATATTGGCGGTGGTGTTGTTGATGAAGGTTGAGAGTTGAACATGGTCGCCAACGACAAAGTAGCTTGGGGTCAGCGGGCGCAAGAGCAGGTCTTTGGTGCTGATGATATTGAGACGGGCTTGTCCAACGCGCGTTTGGCGGTCGAGGCCGCGGGTATCGACCTGCCAGGTTGTCAGGCTGTCGGGGAGTGTTAAGCTAATTGTGGCTGCGCCGTTGGTATCGGTAATGAAGGTTGTCCACAGCGCGGTATCGGGGAAGTTATCGCGGATAACGAGCGGGCCATCGCCCCCGCCGCCGCCCTTGCCGCCCATCGGCGCGATGAAGCGCTGTCCGTAGATGGCGGCAGTTAGACCGGTGCGCACGGCCAGGGGTTGAATGTCGTAAAAAGCCGGCACAATGTCGGGGGCATTGGGGTCGGCCAGCGCCAGCGCGGCCAGGTCTACTACGGCCAGTGAGAATTCGCCCCGGACGGGTTGGCCCTGAGCATCTTTTACGCGCAAATCGAGCTTAACCGGCTGGCCGGGGCTGGCTTTTTCGGGTGTGGCCTGTACGTCAATGTTCAGGATAAAGCTGGCGGCGTCTACTTCCAGGTTCAAGTAGCCTTGTTTAAATTGGGTTTCTGGCCCCAGCAGGGTGACAGAAACATAGGTGTTGGGGGCGTTATCTGTGGTGATGGCGATTTTGACACTTTCACCGCCCGCCGGGATTTTAAGCAGTTGATAGGAAAGCAGCGCTCCGCGCTCGGTGCTGACCAGGGCGCTGATTTCCTGTCCGAATGGGTTGGGGATGAAGACATTGGCGGTTTGACCGGGCTGGTAGCGGGCTTGGTCGCTGGTCAGGCGGAGTTGGTCGAAGGGTAGATTGGGCCAAATGGCCTGGCCCTGGCCGCCAACCCAAATTAAGACCTCGCTGGCATTGCCTTCCAGGGTGGCCCGAATCAGATACGTTCCGGGGTCGGGCGGGGTAAATTCCACGCTGGTCAGACCATTGGCGGCAGTTCTGGCGGTTTTGCTTTCAACCGAAGTTGTCACTTTTTCATAAACGGGGAAATAACTGTATTCGTCGCCTTTTCTGGCAACCCAGTTTACTTTTTGTAATTCCACCTGCAAGGTTTTTTCGGCCAGGGGTTTTTGTGCCAAATCGACTGCGATCAGGTCCAGCTTTAGCGGAGTTTGGGCGCGTCCGACCCATTGCGCTGGTCGGATGCCGGGGTAGCTGCTGGATGGGTGAACAACAATCGATTCTCGGGCGCTCACTGCGTAGCCGCCCGATTCGCTGGCATTGACTTCGAGCCAAAGGCGTGAGGTTCCGTCTAATTTCAGGTCGGTCAGGTCAAAGCTCAGGCTGCCATCGCTGCTGGTGCGGCCTGAGCCGCTTTTTATTTGTTGACCAAAGCGCCCGTCAAAAATTTCCAGCCAATGTGCGTCATATTCGCCGGTTTGGAAACCGGGAATGGAGAAGTATTCGGTGTCGCGGTAAAGTGTCCATGTAAAAGGCAGGTCGGCGGTGGGCGCGCCAAAGAAGTAGTCGGCGCGAACGGTGGCGCGCAGGGGTTGTCCTTGCAACGCATCCTGTGGGGTTAGCGCAACAGAAAGGTTAATTTCTGGCTTGCGGTAGTCGGCTACGTCAAAATAAAGGGAATACGAGTCGTCATATCCCGAAGCGTGGGTTTCACCATCGACGCGAATCGTCCAATTGCCAGGTTCGGCGTTTTCGGGCAGGCTAAACTGGCCGGTAAACCCGCCAAATTCTGAAAATTCAACTGACTGGGTTTGTATTTCGCGGCTCTGGGCATCCAACAACACCGCCCGCCATTGATTTTTTGGGATAATATCATTGTAACGTCCGTTAAAAGCCAGCCGGGCAATGCCACGGTATGAAACCACCTGTCCGGGCTGGTAAATGGGTCGGTCGCTATACAGGTAGACTTTGTTTTGTTCGGCCTCATAAAAGTCTGCATTCAGGTCGAAATCCCAGGGTGAGATTCCGGTATTGAAGGCTGTTGAAGCCATGCCAAATAAATCATCGCCGGGTTCAGCCAGCAGAACATAATAAACCTGGCCTACATTCACCTTATTGGCAAAGTTGGTTTGCCATAGGCCATTGGAATCACTTTGGCCGCTGGCAACAAACGCGCCTTTTTCATCCACAATCGTGAGCGGTACATTGACAAGGGGCGAATTGTTGCGTAAATCTACTGCCCAAACCAGTGCGCCATCGGCGGCCAGCTTAAACGTCAGGTTGACATTGCTCGAAAGCAAGAAGATCGGGCTGGGGCCATACAGGTTATCTATCAGGCTGGAACTGATGCGCGCAAAGTATAGGCCGGTTGGCAGGGTTGCAGCTTGTGTCATGCGTACCCCATAGACGCTGGTTCCGCTGCCCGCTTCAGGATAATCGTTCCACTCCTGCGTGTTGGCTGCAAAAAAAGTCTCCCGGGTTTGGTAATCTTGGCTTAGCTGAAAATATTCAGATGGCGAAATGGAACCATTGCTGACCGTGAGGATGGGTAAATTCGTAATCTGGACGCCAACCCGAGGGTCTTCGGGGCGCATAAAGTAAATAGGATAATACGATTGCATGAGACGCGGTTCTGGGGCGGTGCTGCGCAGGCTAAAAGAATAGTCCCGGCCCAGGCGCATTCCCCACTCATCTTCTAATTCGGCAGAAATGCGAATGGTGTAGAGCGTTTCAGGGTCAAATTCACCGTTTAACAAAATGGAATGGTCGCTGTCGTAAACACTCAGGTTGCTAATTTCAGGGCTAATTACCACTAATTTGGACAATTCATTGGTTTCATACTGTTTAATAGGGGCGCTAAAGGTCAAGCGAACCTGGTCGGAATAGGCTTTGGAGCCGCCGTCAAAAGGCTCGGTATACGTCAGGCTAAAATCGGGATAAGTGGTGTAAAAGCGCTGGACGACCTGCTCCAGGTTGATTCCGCCTTTGGAGCGTGAGGCTGGTGAAAGGGTTAATTGGTAGCCTGCGGCGCGCGCCAAACTTCCCGTGGGCTTGAATACCATTTCGGTGGCTTTTTCGTTCCACTCAAACGTTCCGGCCAGCTTGCCAGCCGTCCATTCCAGCCTGAAATCGGCTTCCACGCTGGCCTTGTCCATTGGTTGATTAAAGGTGACGGTTATTTCGGGTTCCAACGCGAGAGAAAAAGTGTCGTATGGGGTAACATCTACCACGCGCGGCAAGGATGTGCTAAAGGCCCAATCGGGTACAGAACTGAGCGCCAGTCCGGCCAAACTTTTTAGGGTGGAGTTCACGTTCACAACGTATTGAATTCCTCCTTCCAGGCCCGGTTCGGGCTGAAAGAGGTACGTGCTGGTATTGAGCCACTCTCCTTTGCCCGCCACGTTAGGTTCCAGGCTAAAACCAACTGGCAGACTGGCCGGGTCTGCGCCCAGTGGCACAATGGGCTGATTAAACGCGATGACTATCGCTGAATCGGTGCGGATGTCGCTGGCACTGGGGGCGGGCAAAGTTTGGGTGATGCTTAAACCGCCGGGGGTGCTAAAGTCAAATATTTGGTTGTTGAGCAGTGCCAGGCCATTTGTAGCGCTGGCGCTGGTTTCCAGGTTGAAGCGGATGGGTGAGTTGGCCGGGAGTGGCTGCTGCGGGGTAAAGGTGACGGTTGCGTCATCCAGCCAGGTGAAGATGCCTTGTCCTTTGTCCAGGGTTAGGGCGGCTTCGACCGAAGCGCGATTCATGGGCTGGTTAAAGAAGAAAGCGATGCCTTGCTGTAACCCGATCTGGCTTCCGGCGGGAGGGTCGGTTTCGACGATGAGCGGGGGCAAAGGCAACGGGGTTGCGGTGGGGGTTGTCACAAATGGGAGATTGATAGGCGCGCCCAGGCTACATGCCAGGGATGCAATGAAAAAGAAAATGATCCATATAAAGAAAATACGATTGACTTTACGCATATCTTTTCTCCTTTGGCTTGCAACGTTTCGAATAAGGGCTGATTTTATTATACCCACAGACATTTTTGTTGTAAAAAAAGATACTCTTTCGTTTTCAGTGATGGTTGAAAGACGAAAGAGTATCGAAAAAAGTTTCTGAAAATTTTACGAGCTGGCATGGGCCAGGCGTGGGTCGAGCGCGTCGCGCAGGCCATCGCCGAGTAGATTGAAGGAGAGGACGACGATCATGATTGCCAGGCCGGGGTAAAAAACCAGGTGGGGGGCGGTAAAGACCTGGTTACGCTCGGAGCCAAGCATTGCGCCCCATTCCGGGGTTGGTGGTTGTGCGCCCAGCCCTAAAAAGGAAAGGGCTGCCGCATCGAGAATGGCGGTTGCAATGCCGAGTGTGCCCTGTACGATGAGGGGGGTTAGGGCGTTTGGCAAAATGCGCCCAAATAAAATTTCGTAGGTATTGCCGCCCAAGGCGCGGGTGGCAGAGACAAAGTCCATTTCACGCACAGATAGGACGCTGGCGCGCACGACACGGGCGTAAGCCGGAATTGAGACAATTCCGATTGCGAGCAGGGCATTAATTAGCCCTGGGCCGAGCACGGTGACGATGGCGATTGCCAGCAAGAGGGAGGGGAAGGCCAGTAAAACGTCCATGAGACGCATGATGATGGTATCAACCCAGCCGCCAAAGTAGCCGCTGATGGCACCCAGCACGGTACCGATCACGATTGCCAGGGTAACGGTTGAGAAGCCAACCAACAAGCTAAGGCGCGTCCCATATAAAAGACGGCTAAACTGGTCGCGGACGTTGCCGTCCAATCCCATTATGTGCTGAGGCTGGTCGGCGGGACATCCTAGCAAGTGAATGCAGGGAGCCTGGCGCATTTTTACTTCTTCTTTGCCGATCAAGACCTGATAGGGGTCGTATGGAGCCAGCCATTGAGCAGTTAGGGCGATAAAAATCATAATTAATATGATTGCCAAGCCAACCATGGATGATTTCCGCTTGAAAAGCCGCCGCCAGGTGGTTTGCCACAGGCTGACCGATTCGAGGGTGATGCCTTCTGCGTCGAGATTTGCTACAGTGGTTTTCTTTTCGGGGCTCATGGGTCACTCCAGCCGGATGCGTGGGTCGAAATAGGCGTAGGAAACATCCACAAGCAGGTTGAGGATGACGAAGAAAAAGGCAATTACCAGAGTAAAGGCTTGCACAATAGCATAATCGCGGGCGGTGATGGCGTCGTATAAAATGCGTCCAACGCCCGAAAGGCCGAAGATGGTTTCGGTAAGCACGGCACCGCCCAGCAGGGTTCCCAGCGAAAGCCCAATCACGGTGACGAGTGGCAGGAGCGCATTGCGAAAGGCGTGTTTCATGACTACTCCCCAGGCGCGGACGCCTTTGGCGCGCGCTGTGCGAATGTAGTCTTGTCCAAGCACTTCGAGCATGGCCGAACGGGTCATGCGGGCAATGAGCGCCATTGGAATGGTTCCGAGGGCCAGGGCGGGCAAAATCAGGTGCTTAATGGCGTCGCCCAAAAGGGTAAAGTTTAAGGTTAACAGCGCGTTGAGAATGTTTAAACGGCTGAGAAAATTCACAGTATCGGCTAGCGGGCCTTGCTTGGGAATGGTTAATCCCCAGACATCGGCAAATGACGTGGAAATGATGCCAGATGTCAGGCGGCCAGATGGCGGCAGCCAGAACGGTGTATCTTTGAGTAAAAGCGAAAAAATGTAAGCCAGCATTAGACCCAGCCAGAAAACCGGCATGGATACACCAACATTGGCCCAAATCATGGTTAACACATCAATCCAAGAATTATGTTTGACTGCGGAAAGAATCCCCAATGGAATTCCGACAAAAATACTGACAAGAAGGGCTGCTACACTGAGTTCGAGGGTGGTTGGCAGGCGTTCAATAAGTAACTTTGAAACGGGTTGTCCGAACCGAATCGATTGACCAAAGTCGCCCTGAGCGATTTCGGCGACATAAATGGCGAATTGAGTTGGAATCGGTTTATCCAGTCCGTGGCGGTGAATAAACTCATCGCAAATAACATCGGTGGCTTTTTCACCCAAAATGGCCCGGCAGGGGTCGCCAGGAATCAGGCGGCCTAACGCAAATGTGGCAAATAAGATGCCGAATAAAACAGGTAGACTGGCTAAAACTCGACGAAGAAGGTAAGTTGTCATTGGGTTTAGGGTGGGGAGACCCCCGGCGGGCAAACCTCGCCGGGGGTCCAAGAAGCCTTTTAAGGCAGTTTGTTATTCAGCAGGGGCGTTTAAGAACGGGCCAAACAAGCCACTCCAGTAGGAGAAAGCGCCTGTGTTGCCTTTGTGCAGAGGGTGAGTGGCATCCCATTGCAGGACGAGCGAGGCCACTACATCGTTGGCATCAAAAGCGGATCCATCGTGGAAAGTGACGCCCTGGCGAAGCTGGAAGGTCCATTCCGTCAGGTCGGTATTGGCTTCATAAGATTCAGCCAGGGCCGGTTCAACCGCGGTGCCGCCAACTTCGTAGCGCAGCAGGGATTCTGTAACCTGTTCGCAAGCGCGCAGGGATTCGCCGTCGGTTTCATCGGCGCAGTAGAGCGAGATTGGTTCCGCGTTCTGCATCCAGACGAAGGTATCGCCACCGTTGCCCATTACGGCAAAGTATTCGTTGCCGAGCGGGCTGGCGTGACCATCCTCTACAGTGGCTTTGAAGGCGACAGCAGAACCGCCGTGCGCAACTGGGATCATCGGGACATGCTGTTTGATGAGGTCGTTGGCTTTGGCATACAGCGGAGCGCGGTCACTGTCCATTGCCAGTGAAGCGGCATCTTTCAGAGTTACGACGATATCATCGAACTTGTTGCCAAACTGTTTGGATGAACCAGCGCCGAAGTGGTAATCGACGAAGTTAGTCATATCGGGATAGTCTGCGCCCCAGCCCAGCAGGTACATACCATCGAGTGCGCCAGAGTCTGCGTTGTCCAGGAAGGTTCCGCTTTCCTGAACTTCGATGGTGACATCGATGTTCAGGTTTTCTTTGAGCTGGGCCTGAATGTCTTGCGCTACAACACCAGGTTGGGGCAAGTAACCGCGCACAACATCACGGTAGAACAATTTGGTGGCAAATCCATCTGCGAAGCCTGCTTCGGCCAGTAATTCTTTGCCTTTGGCCGGGTCAAAAGCGTACCAATCTTCACCTTCGCAGGCGCCGGGGATGGCGCAGGGCGAAAAGTGTGAGGCAACTTCAGAGCCAGCCGGGTAGAAGTTGTCTACAATGCGGCTGCGGTCAATCGACATGGCTATGGCCTGGCGAACCAATTCGTTGTCAAATGGCGCAAAGGTATTGGTAAAACCAACGTAGAAGACATTTAGCGCCGGGCGGTTGATAAGCGCCAGATTGGCATCGCCTTCAATCACAGCGAAGTCATCCGGGCCGGGGTTGTCGATACCATCAACGGTGCCTGACTGTAATTCGAGCAGGCGGGCGGCGGCTTCGGATTGCCAGCGGAAGACCAATGTGGTCGCTTTGGCTTTTTCGCCCCAATAGCCATCATAGGCCTTGAAGATGAGTTCTTCGCCGCGTTTCCACTCAGCGACCTGGTAGGGGCCAGTGCCAACCGGGTTCTCCAGCGGAGAGCCGCCGGTAGCTTCGAGGTGCTCTTTGGGCTGAACCGCAAAGGACGAGAAGGCAATCTTCGACGGGAAGGCCGGGTCGGCAGCGCACAGGGTAAATTTCACTGTGTAAGCATCCACCGCTTCGATGGATTTGATAATGCCGCCATATTCGCAATCGGGGGCTTCATACTTGTCCGCCACAAATTCGGGCATGGCGGCTGGTTCTTCTGCCGCTGGGGCAGCTGGTTCTTCGGCAGCCGGGGCGACAGGCTCAGCGACTTCGGTGGCCGGGGCAGCGGGAGCGCCGCAGGCCGCCAAAAGCATACTGGCGAGTACAAATACAGACAACAGAACAAAAAAGTTACGTTTCACGTTTCTCCTCCTTAGAGAGTTGTGATGAATTAAGAAAGAGCGTTTTGGGAATCAAAAAAACAAAGCTGGCTCCTCCTTGCGCCTCAAAGGCGCTTTGCGATTATACAGCAAATCAATCAATTCGTTTTGGCATTCCCGCCCGGTTTAGCGGGCGGTTTTTGTCAGACTTTACCCATATCCCCGCCAGGGGTTTGCCGCAAAAAACACAATTTCCTTGCGAATCCAGATGGTAACCTTGTATCACATACGCCCTGCGTCGAATTAAGGCCCGCCCACAACCGGCGCAAAATGTATCTTCGTATTCGCCCACTCGCCCAGGCAAATTCCCCGCATAAACATGCTTTAGCCCGGCTTCACGCCCAATTTCGGCAGCCCGCACCAGGCTTTCTGCGGGCGTAAAGGCGCGTTCACCCATCAAATAATCCGGGTGAAACGCTGTCACATGCCACGGAATTTCGGACGAAAGCCCAGCTAAAAATCGCGCTGCTTGCCAAAGTTCTTCATTACTGTCATTGAACCCCGGCACAACCAGCGTCACCACCTCCAGCCACAATCCCAGCGCGTGGGCCTGCTCAATCGTCGCCAATACATTTTTAAGGGTTCCACCCAATTGCCGGTAGTTTTCCGGACGCATTGACTTTAAATCGACCTTATACGCATCCAAATGGGGCAGCAAAAAAGCCAGGGCTTCTGGCGTGGCATTGCCATTTGAGACAAAAGCGCACTTTAGCCCAGCATCTTTGGATTTTTTGAACACATCCAGCGCCCATTCTGCCGTAATAAGAGGTTCATTATATGAAGAGACGACCAGCTCTGCCCCGAAACGCCGCGCTGTTTGTACAATTTCAGCGGGCGTTATCTCGCGGATCAGGTTTACCGCTACCGCGCTGGCCGGGTCGCGTAAAGCCTGCGAGGTTAACCAGTTTTGACAATAACCACACTTAAAATCACATCCTAACATCCCAAACGTCAAAGCGATTGCCCCTGGTAAAACATGCCAAAAAGGTTTTTTCTCAACCGGGTCGGCCTGCAAAGCGGCCACATACCCCCACGGTGAGCGTAGGGTCTTGCCATCATGAAACCGCACCGCGCAAACGCCGCGCCGGTTTGGCTGGATAACGCAGCGGTGGCCGCAAGCCAGACAGCGGATCGCGCCGCCCGGCAGCTGCTCAAAAAGCTGTGCCTCGCGCGTTAGCTTATCTAAAACTGAAGCCGTATCTGGCATGGTTTTCTTTCTAAGCGTTATAAATCCAGAAAAATGGAGTCGTTCGCGCTGTATAATCGGCGCATGTTAACCATTGTGATTCAAGCTGGTGGACAATCCTCGCGTATGGGGCAAGACAAAGCCCTGATGCCTTTTCTCGGTCAGCCGCTCATCCAGCGTCTGGTAAAGCGTCTATTGCCCATCGCCGATGAACTTCTTATCACCACCAACCAGCCAGAAAAGTATGAATTTTTGGAGTTACCGCTCTTTGCAGATAAAGTGCCAGGCCGGGGCGCCTTGGGGGGGCTTTTCACTGCGCTGATTGTGGCTGGGCAACCGCTGGTTGCTGTAGTGGCTTGCGATATGCCCTTCGCCAGCCCCAGTCTTATCCAGCTTGAGAAAAATATTCTTTGCTCAGAATCCGCCGATGCGGTTGTCCCACGCACCGCTCAAGGATTTGAGCCACTGCACGCCTTGTATCGGCGCGCCAGCTGCCTGCCCGCCATCGACCAGGCTCTTCAGCAGGGACAATGGAAAGTTACCTCGTGGTTTTCGCAGGTCAATGTTCGTTCGCTTAGCCTGGCCGAGATTGAAGCGCAAGACCCATTGCAGTTGGCCTTCATCAACGTCAACACCTCCGAAGAATTGGCTCAGGCCGAAACGCTGGAAAAAACAGGCCTTATTTGACAATCAAAACCGGATGCCTCAAACTATCCGACAAAATCCCGGAAAAACGTCTCAGACCGTATAAATCCATGTAGTTTCAGTATACATAAAAGCCGGTATGTTTCAACTAAGCCTCGCCTTGTATCTTCTCAAAAAAAGATGAATTGGAGTTTCGATGTCCCATCTTTTTTGAACCGCTTACCATTAAGGGGGTTAGGCTGCTACGCTGATGGCTTTTCTAACGACTGGAATAAAAATTATCAGGCAGGATGTCATGTTCCACGAAAGAGCGCAGGCAGGCAAAATGCCAACCGCGCTCTTTATTTATGTTGGCGCTATAGGTATTCTGCTTCCCATTGGCGCTCTGCAAAAAAAAATAAAGAAAAGCAACCCATGCAACGAAAAGCATTCCTGATCATTCCCCCCGTCCTGTTACTCGCGAGCGCCGCCCTGGGAATGCTCTCTGCCCATGACCTGGCGGGGGCAAGTGCCCTGTGCGCGTTATACTTTGCTAATGGTTATCAACGTTTCTTTGAGCTTTTGAACTTCGTCTAGGGTGTTGTAGTGCACTGCGCCAACGCGCACCATGCCTCCCTTATCTTCGATTCCGAGCCGTTCGGTCACATTGATAGCGTAATAGTTTCCATCCCAAACATAAATTCCATGCTCGTTCAATTTTTCTGCTACCTGGCGTGGAGCTAAGTCTTTCATCCGAAACGAAAAAGTTGCCACACGCTGGTCAAGTTTTATGGCATCACTGATGCCATAAATATCAAGGTCGGGGACTGATTGTAAGGCAGCAAGTAATGCGCGGTTTAGTTCAAACTCGTAAGCGCGAAGAGCCCTCAATCCTTTTTTTAGTTCCAGGCGTCTACCGCTATAGCCTTCTTCGGCAAGCCCTTCCATATGTTCGCTGCCGAACTCTTTTCCTAGCCATTCGAAGTATTCGATAGCACCCAAAACACCAGCAATCCCTTCATGGTTTTGCGTGCCTGTTTCAAATTTATAGGGTAAGTGATTGGATGCCGGGCGCACTTTGTAGGCGAAGAGCTGCTCCAGTAAATCATGTTTGCCGTAAAGAATGCCGGAGTGAGTTCCGAAAAATTTATACGCTGATGAAATCAGGAAATCGCAATCCAATTTTTGCACATCAATTGGCCCATGTGCAGCATATTGGACTGCATCTACATAAACCAATGCGCCAGCGTCATGCGCCATTTTGATAATTTTTCGCACTGGATTAATGGTTCCTAGCGCGTTGGATGCATATCCGACCGCCAGAAATTTTGGTTTGCGTTCAAGAGCCTGCTGCAAACTATCCAATTTCAGCGTACCATCTTCGACATCAAAATCCACCCAGTTGATTTTGCAACCCCGATCTTGCGCGGCAAGCACCCAGGGCGTGACATTTGCGTCGTGATCAAGGCGGGTTACCACAATTTCATCGCCTTCGTTCCATGTTCGTGATATTGACCGGCTGATGTGAAGGGTCAAAGTGGTCATATTCGCACCAAACACAATTTCATCAGCGCTGGAGGCGTTGTAAAAATCAGCCATTGCCTGATGCGCTTCTTCCAAGACGGCATCGGATGCAATGCTGGTGGCAAAAGCGCCTTCGTGGTTGGCATTGCATTCAATGAGATATTTATTGATACGGTCAAGGGACTGTTTGGCAATTTGAGTCCCCCCAGGATTATCAAAGAAAATGGCAGGTCGATTTAAGGATGGAAATTGACTGCGAATCGCTGAAAGGTCAAGAGTCATAAGGTTCCTCCAGAAAGAAAATAGTCGCTGAACGAGATAATAACATCACTTTAGCTCAGCGACTACTTAGGTTTGCGCTGACAAAAGTCATTCGGAGACCGAACCACTAACTTGGCGCACTGTCACCAGAAAAGCACTGGTGAGTAATCACCACTGGGCTATCCGGCAAACGAATCGTACAGCGAACGGGCTGCAACCTGGCTTTCGGCGGCCCAATTTTCGGGCAGGCGGGTTGTCACGGTAACGGTCACACCGGCTGGGGCGTCGAAATAGTTATCGCTGAAAACGGGATCCGCCCCATCCAGCGAAAGCTCGACGAAACGGGCCAGGCTGCGGGCGGAGACATCCACAAAAAGGGTTTGGCCTTCAATGCGGGTTTTTACAGTCAGGCCCGGCTCACACAGTTCGAGGTGCTTGTTGGCAACAAACGAGGTGACGCTGCGGGCGGCAAGCTGGCTGCCCTGCCACATTTCGGCCACGAATACCACTTTTTTCTGGTTTTCGGCATTGACCAGCGCCGCGAAATCATACGATCCGACCTGGGTATCGGCCAATGCCTGGGCGCGGGCGAATTGCTCGCCCTTTTGCAGCACCTGCCCATCGAGCGTTTCCAGCCGCCAGCGGACGGTGACATCGCCTGGCTCCATCCGATCGCTGGTAACGTGGACTTTCATCGTCTTGCCGGAATCTTCCACCGAGAGCAGCAGCGGGGCATAGAAACGTTTGGCGGCGTAATGCAGGGCCTTCCAGCGGCCAAAATAGTCGAGACTGGCCCACGAAGCCACCGGCCAGCAATCGTTGAGCTGCCAGATCAGTGTGCCGCTGACGCGGTTACGGTTGCGCCGCCAGTGTTCCACACCGTAGCGGATGCCTTCGGCCTGTAGCAGCAGGCTCAGGTAGACCAGCGACTCGAAGTTTTTCGGCATCCTGAAGGTGTCGGTCATTTGGGCAATCATCAGCCCGTTGCCCGAGCCGCTGCGCTGGTGGTGTTCCATGACGTAGGAGGTCATGTTCCAGTCGGCGGGGTCGGCGTAGGTGGCGATGGTCTTGAGCGGCGGCAGGGCCTGAAAGCCAAACTCGCTCATGAAGCGCGGGAACTGGGTGCGGTAAGCGGTGAACGGCTTGCGCCCATGCCAGACATCCCAGTAATGGCAATCGCCCTGGGTCTGGCCGTTCGGGGTATCGAATGGCGTATTGGAGGTAGCCGAACTGGGGATGTAGACCGTATCGGGGTCTTCGGCTTCGAGCAATTCCGGCAGCATCTGGTGGAACATGCGGTCGTAGCCGTCCTTGAGCCGCTGGTTGAGCGGGTCATCAGGCTTGTTCCAGCCCCAATCGCACCAGCCCTGTTCCATTTCGTTGTTGCCGCACCACAGCGCCAGGCTGGCACGATGGCGCAGGCGGCGGATGTTCTCAATCGCTTCGATTTGCACATTGTCGAAGAAGTCTGCATCCGCGGGGTAAATGCCGCAGGCGAACATGAAATCCTGCCAGACCAAGATGCCGTATTGGTCGCACAAATCGTAAAACATCTCTTCGGGGTAATAGCCGCCACCCCAAACGCGCAGCATGTTCATGTTGGCATCCACTGCCGATTTCAGCAGCATTTCGAGATACTCTTTGGTGATGCGCGTCGGCAGCGAGTCGGCGGGAATCCAGTCTGCGCCTTTGGCGAACAGGCGCACGCCATTAACGTAGAAGGTAAATTCCTGGCCCCACTGGTCGGGTTCCTGGCGCAGCTCGATCTCGCGCAGGCCAATTTTGTAAGCGCGCTGATCGAGCACAGTTGGGCCGTTTTTCAGGGTGACTTTGACCTCGTAGAGCGGCTGCGCGCCATAGCCACTCGGCCACCAGAGCTGCGGATTTTCGATTTTTAATTGGAGATTTGCGATTTGTTCGCGGTCACCCTCGAACCAGAACAGCGCCTCTTCCACCGATTGCCGGCTGCCGTCCGGGTGGAGGATTTCCAGGCTGGCGGTTAATTCCGCGCTCCCAGCGGATTCAGCGGTGACATCCACCGTTATCGACACGCTGCCGTCCTGCTCAAACTGCTGGCGCAGGTGAACATTTTCCAGCCGCGAGGAAAAGCCCTCCAGCCGAATCTCTTTCCAGACGCCGATGGGCGGCAGTTTGGGACCCCAATCCCAGCCGAAATGGCAGGGCGCTTTACGCAGGTGCGGCGCGCCGGGGATGTCACCTCCGCCTGTCAGCGGCAGTTGGGCCTGTTTTGCGCTGATATAGCGCACAGGCGAGCCAAAGAAAATGCGGATTTCGTTCTGCCCGGCTTTGAGCAGGTCTTTGACATCCCACTCCCACTGGCGGAACATATTGTCCGCGTGGCCCAGGTAGGTTTCGTTAAGATAAACATCGGCCAGGGTGTCGAGACCATCACAGACCAGGCTCAGATTTGTTTCAGCCAGCAAGGCCGCGTCAACCACAAACGAGCGGCGATATTCCCAATCGCTTTCAGCCATCCACATCACCTTGAGTTCGTTATCGGCCACAAACGGGTCAGGGATTTTTCCGAGGGCCAACAGGTCGGTATGCGCGCCGCCCGGTACAGTCGCGGGCAGCCAATCTTCGGTTCCGGCCTGGCGGAACTGCCAGGAGCCAGTTAAAAGTTGTTTTTTCATAGAATCTCCAGTTATTAAAGTAGTTACATAATTTTTAGAGAAGTGAATGCAAAAAAAAGAGAATTGGTTGATCCTCCCCAGTTAATGGCCGATTTCTGCCGGGCTTGACTGGGCAAAACGCTCTGCCGGTTCCAAAAGTGGCATTTAAAGTGGGTGGGCAAGAATTAAGAGAAAAAGCCGGAAATGAGTAACTCATTTCCGGCTTTTAGGTTTTCCAGGGTTTATCCGCAGGTGTTGCTAAACAGGAAGGGGAAGAAATCACACCATAGGCTATTGGCATCTACATACCACAAGAAACCGCCACAGGCGCAAACGGCGCACAAAAGCACTACCCCAATCACAATCAATGGGATGGGGATGCCGCCTTTTTTGGCCGGAGGGACGGGGGGATAAACTCCAGCCGGTTCGGGGTTGGATGGGATTTTCCCGGCATATTGATTCTGTGGTTCGGGCTTGTTGGCCTGCTGCACAATGGGCGGTGGCGGTGGAACAGAGACGCGCGCGGCAGACGAAATGATGGTTGCATTGGGATCAACGACTGCGACAACTTCATAGAGCAGGTTGATTTGCTCGCCCAGTGAAATGATTTCACCAGGTTGGAGCACATGCTGACCGGTCAGGCGTTGGCTGTTGACAAATGTTCCGTTGGTGGAGCCCAGATCGGTGATGATATATTTGCCACCCTGAAAAACCAATTGGGCATGTTTGCGTGAAACTTCGGCATCGTTGATGGCAACGGCGTTGGTGGCTTCACGACCAATCGTCAGAACATCGCCTTCCATCGGGAATGTTTTACCCGGTGTAGGCCCTGAGTGCATCACAAGTTGAAACTGAGCCATATTTCCTCCAAAAAAATATAAGAACTGGTTGTAGTGTAATGATTTTACGCTAAAAAGTCAAATGTGGATGTGACTCTCTTGGGCTATGAAAAGAAGGTGCAATTTTGCTGTTTTTTGTTGGGTGAACTTAAGTTTGAGCGCTGGTTTCAAAGTCAAAGATGACTGAAAAGGCCTGAGCAACTTCTTGCTTGACCAGGCTCATGGCTGGAGTTGTGGGTAAAAGTTCGGCCAGGCTGATTGCGCCACAATCCCTTAGCCCGCAAGCCAAAATACCGTCGAAATAGTCCATTTGCGGAGCTACATTGAGCGAAAAACCATGCCGGGTGATGTTGTTTGCATCTACCTTGACGCCGATGGCGGCGATTTTATCGGGTTTGGCGCGTTTTCCACTGACCCAGACGCCGCTTAAGCCTGTCACCAACTCGGCGGTTAGCCCCAACCGTGAAAGCGCCAGCAGGATGACCTGCTCCAGTTTGCGAATGTAGCCAACGTGATCGGTGTTAGTCAACTTTAGCAAGGGATAGGCTACCAGTTGGCCGGGGCCGTGATAGGTCACATCTCCGCCCCGGTCAACCCAATGGACGGTAATGCCGCGCCGGGCTTGTTCTGCTTCATCCCATAATAAATGGTCTGCCTGGCCTTTGCGCCCAAAGGTGAAGGTGTGTGGGTGTTCCAGTAAAAGCAGGGTTGCGGGGTGCTGTCTGAGCGCTATGGTTGCCGCAATTTGGTTTTGCAAATTCCATGCGGATAAATAGTCTAAGACTCCGGCGTCCTGTATTTTCAGGGAGTTCATTTGGGCAACAGGCTGGCGGTTAGATTGGCGGTGCTGGGGAGGATCAGGTCTGCGCCTAGTTTTTGCAACTCTGGCTCTTCGCCAAATCCGCATAAAACGCCAACGGTTTGGGCTCCGGCGGCTTTTCCGGCGCGGATATCAATTGGGGTATCACCGATCATCAGGCATTGTGAGGGTTGAATGCCCATTTTCTGGGCGGCGTAAAAAATTGGGTCGGGAAAAGGCTTGGTGTGTTGGGTGGTGACAGCCGTTACGATGGTTTGGAAAAATGGAGTGAGTTGAAATTGGTCTAGAAAGGCGCAGGTGGAGTGTTCATCGCGGGCGCTGACGACTGCCATGCGGAAGTGGGGGTGTAGCGCGGCGAGCATTTCGCGCAC
>DYPU01000025.1:19897-31787 GCA_020719725.1 Anaerolinea sp. | reverse complement strand
GCTGGAAAACGCTCTCCGCTTCCCATGACCCATAGTGACTTTTGCGGTAGTGCGATATTACCGCCGCCAAGCAGGATTTCCCGCGCAGGAACACCCACCACCCGCCGCTCTGGCAGCAGGTTCTGGAGCGTTTGCAACGCTGCGGCATCGTGTGAGTCGCCAAAAGATGGCACAACCGCGCCGCCGTTGCAAAGATAGAAGTTGACGTATGAAGCAGCCATCCGGTCACCTTCTTCACGCGAGAGCGTGCCATCCACCGCGTCCACGCCCTCGGCTTCCGCAGCAGTAATGAGAATAGGATCAGGCTGGTGAATCTTGTGAACAGTCAGATTCCGTCCTCGTGCATCAGGCTGTGACATGAGGTAGTCATATGCTTCAGCAGAGCGCTCATACTGCGGGTCACTTTTATCGTCAGTCCAGGTCAGCGCAATCACACCGGGGCGCAGGTAACAGGCCAAATTATCCACATGGCCGGTGGTCTCATCGCGGAAAACGCCGCGCGGAACCCAAAGAACTTTTTCTACGTTGAGATAATCCTTGAGATAAGCTTCAATCTCATCTTTGGATAAATCGGGGTTACGGCCAGGGCTGAGCAGGCATTCGGCGGTGGTGATGCAGGTTCCTTCTCCGTCCACATGGATCGAGCCACCTTCCAGCACCAGCGGTGCCTTGTAACGGTCAACACGCTCAATTTCGAGCACTTTTTGGGCCACGGCTTCGTCCAAATCCCAGGGGAAACACAGACCATTGTACAGGCCGCCCCAGGCGTTGAAAATCCAGTCGATGCCGCGCACCGTTTTCCCGTCAATGACAAAGGTCGGGCCGCAATCGCGCAGCCAGGAGTCGTTGTTGGTAATTTCCACCACGCGGATGTGCGCCGGAAGCATCTGACGGGCGTTGGAATACTGGTCGGGGTTGACAGCCATTGTCAACGGTTCAAACTGCGCGATGGCGCTGGCAACTGCCGCGAAGGCTTTTTGCGCCGGTTTGCCGCCTAGCCGCCAGTTATCGGGTCGCTGGGGCCACAGCATCCAGGTTCCAGCGTGCTTGGAAAACTCGGCAGGCATGAAGAAATTATCGGAGCGAGGGGTAGAGTCAAGGGTAAGTGACATGGCTTTCTCCTGAAGCGTGTTGCCTAGGACGAAACCCGCAACACGCAATATTCTTTTTATCGCTTTGTCCACCACAGCATAATTTCGCCAATCAGCACCGGGGTGGCGATGCCAGGTGTATCGATTACGATAATGGCACAAACCGTAAAAAGCGTCATATCGAGGGTTTTCAGGACTTTTTTGAAGCCTTTTGGGGTAGATACAGTCATAATTTTTCATTTTGGCAAAGGCAGAACACGCAAAATCTGTTGCGTATTCTGCCTTTGCGCAAGAAATTATTTACCCAATTGCGGGTCGTTCAGGAAATTCTCAATCTGCCCCTTGTGGTAGGCTTTCAGCTCTTCGGACGGCCGCTTGATGTGCGGGTAAACGAAGTAAACCAGCAAGCCTTTCTCGGCGTGCAAGCGATTTTCGGCCTGGTCAAAGATAATCGAGCGCGGATGATCCATGACCTCGTCGGTAGCTTCCACACCGCGCGAGGCCGGCAGGTTGTGCATAAATTTGCAATGCGCAGGAGCCTGATCGAACAGGGTCTTGTTGACTTGGTAATCGGGCATGAAGGCCGCGCGGCGTTCGGGAATCTGGTCTTCCTGGCCCACCCACCACCACAGATCGGTGTAAACAAAATCGGCATTTTTGACGGCGGCAATCGGGTCTTCAGTCACAGTGATAGTTCCACCTGAGACAGCGCAGTTTTCCCGCGCCCACGTCAGCCACTCTTCGGGAGCCTGGTATTTCTTGGGGGCGGCATGGGTAAAGTTCATGCCCAATTTGGTACACATCAGCATCAGGGAAGAGAGTACGTTGGTGGCATCTCCAATGAAGGTTACATTCAAATCTTCGAGCTTCTTGCCAGCGGGCATGTGCTCAAGCATCGTGGTGGCATCGCAAACCACCTGGGTGGGATGGTTGTAATCCGTAAGACCATTGAAGACCGGCACTTCGGCATGTTTGGCGAGTTCGGTCACGGTTTCATGCTTGAGGGCGCGGCAAAAAACCGCATCGCACATGCGCGAAAGGACTTTGGCGGTATCGTACATCGACTCGCGCACACCGAGATGAATTTCGCCCGGCTTGAGATATAGCGCATGGCCGCCCAATTCGGTCATGGCGACCTCGAACGAAACGCGGGTGCGGGTGGAGGGTTCTTCGAAAATCATCGCCAGTGAAGCGCCTTCGAGCAGTTTTGGGGTACAGCCCTGCTTGTCGGCAGCTTTAATTTTGCGGGTCAGTTCGATGATATCGAGCAATTCTTTCTTGCTGAAATCCTGCGTGTCGATGAAATGGCGGATGGTCATATCTTTTCCTTTCGGGATGAAATTATTTTAGATTATTCTGTTCCGTTTCGGAATTATACAATTCCGTTGTTGTATATATTATATACATAATACACCGCAGGCAATAGTGATAAATGTCACGATTCTATTTTCAGAGTCAAAAGTCTCAAATCTATCAATAAAAAGCCGCCCCGTTTTCACGAGGCGGCAAATTTCAAAGAAGGTGGATTTGTTCAGTCTATTCCGAAATCTTCTCTGGGCGGCATCCATTCGTCAATGTTACGCAAAATACGCGGAACGAGGGCATACCGGGTCACAGTCAGACCAGGGATGGCGGGCAAAACGCGGCGAATGAATTCGCGCAGGGCGTCGTTGTCCTTGAAACGGGCTTCGATAGACATTTCGGTGCTGCCCTGCCCGAAGGCAAGATAGGTAATCTCAGGCATGGACATTAACTTTTTCAGGATATCGTCTTCCTGTTCGGGGTCTGCATCGAGCAGGATATCGGCGGCGGTGACGTAGCCAAACGCCTGGGGATTCAAAACCGCCGTCAGACGAATGACTCCCTCGGCGACAAGGCGATCAACACGCTTGCGCACGGTGCGCTCATTCGTACCAGTCTGACGCGCAATTTCGGAGGCAGCAATACGCGCATCGGTATGCAAAGCCTGGATAATGTCGTAATCAAGTTGGTCGAGTTGGGCGCGTCTATTTGCCATCAGTATATTCCGTTTCAGAATTTTCAAATTCCGATTGACACACTCATTATACAAGACTTATGCTAAACAAGGCAGCCTCCCCGCGGGGAAACTGCCTTGTCGCCTGGGCGGGTCGCCCAAAACGGGTTTCACGCCAAAAACGGTAACTTCTTTTTTTCTTTTTACGCCATCGTCAGCGCCATGACGGCTTTTTGAGCGTGCAGGCGATTCTCGGCTTCATCAAAGACCACCGACTGCGGGCCATCAAGAACGCTGTTGGTCACTTCGACTTCACGGTCGGCGGGCAAGGGGTGCATGTAAATTGCGCCAGGCTTGGCTACCTTCAGTTTGGCATCGTCCATAATCCAGTCTTTGTACATATCCTGGAGCTTTTTACCTTCAACTTTATCGGTGGTGGTCAGAAGCGGCCCCCAGGATTTGGCGTAGATGACATCGGCGTCTTTGCAGGCTTCGGTCATGCCATCTTTGCTATCGATAATCTCGAAGCTGGTTCCAGCCAGGCGGGCCTGTTCTTTGGCCTGTTCCACAATTTCGGGCATGAGCGGGAATTCGGGCGGATAGGCCAGGGTCACATCCATGCCAAAACGCGGCATCTGGAGAATCAACGATTGCGGCACAGAAATGGGCTTGAGATACGAAGCGGCATAGGCCCAAGAGACGACAATTTTCTTCTTACGCAAGTCTTTGCCCTTCTTTTCCATAATGGTCATCAGATCGGCCAGGCATTGAAAAGGGTGGTAAACGTCGCATTGCATGTTCAGCACTGGGGCGCGGCTGGATTTGGCAACATCGTTTAGATATTTGTTGCCGTCACCATAATCACAGTGACGGATGGCGATACCGTCAAAATAGCGGCCATAGATTTCGCCGATTTCGGTGGGGGTGTCACCGTGAGAAATTTGAGTGGTGTTGCTGTCGATGAATGCGCCGTGCCCGCCAAGTTGGGCCATCCCGGCTTCGAACGAGCCGCGGGTGCGGGTGGAGGAGAAGAAGAATAACATCGCCAGAACCTTGTCACGCAGATAGGGATGCGGTTCACCCAGGGCGCGTTTGCGCTTCAAGTCCCAGGCAACTTCGAGAACGGTTTCGACTTCTTCCTTGGTGAAATCGAGGTCGCCGATAAAATCTCGGCCACGAAAATTGGTTTGCATGATAATTTCTCCTTTAGGTTGGTAATTGGTGATTGGTAATTCGTGATTTTTCAAACACGTAGAACTTGAACGGATGTGAACTCGCCGTTTTCCCAGGTCAGGCGCACGCCTTCGCAGTAGTCGATGTAATCGCCGAGGCTGTCAAAATCAGCCGAGGGCAAACAACCGATAGCGCTGAGTTCGACCACGCCACCATGATTAACCACCAGCGCCGCGCCACCCTCGGGCAGGGATTCAACCAATTTGGCATAGAAATCAGCGAGGCGTTGAGCGTAGCGCGCGGTCGGGCCGTTTTGGCGGGATGCGGCGGCATATTCGCCCAAACTGGCGGGCCAGGGACATTCCATTTCCACGGCATCCCCGGTGGTTGAAAGCAGTTCGATGGTTTCGTCCACCGCGTAGCCCATCACTTCGGCGGTCTGGATGGCGCGCGGCAGCGGGCTGGTCAGGACACGGTTGAATTGTCCCATTTCGAGGCCGACCAGGTTGGCGAGGGCCAGGCCTCCTTCTGAAAGGTCAGACAGGGCGCGGTTGCGCAGGGAATGGCGGCGGATTTCGAGGGTTTTCATGGCTTATCGGGGCGACCGGGTGGATCATCCTTACGGAATCAGACTCGGCAAAACCGCGTAGAACTCCGTCGCCTTGACCATGTCGGCCAGCGGGACGCAGTCGCGGGTGGTATGAGCGGTTTCTTCGTCGCCTGGGCCGAAGCCAATGGCGGGAATCCCGGCTTTGCCAGCCCAGTAGATGCCGTTGGTCGAGAAATTCCACTTACCGGAGGGGACATCCTTCAAGCCGATGGCGACGCGCGCTTTTTGTCCGGCTTCGACCAGCGGGTGGGTCTCTTCGTAGGCCCAGGCTGGGAAATATTTATCAACGGGGAAGACAAAGCCAGTATAGGAGGCTTCGTCGTAGAAAAGTTCTTCGACCTTGACCGAGTCTTTGAATTCAGCCGGAATCAAATCTTCGACTTGCTGCTTGACCGCTTCCTTGGTCTCGCCAAAGGTCATGCGCCGGTCAATGAAGATGGTGGCTTCATCGGGGACGGCGTTGATGCTGGGAGTCTTGACAGTCATATCGCTGACAGTGATCTTGCCGTGGCCCAGGAAGGGGTGGTCGCCGAGTTTCGGCTCCAGGTCGCGGATACCGGCGATGACCGGCAGGAGCTTATAAACGGCGTTATCGCCGAGGTGGTTGGAGGCGGCATGGGCGGAGCGGCCCTTGGCGGTGACTTTCATCTCGAGGCGGCCTTTGTGGCCGCGATAAACGTTCATTTTGGTCGGTTCGCCGATTACCACAAAATCGGGGCGCACCTTGGGGTCAACTTCGACAAAGGTGTTGGGGGCGATGCCGTCGCACCACTCTTCCATGTTGCCGAAGTACCAGGCCGTCCAGCCATCGAGCAGGCCCAGGTCGCGGGCGAAGGCCAGGCCATACACCATGCCTGGAGTCGAACCTTTTTCATCGCAGGCACCGCGAGCATACAGGATTCCATCTTCGACTTTGCCGATGAACGGATCCCACTCCCAGGCGGAGGGGTCGCCGATGCCAACGGTGTCGATGTGCGAGTCGTAGACGATGACGCGCTTGCCAGAGCCGATACGGCCCATGATGTTGCCCATCTTGTCGAAGCGGACTTCATCGTAGCCGAGCTTGTTCATTTCAGCGGCGATGCGCTCACCAACAGCCCTGAGCTGCGAATCCATCGAGGGGATGGCGCAAATGTCGCGCATGAACTGGATGATCTCATCTTGATGCTGGGCAACGAGGGCTTGAATTTCGGGTATCTTTGTCATAAGTCTCCTAGGGGAAATGATGAATGCGGAATAATAAAATTCTGCACTCTGGCTTGTTAATTCTGCATTGTTTACGCTCCGCCTACCTTGCGGACAATGTGGAATTTGAAATAGCCGGGCAGAAAATAGCTATAGGAATAATCTACCACCCGACCGCTGATGGAGATAAGTTTGGCGGTAAATTGTAAGAGTACGTCACCACGCTGAATTTCGAGCATTTTCGCCACTTCGGAGCTGGCGTTGCTGGCCGTAATTTCAGTGCGGCTGACCGTCAGCGAGTCGCCGCGTTGCAGCAGATAATCGAGCACCGAACCGCTGAATTTGCTGGTCAACTCTTCTGGGTGCAACACATCTTCGGGTAGGGTATCTACCAGATAGGCCACCGGGCGTAAATCGGCTCGCATGGTGCGCGAAACACGCACCAGCCGGGTTCCAATAGGAATTTCGAGGGCGCTGGAGCATTCTGTATCCGATAAAATCTTTTCCACAACGGCGGGGCCAGGGCCAACATTGAGGTTGGTGCGGCGGGCCAGGGTCAACATACTTTCCAGCATCTCCAGGCCCCCTTCAATCACCGGCGGCTGACCAACCACAAATGTCCCGGCTCCCTGTCGGCGGCGGATAAGGCCCTGAGCTTCAAAAGTACGCATGGCTTCGCGCAACGTGGCCCGGCTGACGCCCAACTCGGCGGCCAGGTCTGGCTCGGAGGGCAGGCGCGCGCCGGGCGGCGATTTGGCAATCAGCGCAGCCAGGTCGGCTTGCAAGCGTTGGAAGGGAAAATGAGGCATAAGAACTCCGGTCTTTCTGGTTTCAGTGAGCAGTGGTCAGCGCAAAACCTATTCCACCACCGGGATAAACTCAAATTTGGTCACATCCACCAGACCCTTGTCGGAAATGCGCAGTTCGGGGATGACAACCAACCCCAGCAGGGCCATCTGCATGTTGGGGCTGTTCAGCTCGGAACCGCAGGCGGCAAACCCGGCCAGCACGGTTTCGGCTTGCCGGGCGACGGCCTCGACATGCTCATTCGACATCAGCCCGGCGATTGGAAGCTGAACTTCGCCGATAATCTGTCCATCTTTGATCACCACCTGCCCGCCGCCAGTTTCAGCGAGGTGATTGGCCGCCTGGGCCATGCAAGCCTCATCGGTACCAATGACAATCATGTGATGGCTGTCGTGCGCTACGGTGGTGGCAATCGCGCAATTGGCCTTCAACCCAAATCCGCTAACCAGAGCAACCTGGACTTTGCCGGTACGATGATGGCGCTCAACCAAAGCCAATTTGGCAATGTCAGGCGCTGGGTGACAAGTGACAAGTGACGAGCGAATCTCTCCGTGTTCGGGAGTAAGTTCAAGGCGCAAATGGCGAGTCGGGGCTTGATTTTCAATCACACCAATGACATTGCAGGTAACTTGTTTCTCATTACTCGTTACTCTTATCTTGAAATCTTCCGCCGCCAATTTCCTCGCCACTTTGACACTCTTTTTGACCCAGGCCGGGTACGGATAGGCAGGCAGTTCTTCTTTCCACTGACCATTTTCAGCGATTAATTTACCTTTCGCCACCACCAGATCGGCCCGGAAATCCTTCAAATCGCGCACCAGCACCACATCGGCATAGCGGCCAGGGGCAATCATGCCCATTTCACGGGCCAGGCCGAAGTGTTCAGCCGTGTTGATGGTCGCCATCTGGAGGGCGGTCATTGGCGGCAATCCTTCGATGATGGCATGGCGGACGACGCGATCCATGTGACCTTCGAACGCCAGGGTTGCGGCATGACTATCATCGGTGCAGAGCAGGAAGCGGCGCGGATCGAGCTTGTGATCGGTGATGGCCTTGACCTGGGTGGCGACATCGTGCCAGGCCGAACCGTAGCGCAGCATGGGCTTCATCCCCTGGCGGGCGCGGGCGATGGCATCCTCGGGGCGGGTGCCTTCGTGATCATCTTCAGGGCCGCCCGCCACGTAACCGTGGAAAGCCAGTCCCAGGTCAGGAGTAGGATAGTGTCCGCCGATGGTTTTGCCCGCGTGGCGGGTGGAGTGCATCTCAGCGTGCATTTTCTCGTCTGAAGCAATCACGCCAGGGAAGTTCATCATCTCGCCCAGGCCGATGATGCCCGGCCAGGTCATCGCCTCGGCCACATCGGCGGGGCTGATGGATGCGCCGGGCGTTTCCAGCCCAGGGGCGGAGGGTACACAGGAGGGCATCTGCACCCAGACGTGGATCGGCTGGTTAGCGGCCTCGTCCACCATCAACTTGACGCCTTTCAGTCCAAAAACGTTGGCAATCTCATGCGGGTCGACGAACATGCCGGTCGTGCCAAGCGGGGCCACCGCGCGCACAAATTCCGTAACCGTGACCATGCCGCTCTCGACGTGCATGTGTCCATCGAGCAAGCCAGGAACGAGAAAACGACCGGCAGCGTCGATCACCTGCGTATTGGGGCCAATCGTATGGTCAGCGTTGGCACCCACGAAGGCAATCCGCCCGCTGACGATGGCAATATCCGTCTTCGGGATGATTTCCCCGGTCTGGACACAAACCCACTGGCCGTTCTTGATAACCAGTTCAGCGGGCTGGCGGCCCATGGCAACGTTAACGAGGGTTTGAGAAAGCATGGTTTTCTCCGATTACAAGTTGAAGATTAAGCCCTATAATTAATTCAAATCAGGAGGCTAAAATGAGTGTAAGAACTGCCCTTAAGTTAATCTATATCCTTGTTGGTCTGATGATTCTGATTGGAGCAGCGATCCTGATCATCGGGGTCGGCTTCTATGGTGGGGAGCCAGGGGGCTACGACACTTTGATTATTCAAATCGCGTTCGTGACACCGGGTATCCTGGCTGCACTGATCGCCATCATCTTTCTGCGCTGCCCCAGGTGCAAAAAGGCGATGACACGAGAAGAGTATCGCAATATGGAATGCAGCGCCTGCGGCGAGAAGTTTTAGCCGGAAACCAGCCGCCTGGCCGCTTTGTTGTGACGTTCGACCAATTCAGATTCATTCACACTGACAAGTTGGCCTTCTTTGACTACGAATTTGCCGCCGACCACGGTGTAATCAACCCGGCGCGGCTGGCAAAAGACCACCGCCGCCACCGGATCGTGGACAGCGCCGCCGGCCAGATCGAGGGTGTTCAGGTTGACAGCGTAGAAGTCGGCGCATTTGCCAGGTTCGAGGCTGCCGATATCGGAGCGTCCAAGCACCGCCGCTCCGCCGCGCGACCCCAGCCAGAGAGCCTGGCGGGCGGTCATTAATTTTCGGGATGGATCGTCCGAACGGGAGTAGCCGGTAATCCCTTCCTTGACCCGCGCCAAGAGCATCGCCTGGCGGACTTCGGCCAGCAGGTGCGAACCGTCATTGCTGGCGGAACCGTCCACGCCCAGGCCGACATTGACCCCGGCGGCAAGAAACTCTTTGATCGGAGCAATGCCCGAAGCCAGGCGCATGTTCGAAGTGGGACAGTGGGCCACGCCGCAGTTGTGTTTGGCAAAAACGTTGATTTCCTCGGCGTTGACATAGACCGAGTGCGCAAACCAGACATCGCTGCCGACCCAATCGACCGATTCCATGTAGCCAACGGGGCGGTAGCCGAATTTTTGCAGGCAGAATTGTTCTTCGTCTTCGGTTTCGGCCAGGTGGGTGTGCAGATGGACTCCGTATTGGCGCGCCAAAAGGGCCGAATCTTTCATCAGTTGGCCGGTGACGCTAAAGGGTGAACACGGCGCGAGCACGATCTGGGTCATCGAACCCGGTTTGGGGTCATGGTAACGCTGAATTAAGCGCTCACTATCAGCCAAGATCAGGTCTTCTTTATCGGTAACCGAGTCCGGGGGCAGTCCGCCCTGGGATTGGCCCAGGGACATGGATCCGCGTGAGGCGTGCAGACGAACTCCCAGGGTGCGACCCGCTTCGATTTCATCATCCAACCTGGAGCCGTTGGGGAAGAGGTAGAGGTGGTCAGAGGCGGTGGTGCAGCCCGATAAGGCAAGCTCGGAAAGGGCGGTCTGCGCAGAAGTGAAAATATCGTCGGGGGTCAGGCGCGCCCAGATCAGGTAGAGAGTCTTGAGCCAGTTGAACAGGTTGGCGTCCTGGGCGGCGGGCACGTTGCGGGTCAGGGTCTGGTAGAAGTGGTGATGGGTGTTGACCAGCCCCGGCAGAACGATATGACCGGAGAGGTCGAGGATTTCATCGGCGGTTTGGGGCAGGCTGGCGCTTGGCCCAACCTGTTCGATGAAGCCATCGCGGATAAAAAGACCACCGTCGGGGATTTCCCGCTGGTGGTCGTCGAAGGTGGCGATATAGGCGTTTTTTACAAGAAGGGTTGTCATTTTTTCTGCCTCAGCTCAAGTTGTCTGACAACTTATAGTTTAGCAGAAAGGGATAGACAAGTCAATAAGGTTTTTTTGGGGAGCAATCACCAAGCTAAGGCCAGCGCTCGCGGTTGTTTTTTGTTTGTTATTCCGTTTCGAGGGTCAGGGTTCCAATGTCATAGGTATCGCCAGGGGCGAGCAGCGTTCGCTCGGAACTGATGCCAAATTGGTCGGTTAATTGGGCCCAGCCGGTTCCGGTTTCGGCCACAATAATGTAGTAGCCAGCAGGCACGTTCGAGAAGGTAAATACGCCTGTGTCGTCGGTCTGGGTGGATAGGAAAAAGGGTTGGTCGGAGCAAGGGGTTTCACCGTCAAAGGAGAAACCAATCGTCTCGACACAAATTTCAACCCGCATTCCGGCCAGGGGGGCATGGGCGGCATCTTCCAATTTGCCTGTCAGCCCAGCTTGCGTTTTTTCTGCGCTGGCAGGTAAGGGAGGGCCGTCTTTAACAACCACCACAAATTTGAGGTTGTTATCGCCCAGGTCAGAGTTGTCCATGCGATAGGTTTGCCAGCCCTGGCCGTCAAATACCGAAAGGCCATAGCTGGTTCCCAGCCAAACCCGGCCCTGGCTATCGGCGGCAACGGCGTTAATCTGGTCGCTGCCGAGTTTGCCCGAAGCGCGGTCTATATTGGCCCAGGTAGAGCCGTCAAAAGTGGCAACGCCGCCAACGATGGAACCCAGCCAGAGCTTCCCGGCGGCATCCAACGTCATCGCTGCCGGAGAGTTGTAATCGGGCTTTTCGATCAGCCGCCATGTGCCGTTTTCGTAAACCGCCACGCCATTGCTATACCCGGCCCAGGGGCGTCCGGCAGAATCAAGGGCAAGAGCGTTGAAAAACAAGTCTTTGTCAAATCCCTGACCGTTTTGGAACACAGCCCAGGTTTTGCCGTCGAATAAAGCCACGCTGCGAGAAGTAGCGACCCAGACATTACCATCTGCCGCAACTGCCACGTCATAGACGAGTTCATTGGCCGCCGCGCCGGTTGCCAAAAGCTCCGACCCGTAGGTTGTCCACTGGCCTGCGGCATAGCGGCTGACACCCTGGAAGTGTGCCACCCATAGGCTGCCGTCCGGGCCACAGGCCAGGCTATCGGCGCTGCTGTAGTTTTCGGTTTTTGGAACCTGCTGCCAGTTGGCCCCGTCAAACAGGCTGATACCGTCAAAGTGAGCAATCGCAATTTTTCCATCCGGGCAAAGTGCGCCGGCGTTAAGGTAATTGGTGGGTAAATCAGAATTTTTGTCGTTGTAGGTTTTCCAGCCACTTTCGTTCAAGCAAGTCAGGCCGCCATCGCTCAGGCCAAAACAGGCCATACCGGGCCCTTGCGCGGCGACCGGTTCGGGCATGGCAGGCGCTGCCGCGGGTGGAGCAAGCGGCTGTGATTCAACGGTAGACGCAGGCGCCTGCTCGGTGGGCTGCTCGCCGGTCACGGCCTTGCAGGCCAGGCTGGCAAGCG
>DYPU01000025.1:0-19797 GCA_020719725.1 Anaerolinea sp. | reverse complement strand
GCCTGCTCGGTGGGCTGCTCGCCGGTCACGGCCTTGCAGGCCAGGCTGGCAAGCGCTAACAATAAGATAGCCAGGAAAATAGGGAAATAGGCTCGTTTCATCTCGTCTCCTTATAAAAAAGTAACTATTCAGCCATTCGGCCTTGCCGGGGGGATAAATCCCCGGGCTGCTAAACAAAGCCCTATAAACAGGGCTTGAATCACAGAATTACAATCCAAAAACTGCCCAAAGTCGGGTTTATCCGAGGTTGCTTATCGCCGCAGGGCTTCAGCCGGGCAAAACAGGCCAATAAGCAAACTGAGTGTTTATAAAAAACTTCCAACAACAAGACGCGCTGGAAAGCAGCTATTTTATTCGACTTTGGTAATAAAGTAAAATCCCCGAAAAAGACTTTTTCGGGGATTTTACTTTTTGCCGGAGAGTTCTTACAACTCGCTGGTCATGATAAATTGCGGCTTCATTTCGAAGTTTTCATACTTGGGGCGATAGCGTTCGGTATCATAAAACTGGTTAACATTGACCAATTTTTTGGTCGCAGTAACCACATCGAGCGGCATGTTGTCATATCGTCCATTTTTGAGCACTACCAGCCGCCCATGAACACCTTTGAGCAGCAAATCGAGCGCCAGGTTGCCAAATGCCATTGGCACAATCGAATCAATCGCGTCTGGGTCACCACCGCGCACCATGTAGCCCAATTTTTGTTCAACAACATCCACTTTAATGCCTTTGTTGAACCTGGGCGAAATATCCTTAATGGCCGCGCCAACCAGTTCACCAATGCCGCCCAATTTTGCATGGCCGTAGGCGTCTGTTTCCATTTTGGCATAAACCATTTCCCCGCCTTCAAACATGGCGCCTTCTGAAACCAGCACAACCGAATAGCGGCTGGGATTACGGTTGCGGTCATTAATCATCAATTCGGTCAGCCGCTCGATATTGATTTTATATTCAGGGATAACACAGCGGTTAGCGGCCCCAGCCATGGTGGGGAGCATAGCGGTAAACCCGGCGTAGCGGCCAAACACCTCCAAAACCAACATCCGCTCGTGCGAACCGGCAATGGTGCGCAGGCTGTTGGTCAACGCAATGGTACGGGTGACACAAGTGCTAAAACCAATGCAATAATCCGTGCCAGGAACATCGTTATCCATGGTCTTGGGCAAAGCCACGACCTTCATGCCCTCCTGATAGAGCCGCACGCCATAACTCAGGGTATCATCGCCGCCAATCGGAATCAGATAATCAATTCCCAAGTAATCGATGTTTTTAAGCACCTCGGCGGTCAGGTCATTACGCTCTTCGGCGTATTTGTCCTGATACTGAAGTGGCACATCGGCCTTTTTCATTTTGGATGGATTGGTGCGCGAGGTGTGCAGGAAGGTTCCGCCCGTGCGCCCGGCGCGATTAACCACTTCTTCGGTTAAATATTGGAAATTGTTGCTGTTGTCCGCGTCTTTTTGCCGGATAACATCCACCAGCCCGCCCCAGCCCCGGCGAATGCCAACAACTTGATAGCCCTCGCGCAGGGCGCGAATGGTGACAGCGCGAATGGCCGGATTCAGGCCGGGGACATCTCCACCCCCGGTAAGAATGCCAATTACTCCTGGTTTTTTCTTTATCATAAGTAAGTCCTCCATTGGATGGTGTGCGGAACAATGCTATAAATATTATAACCAGTGAGTCAACCGTTGCTAACTCACATCTGAATCGGGTCTTTGGTAATCGGCATTCGGCGATTGTGGTAAACACTCTCTGCCGCAAAAATGAGCAGACTAAGCCAAACAATGCCAAACCCAAAAAGTTGTTGGGGTAAAAAAGGTTCTTTATAAACAAAAACACCAATCAAAAATTGCAGCGTGGGCGCAATATATTGCATCAGCCCGATGCTCGAAAGCGGAATGCGCCGCGCGGCAGAAGCAAACATCAATAAGGGGACGGTCGTCACCAGCCCAGCGCCCACCATGAGAAGGTCGGCCAATAAACCGGTGTGGGTGAAGGCTCCAGTATGAGTCACCTCACAAAAAACAAGATACAGCCCGGCGGGGAGCAAGAGCGTTCCCGTTTCAAAAGTCAGCCCATAAAGCGAACCGAGCGGAGCCAGCTTCTTGACTAATCCGTAAAATCCAAAAGAGAACGCTAGAGTCAGCGCAATCCAGGGCAGGCGACCATACGAAACGGCCAAAAAAATGACGCCAATCGCCGCCAAAATAACGGCCAGCCACTGCCAGGAGCGCAACCGTTCCCGAAAGAAAAGCATCCCCAGCACCACGCTCAATAAGGGATTAATGAAATAGCCCAGGCTGGTTTCAACAATAAATTCAGCATTGACCGCCCAAACATAGACCAACCAGTTAACGCCAATCAGAACCGCGGCAACTGCATAAACCAACAATGTTTTGCGATCCAATAAATAGCGTCGAAAGTCGGTAAACTGGCGTGAAACCAGCAAAAATAACAGCAACAAGGCAAATGACCAGACAATCCGATGCCCAATCAACTGCGGAGCTGGCACATGCTGAAGAAATTTCCAGTACAGCGGAAAAAGCCCCCAAAAAAAATATGCGCCGAGCGCATAGAGTAATCCTTTTTTATCCATCACGTTTTCCTTTTTAAGTATCAAGTATACAATGGACGACCATTTCGAGTTATAGTATCATTAGATGTAAGCGCTTTCAAGCCCAAAAGGATAATTTATGCCCACCCTCATTCCACAACCCAGCCAGGCCAACTTTCACGAGACTGTTTTTAACCTACTCCCGACTGCCGAAATTGTTTTAAATACTACGGAGAGCGAAGTTTTTAACATTGCCGCGCTTTTGGCCGCCGCCCTACGCCCAGCCACCAGATTTGAACTACCGATACGAGCGGGAAAAGCCTCGCAGGCGGGTGATATTGCGCTGATGCTGGAAGGCAACGACCCGCAACTTGGCGCTGAAGGCTATACGCTGGAGATTAGCCCGGAAAAGGCCACGCTGCGCGCCCCAACAGCGGCAGGCTTGTTTTATGCCACTCAAACCTTGCGACAACTTTTTCCGATTGCCATCGATTGCAAAGACGAACAACCCAATCAGACCTGGCAAATTGCTTGCGGACAGGTGCGCGACCAGCCCAACTACGCCTGGCGCGGCATGATGCTGGATGTGGCTCGCCATTTTTTTGGGGTAGACGCGCTCAAACATCTGATTGACTTACTGGCTTATCACAAAATCAACACCTTGCACCTGCACCTGACCGACGATCAGGGTTGGCGCATCATGATCGAATCCTGGCCGTGGCTGGCCCTACACGGCGGTTCCACCGCAACCAATGGCGATCCGGGCGGCTACTACACCCAGGCCGATTACCGCGCCATTGTTGCGTACGCCCAGGAACGCTATATTACCGTCGTGCCAGAAATCGATATGCCCGGTCACACCAATGCCGCGCTGGCCTCGTATGATGAGCTAAACGAAAATGGACTGGCGCCCAACCTTTACACAGGCATCAAAGTTGGCTTTAGTTCACTTGCCATTCACAAAGCAATCACTTATCAATTTATCGAAGATGTTGTGCGCGAAATTGCAGCCCTAACACCCGGAAAATACCTTCATATTGGCGGCGACGAAACCCATTCCACCTCCGAAACCGATTACATCACCTTTATAGAGCGCATTCAAGAAATTGTTACCAAAACCGGCAAACAAATGATCGGCTGGGAAGAGATTGGAAAAACGCATCTCAAACCCGGCACAGTGGCTCAATTTTGGTGGAATCGCAAAGTGATAACCCAAGCCACCGACCAAGGCAATTCGATTATTATGTCCCCGGCCAACAAAGCCTATATGGACATTAAATACCATGAAATGACCACCCTGGGCCTGGCCTGGACAAAATCGTATACCGAAATTAAAGACGCCTACGAGTGGGACCCCGCCAGCCTGATCGATGGCCTGCCCGCTGAATCAATTTTAGGTATCGAATCCGCTTTATGGACCGAAACCATCTTCACCCAGGGTAATCTCGACTTTATGGCATTTCCGCGCCTGTGCGGCTATGCCGAAATCGGTTGGACGCCGCCCGAAAAGCGTAACTGGGATGAATACCGGGGCCGCCTGGCTAAACACGGCCAACGCCTGCAAAAAATGGGCATTCAGTTTTACCACTCATCCCAAATTGATTGGGAATAAGCGCGGCGGGCGCTACTTAATCTTAGCGTGGCGCAACCTGAGGCTGTTGGAAATTACAAAAATCGAGCTAAAGGCCATCGCGCCCGCCGCCAGCATCGGGTTGAGATAGCCCAGCGCGGCAGCGGGAATCAGAATCACATTGTAAAAAAATGCCCAAAACAAGTTTTGTCGAATCGTGGCGAGCGTCCTGCGCGAAAGTAAAATCGCTCGCGCCACGCCGCGCAAATCGCCGCTGATCAACGTCAGCGGTGCGGCGGCCATCGCCACATCCGCGCCCGTGCCAATGGCAATCCCCACGTCGGCCTGCGCCAGAGCGGGAGCATCATTGATACCATCGCCAACCATTGCGATCACGTTTTCAAGTTTTTGGCCAGCCCGCTTGAGCTGTAATTTCTTAATCTCGGCGGCCTTGCCTTCCGGCAAAACCTGCGCGAAAACCACATCCAAGCCCGCAAAACCACCCAGAGCAAGTTGACGAGCAATGGCTTCAGCGGTCTGACGGTTGTCACCGGTCAGCATGGCGACTTTTAACCCCATTCGACGTAAGGCGGCAATCGCTTCGGCAGAGCCTTCTTTCAGGGTATCTGCTACAGCAATGATTCCGACCACTTGCGCATCGACAGCTACCAGCATGGCGGTTTTAGCTTCAGCCTGTAAACGCTTCAGGGCGGGTTCGAGACCATTTAAGCCATAGCCCTTGTTCTGCATCATCTGCAGGTTGCCCACCGAAACTTGTTTGTCATCAACCTGCGCGCAAACGCCGAATCCGGCTTCGGCGCTGAATCCGGTTGGTTCAACGAGAGTCAGGCCCCGGGTGGTGGCGGCAGCCCAAATCGACTCCCCTAATGGATGTTCGCTGCCTCTTTCAACAGAAGCCGCCAGGCGGAGTAATTCAGCGCTCGTTATCTCTGCGCTTGTCACAATATCGGTTACGGTTGGTTGGCCTTTGGTAATTGTGCCGGTTTTATCGAGCACCACCACCGAAATCTTTCCGGCCCGCTCCAGAGATTCGCTGTTTTTAAACAAGATTCCCAGTTCTGCGCCTTTGCCTGTCCCTACCATGACCGCAGTTGGAGTAGCCAGGCCCATGGCGCAGGGGCAGGCAATCACCAAAACCGCCACCATGTTAATCAGGGCGCGGGTAAATTGAGTGGTATCGGCATTGGTCGGCAAAGCCGGGCCAAAAAAGTACCAACCGCTAAAGGTCAGGAGGGCGATAGAAATTACGGCGGGTACAAAAATTGCCGAAACCTGATCGGCCAGGGCCTGGATGGGCGCTTTACTGCCCTGGGCATCTTCCACCAAGCGGATAATTTGGGCCAGGGCGGTTTCGCGGCCCACTTTGGTCGCTTCAAACTTGAGCAAGCCCTGCTTGTTGAGTGTTGCGCCGATCAGCGCCTGCCCCGGTTTTTTCTCTACTGGCAGAGATTCGCCAGTAAGCATCGATTCGTCCACCGTGGAGCGGCCATCAACGACCACGCCATCGACGGGAATTTTCTCGCCAGGTCGGACGATGACTACATCTCCCACCCGTACCTCGTCAATCGGCACTTCAATTTCGGCCCCAGCGCGGACGATGCGGGCCGTTTTGGCGCGCAATCCCATTAGCTTTTTAATGGCTTCGCTGGTGCGGCCTTTGGCGCGCGCTTCGAGAAATTTTCCCAGACGAATCAGGGTGATGATAACGGCGGCAGTTTCAAAATAAACGTGGCCCTCCAGCCAGCCAAAAGTTATGGGGAGCGAATACAAAAAGGCAACCGAAGAACCCATTGCGATCAGCACATCCATATTGGCCGAGCCGTTGCGCAAGGATTTATACGCGCCAACATAATATTGCCAGCCAACATAAAACTGTACCGGCGCGGCCAGTACCAGCAAAAGCCAGTTAAACCACCATGCGCCGGGGTACATACCCATCATGGCGAACATTTCGCGGTACTCTGGCCCATAAAAAAAAGCGGGCAGCCAGCCAAAATCTTTTCCCATCGATAATAGAAAAAGTGGCAGCGTAAATAGCAAGCCAAGGCTGAGTAAATTGCGCTGGGAGTTGATTTCGTGCTCTCTGGCTTTGGCTTCGGCGTCTTCAGCCTGACCGCCCAATTCGAGCGCTTCAAACCCGGCGCTTGTCACCGCTCGTCGAATTTCGGCCTGGCTGATGATGGTCGGGACATAGCGTAGACGCGCTTTTTCAGTGGCAAATGTAACCTGGACTTCGAGCACTCCCTCCAATTTGGCAAGCGCCTTTTCAAGGCGGCGGGCGTCATTATCGTCCGCAAGACGTTTAATCATCAGGTCGGCTTCACCGCTGGCAATGCCATATCCCGCCCGCTCGACCCGCGCAATCAAGGTAGACAAATCTTGTTTGGCAGAGTCAAACTCGATGGTGGCTCGCTCCGAGGAGAGATTAACCACCGCCGCGCTAACACCATCCAGTTTCTTCAGGTTACGTTCCACTGCCGCGACACAATTGGCGCAGGTCATACCAGTAATAGGAAGAGTTAGATGTTTGGGCTCAGACATAGGAATTTACCTTTAAGCAGTTTGTGTCAGGGTTGCCCCTAACACAAACCCATAAACGTGTAATTTTTGGCCTGCTTACAGAGCAAACCCGGCCACCGGATAATTGATTTCAGCCAAAAAAGTTCTTAGCCTTTCTTCATCTGCCGGGAGTTCAAATGTAATTTCAACCACTTTGGTGGCCGCATCAGCGCTGACGGTTTGAACGCCAGCCAATTCGGCAACTTCGGTCTGAATGGTCTTGACACAGTGACCACAAGAAATATTGGGGACAGCAAATTTGACAGTAGCCATAAAACTCCTTTAACTGGGTAATTTCATAATTTAACCTTCGGGCTGCGCCGTTTGAAAACGGGCTAGACCTTGGTTGACATCTCGAACACTTCACTGATTTCTTTTAGGACTCGCTCACGTTCTTTGGGGTCTTCACCCTGAATCGCAGTGATAACACACGAATTCAAATGATCTTCCAAAATTTGGCCGCTGATTTTGTTCAGCGCAGCCTGCACCGCCTGAATCTGACGAATCAGGTCAATACAATAGGCATCTTCTTCGGCCATACGCACAATGCCTTTCAGATGACCTTCAACAGTTTTTAATCTTCTCAGGGTGGCAGGTTCCATTTTATCGCTCTCTACCCCCCCCAGGTGGGTGGGGATAAATCAATCTTACTGTGATTGAATAGAATCTGTCAAGATGCACATAAAAACACAGGCATTTTTTGCCCAAAAAAGCGCTTTTTCAAGGTCTTTTGCTTGCGTTCTCTGAGAATCGATCGATTCCGCAAACAGGTTTCACCCCGATTCTCAAAGAGCAAAAAATATTGACGGATATTTATTCTGCGGTATAATCAATCTTCGGCATTATCCCCGACCTTTTCAGGAGAAACTTATGAGCAATACAACGGAAGAAATCGCTATCTCAGGAATTGAGCTGAAACCCAAGACTCAATTAACCGGGAAAGTAGTAAAAACCACACTCGCGGGGGCGATTGTAGATGTAGGACAAGCAGTACCTGGGATCGTACACATCTCTCAACTACAAACTGAACCCGTCAAACGGGTGGAAGACGTGGTACAAGTTGGTCAGGAAATCAAGGTTTGGGTGCGCAAAGCCAAAGCCGACCGTATCGAATTGACCATGATTGAACCGCTCGGCCTTGAGTGGCGTGAACTGAAACCGGAAACGGTTATTAAAGGCAAAGTTGTTCGTCTCGAAACTTATGGCGCTTTCGTCGAAATTGGCGCAGAACGCCCCGGCTTGGTTCACATCAGTGAAATGGCCCATGGCTACGTCAAAACCCCGCAAGAAGTTGTTAAAGAAGGTGACGAAGTTGATGTCATGGTACTGGAAGTGGATCGCAAGAAAAAACAAATTCGCTTGAGCATGAAGGCCACCCAGCCGAAGCCCGAAGAAGTTGCGAAAGAAGAAACCCCCAAGGCCGAACGCGGTGAACGCCGGGAACGCACCGATCGCAGCAATGCCGGTGGAGATCGCGGTGATCGCAAGCGCACCGATAACAAGAAAACATCCAAACCCAAAATTGAACATTTCGAGATGGAATCTTCTGAGCCGTCCGTCCCCGAATTGACTGCCTTTGAACTGGCCTGGCAAGCAGCCCTCGATCGCTCCAAAGCCGAAAAGGCTGCTAAAAACAAGAAAAGCAAGGGCGGCAGCAAAGATCAGGATGAGATTTTCGACCGCACGTTAAAAAATCGCCTGCCAACCGCCTAAGTTTGATTTACGCCGACATGCAATCCCCTGCTCTATCCGGCAGGGGATTGTTTTTTATAGCGTTGACAAACATAATCAATCTTGATAACATATATCCAAATTATAAAAAGGAGTAATGCGATGCTTCAAGAAATCGAAACCCCGCTGGTATCGGTAACTGACAGTGCTTTGGAGGCTGTCCGCAGCATTTTGACAGAAAAAAATCTTACTGGTTATGCTCTACGCGTTTATGTTGCGGGGAGTGGATGCCACGGTACGCAGTTTAACATGGCACTCGATAACAACATTCACGAAAATGACCTGACCTACGAAAATAATGGTATCAAAGTTGTGATAGACAATTCTTCAATCGAGTATTTACGCGGCGCAAAAATTGACTTTGTTGACGACCCGGTGCGTGGCGCTGGTTTCCTGATCGATAGCCCCAACGCCAATCAAGGCGGCGGGTCATGCTCTTGTAACTCTGGCGGTCACAGCCACGAGGCAAGCGACGAGGCGGGCTGCACCTGCGGTGGTTCTTGTAGCTGCGAGAACTAAGAACAATTACTCATAAAAAGCGACCGACCCAATGGGCCGGTCGCTTTTTATTTCCAGAATAACATCTTTACGGCTTTAGTGGTACAAATAAGCACCCCACCAAGGAGATAAAAATGCGTAAATTTTTGATTTTAATCCCCATCGCCTTGCTACTTACCTTTTGCGCGGCCAATCCTGGTCCCGCCGCGCCAACTGCGGATATTGCAGCCATGGTCAATGCTACGCTAACGGCTTATGTCCCAGAACAAGCCGAAGCCGCCGTAGCGCTGCCCGCCCCCACCGGCGGCAGTATAACCGGCGCAATCAGTTACCCTTCCGGGGTTGTGCCCGCCTTAAAAGTGATTGCTTTTATGGGAGGCAGCGAACAATTTTTCTCGATTGAAATCCCCGCAAATCAAACCACCTATCGCTTCGATAACCTGCCCGAAGGAAAATACCGGGTCGTTGCCTACACATTGGGCGATGCCACCACTCAGGCCGGATTGGCAGGCGGCTACACTCAGGCCGTGTTATGCGGCCTGGCTGCCGAATGCACCGAACACAGCCTGGTGGATGTCATTGTATTCAACGGCGAGACCAGCAGCGACGTCAATATTTCAGACTGGCTCCAACCAGGCTTCCCCGCCATGCCATAGCTGGTTTTTCAACGACCTTTGGGTTACAATATATAGAACGTTCGTTCATACATTTCGCCCATAAAAACACAATGGAATTCAAACTCAAAGCCCCCTTCAAGCCCACCGGCGATCAGCCAGATGCTATCCGTACCCTTGTCAATGGCGTCCGACAAGGAATGAAACAACAAGTCCTGCTGGGAGCAACCGGAACAGGCAAAACCTTCACCATGGCTTCGGTCATTGAAAATTTGCAGATGCCGGCCCTCATCATGGCTCATAACAAGACCCTGGCCGCGCAGCTTTACGCCGAGTTTAAAGAATTTTTTCCTGAAAATGCGGTCGAATACTTCGTCTCATACTACGATTATTACCAGCCCGAAGCCTATGTTCCACGCCACGATCTTTATATTGAAAAAGAAACCGAAATCAACGAGGAAATCGAACGTCTGCGTCTGGCGGCTACCACCGCTCTGGTTTCGCGCAAAGATGTCATCATCGTGGCTTCGGTTTCGTGCATCTATGGGCTAGGCTCACCCGATGAGTTCCTGCGCGGTTCTGTCAAATTGCAAGTCGGCCAAATTTACCGTCGCAATGCCCTGATGCGACAGCTTATTGACGGGCAATACCAACGTAACGATATGGAACTGCGCCCAGGTAATTTTCGCGTGCGCGGCGAAACACTCGAAATCATCCCGGCCTACGCCGAGAAGTTCGGCTACCGCATCAGCTTTTTTGGCGATGAAGTTGAACGGATTACCCAATTTGTGCCACTAACCGGCGAAATCGCCGCAGACCTGAGCGAGGTGGATATTTATCCAGCCAAGCACTATCTGACAGCCGAGGACAAAACCAAAGAAGCGATAAAAGATATCGAAACAGAATTGGCAGAACGAGTAGCTTTCTTCAAAGCTAATGAAAAATATATCGAAGCCCAGCGCATTGAACAACGGGCACACTACGATCTGGAAATGCTACGCGAAGTGGGCTACTGCTCTGGCATCGAAAACTACTCGCGCCACTTTGACCGACGCTCCCCCGGAACCCCACCCTGGACCTTGGTGGATTTTTTACCCTCCGATTACTTGCTCATCATCGACGAAAGCCACATGACCGTGCCACAAATCCGGGGGATGTATAACGGCGACCGCGCCCGCAAGGAAACGCTGGTTGAATTTGGCTTCCGCCTGCCAAGCGCCATGGATAACCGCCCGCTCAAATTTGACGAGTTTGAGCCAAAAATGGGCTACACCATCTATACATCTGCTACGCCCGCCGCGTATGAAATGAACAAAGCCGAACAAATCGCCGAGCAAATTATCCGCCCGACGGGGCTGGTAGACCCCGAAGTGGAGGTGCGCCCCACCAAAGGCCAGGTGGACGATCTCGTAGGTGAAATCCGGCTGCGGGTCGAGCGCGGCGAGCGGGTTCTCGTCACCACCCTCACCAAGCGTATGGCGGAGGATTTGTCAGAATACATTCTGGAATTGGGAATTAAAGTCCATTATCTACACTCGGAAGTGGAGACTTTGGAACGCATCAGCATTTTACGTGACCTGCGCCTGGGTGTTTTTGATGTGATTGTGGGCATTAACCTGCTCCGCGAAGGACTAGACCTGCCGGAAGTCTCACTCGTCGCCATTTTGGATGCCGATAAGGAGGGCTTTCTGCGTTCCGGGACGGCGCTCATTCAAACCATCGGGCGCGCGGCGCGCAATGTAATGGGGCGCGTCATCATGTATGCCGACCGGATGACCGATTCGATGAAATTCGCGCTGGAAGAAACCAATCGCCGCCGCGCCAAACAGGTTAAATTTAACCAGGAACATGGAATTGTACCGGTCAGTATTCACAAAGCCATCCGCGATATTACCGATTCGCTTTCGGCGGAGGGCCGCGAAAAAGCGCTGGGCATTGGCGAATCAAAAGCCGAGTACCGAGCCGGAAAAAAAGCCAAAGCCGCCGACCGTGGCGAACTGCAAAGGTTGGTATCCGAAATGGAAATTCAGATGCAGGCTGCCGCAAAAAATCTCGAATTTGAACGCGCCGCGGCCCTGCGGGATGAAATCTTTGAACTAAAAGGCATTTTGGCCGATGATAAAAGCCTAAAGCCACTGGAGCGGATTAAGTTATTGACCGGAGAAGGTTCTTAGCAGCTAAAAATAACAGACTCTGGCGCTGTTAGAAAATTATCTAACTTTGCCGTTTTTGACTCTCCTGCCTGCTTCGGCTATACTTGCGGCGGAGTTTACCCACTTTCCATAATTCCAATCACCTTACAGGAGGCATTTGTATGACCGATTTCAAGCTGACTTATGCAACCATGTTCAACCCACCCGAAGAACTGCATCAAAAGTATGATGCCGCGTTGCAAAAGGTCAAAACCAAATTTGGCACTGAATACGCCATGCTAATTGACGGAAAAGATGTGATGGCCGACGAGAAATTTGAAGACCACTCGCCCATCAACACCGACTGGACACTGGCTGTCATGCAAAAAGGCAATGAAAAACACGCCCAGGCCGCCATGCAGGCTGCCCGCAAAGCATTTCCCATTTGGAGCCGCATGCCCTGGCAAAAACGCACCGAACTGCTGCGTAAAGCCGCCGCGCTGATCGAAGAACGCAGTTTCGAGTTGGGCGCTGCCATGAGTCTCGAAGTCGGCAAAAATCGTATGGAAGCGCTAGGAGATGTGCAAGAAACTGCCGACCTGATTAGCTACTCGTGCTATCAAGTGGAGAAAAACGACGGATACATTGTGCCGATGGGCAAAGACCCATTGGTCGGTTACGATTCGACCAACACTTCGGTGCTGCGGCCCTACGGCGTTTGGCTGGTCGTCAGCCCCTTCAACTTCCCCTTTGCCCTGAGCGGTGGCCCAATGGGCGCAGCCCTGGCAGCAGGCAATACCCTAGTCATCAAACCCGCCACCGACACCCCCTGGATTGTGCGCCTGTTGGCAGAATGCTTCCGCGATGCCGGATTACCCGACGGTGTAGTCAATTTCGTCACCGGTCCTGGTCGTACCCTCGGCCAAGCACTGGTTGACAGCCCAGAAGTAGACGGCGTGACCTTCACCGGCTCCTTCGACGTTGGCATGAAAATGTACCGGGATTTCGCCAGTGGCAGTTATGTTCGCCCCATCATCCTGGAACTGGGCGGCAAAAACCCGGTCATCGTCTCGCGTCATGCCGACCTGGAACGGGCCGCCATTGGCATTGTGCGCTCGGCATTTGGGCTACAAGGCCAAAAATGCTCGGCTGCCAGCCGCGTCATCGCTGAAGCGCCGGTCTATGACGATTTGATTGCCCGCCTGAAAGACATCACCGAAAAACTGGCAATTGGCGACCCCACAGACCGCAACACTTACCTGGGTCCAGTCATTAACGCCACTTCCTACAAAGAATTTCAAGAATTCAATGCCGAATTAGCCCAGGCCGGAACCTTCCTAACCGGCGGCAACGTTAAAACCGGCGGAATGTACGACAAAGGCTACTTCTGCGAACCAACCTTTGCCATCGATGTGCCTTTCAGCCACCGGCTATGGAAACACGAAATGTTCCTGCCCATCACCACCATCGGCAAAGTAAACAACCTCGACGAAGCCATGACCATTGCCAACGATGTCAACTATGGCCTGACAGCCGGTTTCTACGGCGCAGAAGACGAAGTAGACTGGTTCTACGACAAAATCGAAGCAGGCGTCACTTACGCCAACCGCCCGCAAGGAGCCACCACCGGGGCCTGGCCCGGATTCCAACCCTTCGGCGGCTGGAAAGGCTCTGGCTCCAGCGGCAAAAACGCAGGCGGCCACTACTACGTCCCGCTCTACATGCACGAACAAATTCGCACACGAATCAAATAGGACATTTGTCACTTTGCCCCTTCCCTTTTGCCGGGGAGGGGCTTTTTGGTTTAAAATATCAAGAAGAGTCAACGATACCATCGTAAAAGCCATAGCGAGAGACTTTTTAAACCAACCACAACGAGGTAAAAATGGAAGAAAGCGACCGAAAAGAATTCATTTCACGCATTGGTACATTTTTCTTGCTAATCGGCGCCGGAATGATGGTACTGTTCATCGGCTCCGACATGGGTGCCTCGACCAACTTCGCCTTTTTCTTCCTCAGCGTCTTGGGGCTGGGCCTGGGCTGGTACTTTAAACGCATCACCGCTCCGCCGCCCAAAACTGGCGGCAACCGCTTCGAGGGATTACGCAAGCTGCAACAAAAACAGCACGAAGCCAAAGCAAAAAAAGAAGCCGCTAAAAAGAAAAAATAATCGCCCGCCCAAACGAACCTACCAAAACCAACCCCTACCATCCAAAGGACAAAGAATGAGCAAACAAATGTCTCTCCAGGCCGCCATTGCCAAATTCGTCAGCGATGGCGATCTCCTTTACGCCGCCGGATTTACCCACCTGATTCCCTTCGCCGCCGGGCACGAAATCATCCGCCAGGGCAAAAAAAACCTGACCCTGGCCCGCGCCACCCCCGACCTGATTTACGACCAATTAGTAGCCGCCGGATGCGCTAAAAAAGTCATCTTTTCATACATGGGCAATCCTGGCGTCGGCTCGCTGCGCCTGGTACGCAGCGCCATCGAAAAAGGCGAATTGGAATGGGAAGAATACTCCCACTTTGGCATGATCACCCGGCTGCAAGCCGGGGCCAGCGGCCTGCCCTTTTTGCCCATGAACCAAACCGGCGCAACTGCCCTCGAAACCGCCAACCCACTCATCAAACGTGTCACCGACCCCTACAGCGGCCAAGAAGTCATCACCGTCCCGGCCCTCAATCCAGATGTCGCCATCGTCCACGTCCAACGCGCCGACAAAAACGGAAACGCCCACCTATGGGGCATCGTCGGCGAACAAAAAGAAGTCGCATTTGCCGCAAAAAAAGTCATCCTCACCGCCGAAGAAATTGTCGACGAGGCCATTATTCGCTCCGACCCAAACCGAACAATGATTCCCGGCTTTATTGTCAGCGCCGTTTGCGAAGTCCCTGGCGCAGCTCACCCCAGCTACGCCCAGGGCTACTACGACCGAGACAACGAGTTTTACCTGGAATGGGACAAAATCTCCGCCGACCCAACCCTCACCCAACAATACCTCGCCGAATGGGTCTACGGCATCAAAGACCGGGCCGAATACTGGCAAAAATTAGGCGAACAAAAACAACAGCAACTCAGCGTACTCCCCCTCATCAGCGCTCCGGTCAATTACGGGCAATATTAATCCGCCCCCAAAAACATTCACTAGCAAGGATCAGCCGGATGAATCTTGTTTTTCTGCACGCCAATGGCTACCCTCCCGAATGCTACACGCCACTTTTCGAACAACTCAGCCCCAGCTATACCCTAAACCCCATGCTGCTGCGTCCACTTCAACCCGGCGCCCGCGCAACAGACCTGAAAGACTGGCGGCCTTTATCAGATGACTTTATCACATACCTAGACCAGCAAAGCCTGGCCCAACCCTTCGTCGTCGGACACTCCTTTGGAGCCATCACCACCCTACGAGCCGCGCTACACCAGCCAAACCGCCTAAAAGCCCTGGTACTAATCGACCCGGTGCTTTTCGAACCGCACATCATCACCACCTGGGCCTTGATTCGCGCCCTGGGGCTGGCCTACCGCCTGCACCCCCTCATCCCCACCGCGCTCAAACGACGAAGGCATTTTGAAGATTTAGGAAAATTATTCAGCCGTTTTCGACGCTACAACATCTTCCGCTATTTTAGCGATAACGCCCTGCAAGCCTACATCCGCGGAATCACCCAACCCGCCGCCGCTGGAGGCTACGAACTACGTTACAGCCCCGAATGGGAAGCCCACATCTACGCCACCGGCGTATCCGCCGACCTGGAACTATGGCGCGGACTGAAGCAGCTTACCGTCCCGACCCTGATCATTCGCGGCGCAGAAACCGACACCTTTAGCGCCGCCGCAGGCCGCCGGGTGGAACACTCCAATCCGACCATTCGCGTGGTAACACTCGAAAAATCGACCCATCTCGTCCCATTGGAACGCCCGGAAGCAACCGCCGAACTCATCTTACACTTCTTCAAGGAGACCTTATGACCGAACTAACCTATTCATCTGCCGAACTGATGATTGTCAATGCTGCCCATCTGCTCAAAGATGGCGACGTAGTTTTTGTCGGCGTGGGCCAACCTAACCTGGCTTGCAACCTGGCAAAGCGCACTCACGCCCCCAACCTGGTGATGATTTACGAAGCCGGGGTCATTGGGGCCGAACCAGCCCGTTTACCGCTTTCAATTGGTGATCCAACCCTGGTAAGCGGTGCGCTTTCAGTAGTCAGCATGTACGATATTTTCTCCAATTATCTGCAACGCGGCAATGTAGATGTGGGATTTTTGGGCGGCGCTCAGATCGACCGCTTTGGCAATATCAACGCCACGCTGGTCGGCACAGACTACAGCCACCCCAAAGTGCGCCTACCTGGTTCGGGCGGCGCCCAAGAAATTGCGGCCTGGGCCAATCGCTGTTACATTATGACTCCGCATCAAAAAAGACGTTTTCCTGAGAAGGTGGATTTTCTCACTTCGGCAGGGTATCTAAGCGGCGCAGGCGGACGTGAAGCGGCGGGGCTGCGCGGACAAGGCCCAGTCGGTGTAGTGACCGACATCGGATTTTTGGAGCCCGACTCTAACGGCGAGTTGAGGTTGACCGCCCTCCACCCTGGAAAAACTGTCGAAATGGCGCAAGAAAATACGGGGTGGCCGCTGAAGATAGCCGAAAAACTACGCGAGACGGAAGCCATTCAACCGCAGGAGTTACGCATCCTGCGCGAAGAACTCGATCCCACCGGAATTTATCTCAAATCGGGCGGGTAAGGCCATCGCCCTATCGTTTCGAGGCTTCATAGAGTATGATGGATAGACTCAAGGAGTTCGGAATGTCTGAAAATACCCGCATTACGCGCGAATGCGCCATGAAAGAACTAAATCAGGCGCTGAGCGCCGCCTTGTATGCTCACATTGCCGAATATCAACTTGGCGAAGTCGAATCAACCATTCAGATGTGCTGCGAAACAAAGTCGGTTCAGCAAAAAAATGGTTTATTTGGCGGCTCTGAAAAAGCGCTGCAAGCTGTTGCGCTTACCCCGCACTGGCTGCTTTGGGCCGAATGGATTAACGGCAAACCCGCCACGGCTGGCTCGGCCAAACTGAGCCAAATTAACATCACAGATTATGAAAGTACCGCCATGTTTAACGTCATCCCCGATACAGGCGTAAACGTCACCGGGCGCTACAGCAATGGCAAGCAAACCGGGCAACAGTTTATCGGCCTCGACTCGGCCCCGGCGGGGAAAAAATTCCGCGAATTGCTGCGCGAGGCCATTAAAAATTCGACCCACTAAGGAAAGATTGTGAATTTTAACCAATTTAAGCTTGATTCCCGCCTGATGGCCGGAATCACCAATGCCGGATATGAAAAACCAACCCCGGTTCAAGAACAAGCCATCCCGGCTGCGCTAGAAGGCCGTGACCTGATCGCCACCGCCCAAACCGGAACTGGCAAAACCGCCACCTTTGTCCTACCCATTTTGCACAAATTACTGAGCGGGGCGCGCCACAAATCCCGCGCGCTAATCGTCACCCCCACGCGCGAACTGGCCGAACAAATCAACGATAATATTCGCACACTCAGCGCCGGAACCAACCTACGCTCGGCCACCATCTACGGCGGCGTTGGGCCTGCGCCACAAATCAAAGCGCTCAAAATGGGCGTCGAAATTTTAGTCGCCTGCCCGGGGCGTTTGCTCGATTTAGCCAGCCAGAATGTCGCAAAACTGGATAATATCGAAATTTTAGTTTTAGATGAGGCCGACCGCATGTTTGATATGGGCTTTATGCCCGATGTGCGCCGCATCATTAAGCTAATTCCGGCCAAACGACAAACCATGCTTTTTTCGGCAACTTTTCCGGTAGAAGTGGAGAAACTTGCCGCCGAAACGTTATCGGCCCCTCAGCGAATTGCGGTCGGGCTAACCCGTCCAGCGCATACCGTTAGCCATGCTCTTTACCCGGTTCCGAAACATCTCAAAACCGCGCTTACCTTTGAAATTCTTAAAAGAACCGATACCAATGCGGTGCTGATTTTTGCCCGCACCCGTCACCGCGCCCAAAGCCTGGCAATAAAACTCTCCCACGAGGGCTACCGCGTCACCAGCCTGCATTCGGATCGCACTCAGGGGCAGCGTCAATCGGCTCTGAGTGGTTTCAAGGAAGGCCGCTATCAAATAATGGTTGCCACCGACATCGCCGCGCGCGGGCTGGACGTAGACAGCATCTCACACGTCATCAACTTTGACATGCCCGATACAGCAGATGCCTATATCCACCGCATCGGGCGCACCGGGCGCGCCGAACGCAGCGGGGATGCCTTCACGTTAGTCACGCCCGAAGATGATGATATGGTACGCGAACTGGAAAAAATTATGAAGCAAACTTTGCCGCGTGAGATTATTGATGAATTTAATTACCGGGTCCCGGCCCCGCCCCAGCAAAATCAGCCCGCGCCGCGCGGCCCCAAGCCACTTCAGCACCGTCCAACGCATACCGACCATAAGCCGCACCCGAAACGCCGCTAATTGTCGGATTGTAATGAGGCGGCAACTCAACAGTTAGGCCCAAATTCTTTAAAAATAAAATATAATCGGCACATCTTACGCTTTGGAGTCTCCATTGAACCTGATTACAGGCGCAACCGGCCATATTGGTAATGTACTGGCAAGGCAACTTTTAGAGCGCGGACAAAAAGTCCGCGCTCTTGTGCTGCCCAATGATACGCTAGGCCCCATTCAGGGCCTGGATGTGGAAGTGGTTGAGGGCAACGTGCTCAACCCAGCCTCCCTTGAACATGCGCTGCAAGGTGTGGATGTAGTCTACCACCTGGCCGCGGTCATCACCATCATGCCAGGGAAAAACGATTTTGTTCAGCGCATCAATGTTGAAGGAACACGAAATATGCTCGCCGCCGCCAAAAAAGTCGGAGTACGGCGACTGGTTTATACCAGCTCCATCCATGCCATTCAACGAGTGCCGCACGGCGTGGTGATTGATGAACACCTGCCCTTCGACCCCAACAACCCCTACGGCGCGTATGATACATCCAAAGCCCAGGCCAGCTTGCTGGTAGAAGCAGCTGCCAAAAATGGCCTCGATGCCGTTTTAGTCTGCCCAACTGGAGTGATTGGCCCGTATGATTTTCGGGTTTCGCTAATGGGCGCAGGCATTTTGCGCTACTGGGGCAACAAAGAAGTACAGTATTTCTCTGGCGGATACGATTATGTGGATGTGCGCGATGTAGCCGCCGGGATAATTGCCGCCGCCGAAAAAGGCCGCACCGGCGAAAGCTACTTACTCAGTGGAAATTATTTAAGCAATAAAGACCTGCTGGAGATTGGCCGTAAAATTACTGGCGGAAACTACCCGGTACGAGAACTGCCCATGCCCCTGGTCAACTTTTTGGCCCAGATTATGCCAATCTATTATCGCTTAAGCGGTACTTCACCCCAACTAACGCCGTATTCAGTGGAAGTGTTGCAAAGCAACGCCAATATCAGTCACGCAAAAGCCACCCGCGAGCTAGGCTATCAGCCCCGCCCGGTGGAAGAGTCTTTGGCTGATACATTACATTGGTTAAGAGATAATCGCCATCTATTGCTGCGTGACTGAATAAAAAAGTCCCATCAGAGATGGGACTTTTTTATTCCAAAAGCGTTTAAAAGTTAAATGCTTGTTTGTGCCTGCGCCGGGCCGCAAGCACGCGCGTACAAGAATTTTTACTTACCGCAGAGACGCTGCATTATGGAGTTTTTTTAGTTTTTTTCTGTGTCTCACCGCACTGCGCCAAACGCAGTGCGGCGCAAGTGTCTTGTCTCCATGGTTTAAATCCTTTTTGTCTTAGTTAGATCGGCTTGTCTGAGTTAGGACTTTAGGGCTTGGTTTTACAAGCCCAGCGGCTCAAAACGCAAAAAACTCTAGGCATGGATTTTGCGGATAAAACAGATTTACGGCGATTTTTTAAGAAAAATCCGCTAGATACGCACATTCAACCTGCTCATTGGTAAAACCTGCTAAAATAAAGAAGAAATAGACTCACAACCTTATAACAAATGTATCTGGCAAAATCAAATTCAATTTTAGTGATGGAACTCAAATCATTTTTTACTCGCTGAATAAAAATACATACTA
>DYPU01000114.1 GCA_020719725.1 Anaerolinea sp. | reverse complement strand
CCTAAAAGCATGGAGGACGCTATAAAAACGTGTTGCGTGTTCCGTTTTAAACACAACACGCAACACGTTACATATTAACAGGTTTCAACTCACAATCAAGATTATGCCGCCAAAGCAGAATCAACCACAGGCGCAACACGCTTCTTCCTCGGCTTTTTCACTTTAAACGGAATTCCATCAATAAATTGCTTTAACAAGTCTGCAACGGCATCGGTCTGTTCGAGCATAACCATGTGACCGGCATTTTCCAAAACATGCAACTGTGAGTTGACAATGCCGTCACGCAATGACTCTGAAAATTTGACGGGCGTCATTTTGTCTTCTGCGCCACAAATAATAAGGGTGGGGATGTTTATTTTTTCCAACTGACTGGTTGCATCAAATTCGTTGCAAGCCATAAAGTCGCCAAGCAAAACCGGCGGGCGAATCTCCAGCATGGTTCGGCGTGAAAGTTCAACTAAATTAGGAGCAGATTCCGATCCAAAGCACTTTTCGTTAATCATATCCACAGCGGATTCAAATGTGTTTGAATTCCCCACGGTCTCCAAAAGAATCGGCGCGACACGCAACTTTGAGCCGGAACCAAGCAAAGCCAACCCCAGCGCCTGTTTGGGGTATTTCAGCGCAAGGGTAAGCGCAACCGCGCTGCCCATGGAATGTCCCACAAAAACGGCCGCATTGATCTGTAATTCCTGCATGAATGTGAGTACGTCTTCGGCATATTCATCAACAGATTGCTTGCCTGCGCCCGCAGATTTTCCATGACCGGGCAGATCAAGCGCGTAAATTTTTTCATCCGCCAGACGGCGGATTTGCGGAGGCCAGGATAAATGCGTGCCGCCCGCGCCATGAATAAGGATGACGGGCGGGCGGTTATTAATTTGTTCTTCTGCCTCGTGGGCAAAATAATATAATTCAGTTGTGGTTGGCATTTTTATTAACGGGGGTGATGAAGGCGGTCGGCGGCGTCTTCACTGAGCGGAATGTAAACCTGCACTTTTGTGCCCTTGCCCACCGCCGAGTCGATCTGAAGCAGTCCGTTTACAAGTTCAGAGCGTTCGCGTAAATTGACCATGCCGAGGCTGCTGTTTGCGCGTTTGTCGTATGATTCTGACATGGCTTTTACATCAAAACCCAGACCGTTATCTATAATTTCCAGCAAGGCAATGCCGGTTTCGACCAGCCGTAAATTCACGGCGATGACGGGAGCGGCGGCGTGTTTGCGGGCGTTGTTTACCGCTTCTTCAATGATGTAGAAAATGACGCCCTGCTTGCCCATTTCCAGTTGGGTAGTCACCCGCTCTTCAATATTAATGGTAACTTTTTGGCTGTACGTTTCCATCATTTTGTCTGACATGGCTTGCACGGCAGCGAGAAGTCCCTGTGATTCAAGGATCAGCGGGCGCAGGGTGAAGAGCATGTGACGAATTTCCTTGGTGGTGCGGTGCGCCAGTTCTTCCAGTTTTACAATTTCTTCAGTGGCGCCTTTCACATCTTTCACCAACATGCGCCGCGTAATATTGAGGCGCATTGCCATTGCCGCCACAGATTGCGTGGGGCCGTCGTGCAGATCACGCGCCAGTTTTTTACGCGCTTCTTCGTGAATTTCAACCATGCGTTCTTTTTCTTCGACAAGGTCCTGATACAACCGCGCATTTTGGATCGCAATCACTGCCTGACGCCCAATAATATCTAGCAGGTTGCGGCGGTCTGGGGTGAAATATTCAGGGTTGGGGTGAGCGAATAACAACACCCCGTACACATTGAACCCACTGCGGAGCGGGAAACAATATCCGCTTGTGCAGTTTCTCAGCCCAACCACACACCCAAGTTCAGGGTCAGAGCCAACGTCTTTGAAGAAAATCGGGTCGCCTTCGTCAAGCGTCTTTTTGAGCACGCCTTCTGCGGCGTCAAATGTTGCGCGCATGTCTGCGTTGGTAAAACGCCGCGCAGAGCCAATTCGCAATTTGCCCCCATTAAATAACATGACCGCGCCCGCCAGCGGATCGTTGAGCAGCTGTTCGGGGTCTGGATTCAAGGCCGCCGCGCTCATATTCAACGCAGATTCAAGCACGCGTTTATAACTTAATGTGGAAGAAAGGGTTGTGGTCAACTCATAAATGGCGCGCATGCGTTCGGTCTGCATGGCGGCCTTCTTTTCCTCGGTATCCTGCCACAATGCGCGGTTTTTTCGCATGTGAGCAATCATACGGCGTCCAAACAGCCCAAATACAACACTCAACACAACCATCGTAATGGAAATGGTCAAGGCAAGCGGCAAATCACCATTTGATTGCGCGCCTGTAAAAATCATCAAAACTGAGAAAGCCAACGAAGCGAGCATTGCCCCCGGCAATTCAAAATAAATGGAGCCTGTTAAGATCGGCAACAACCCAGTCCAAACAGCGGGTCCGCGCAGACCGCCCTGTATCCAAAAAAATGCCCCCGTCAAAACCAGATCAGCCAATATGCTAATGGGACGATGATAGGTCATGCGCACATTTAAGCCCGCCATCGCCGTCATTGCAAGGTTCCACAGTATCAAAAATCCCAACGGCCAGGATATGGCGAATTCCAATTTGTCCCCCAACCCAAGCGAGACAATCAGACCAACCAACATAATCCATCTTAGCGAAATGGCAAACCAGTCCGCCATGTAAGGTGTGTCGTATTTACGCAGCATAATTTCCCTATCATAACGAAATTTTTTAGAGACGGCAACTCACACAACTTACAAATAGATTACACCTTATTCGTCATAGCCCATGCGAGTTAAATATGCGCCTAATTTCGCCTTTAAAACCGTTTTCTGCTCTTCATTATACGATTCGCGGAAACGCCCGATCTTGCCTTTGAAGAAATGCAGACCCTGTTGACCTTCGGCTGCATCGGGACGATATTTCTCGACCACTGCCTGGACTTTGGGACTGGTACTGTTTACTTTGAGATAATCGGCCAATTTGGCAGACTCTACGTCGTAATTCGTGAGCAGGTCTTCGTAACGCGCAACCAGCACATTCTTCTCTGCCATCCACTTTTCCCAAATTCGGACATATTCCATCATAAAATCCACGCTCTTGTCGAAATCGGAGAGATGTGAAAAGGCGTTGGGGCGTCCCTTGGTAAGCGCGCGTTGGCCGAAGTCATAGGCCGAAAGCATGGCATCTCTTGGGTCGCGGTAAATGTACGTGACGCGCAACCAGCCCAAAGCGGAGAAAAAACGCGAGGCGGTTGACGGTCCCGCGTGGGCTTTGATGACGAATGTGTTCAAGAGTCCGGGGAGCATCACCAATCCCAATCGCCTTGCGGAAAGCACACCGATGTTGCAGTTGACTTCGGTGAGAATTTTCTGCAGCCGGTACCGCTCGCGGATGTCACGCGCATCGGCGCAGCCCGTTGTTTCCATCAAGTCGTGGATGAGATTGTAGTGCCAGCCTGAACCGGCGCGGGGCATACCAACAGAAAGAACAATCATGTGATTTCCTTATTTATTTTGGAGTGCAACGTCTCCCGACGTTGCAGAAGATGTTGTGAAAGATTTTGCAGCAAGCCCAACCAATATGCCTGAAACGAGCCAGATGTTTGGTGTTGTGAGCGAATCCTGTGTGAAATTATAAAATGCGATTGCCAGCCACGCAAACACTCCGGCGACAGCGGCAAAACGCGCCCAGGGTTCTTCGCGGCGGAGCAAGTTTAACATATCCCCAAGAATATGGAACTGGAATGCCAGGAACAAAAAGAAGCCGAATAATCCCGTCTCAGCCAGCAGGCGCACATATAAATTTTTTGGGTTGGGATACAAACGGTTTTCGGGATTCATTTGTTTCGCGATTTCAGGCACGGTGGTCAGTGACCAGTCGGGCAGGTTTTGGTAGATGTAAAATCCGCTCGCGCCAAGTCCCACGCCCGTCAGCGGATATTCCTCGAAGGCTGCCAACGCCCCAGCGGAATACGCCCCGCGCGCGCCCGCGTTGATGTCCACCATGTATTCGCTCAAAGTTTGCGCGTCTGTTTCCCACAATCGGCGGAAGAAATTTTTCTGGCTGAGGAAAAAGAACGCGCCTGCAAATACGCCAAGCACGGCAACAACCATGCCGACACGAAACAAAACATCGAAGACGCGTCCGCGAAAACCGTTGAAGAACCAAGTCCATGTGGAGCGGATAAGGTCGCGCCCGAAGAATAAAAAGGTCAAGCCAGCCGCCGCAACGACGGTGAGCAATCCGCCGCGCGAGTAGGTTGCCAAAACAACAAGTAGAGACAACGCCAGCAAAACAGGCTCCAGCCATTTGAAACGCGAGATGCGAAAATTGGTCAGCACGGCGGCGAATAAAAATGGAATGAAGGTTGTGGCGAGTTGTCCCGCAAGCCAGGCGGGTTCATACGCCAGCCCAGAGATGCGATTCGTGCGGACCAGTTCGCGCATCGAAAACGCAAGTTGCCAATGTGTGACCATTGCCTTGTTGAGCAAGCCCGTGTAAAAAGTGACGGCTTGCAGTCCGCTCCACGCAAGGTCGAGGCACAAGCCCGCCAACAGCCAGCGGATGGTGAAACGAAAATCGTCTTCGTCTTTGTTCATCCACACGGCAGATACAAAGAAGGCGATGCCGATGAAGAGGGTCACCAACGCGCGGATGGCGCGCCCCGAATAGGTTTGTCCGCGCAGGGGAATCGGGTCAATCAACGTCCCGAAACTGGTCACTGCGAAAATGAACAAGACCAACGCCCCGAGCGGCATCAACGCGCCCGCCCAGTTGAGTTTGGTTTTGCCACGCAGCCATTGAATCAACAACAGCGGAATCAACAACGCCAGCGGATACAACGCCAGCGGACGGACAAATGTGCCTTCGCCAACAAATGGAAACCAGCGGAAACTGGTCACAGGCAAAGCAAGCAAAGTCGCACCCCACAGGATGCGAGGAATTTTTTGAAAATCTTTTACCAAAAAGGGTGCAGAATTTTTCATGTTTTTTTACAAAACAACTCCGAAGGAGTGGAATGATTATAGATATTTGAAAAACAGGATGGATAACCCCGAAGGGGTGTCATGATTTACTGAGCGTACCATGTCATGTCTTTCGTACGTATTTTCTACAATCCTGTCATCCCTTCGGGATTGGATTTTTTAACAAACAACACTGCAAAAACAGCAAGTGTGAGAAAACCAATTGACCCCGCAAGCAAATATCCGCTGAGTGGAGCGCGGCGTTGCTTGGAAAGATTCTTGGATTGAGTGGCTTCCAATTTGACAAACTCGTTAATATTGCCCGCTTTTATCTCCGCTTGTATTTTGGCAACAAAAGCCTCAGCCCATGCGGACGCAAGCGCAGAAGCATTTTTTGAATCTTTATCATCGGCATAGAAATGCCAACCTGCTTCGGCGGGTTGACTGAGTTGCAGTTTACTTCCGCGCAACTCTTCGATGGGAATGGCAAACTCGGAAGATAATTGTCCCATCACGTCGTCAGACCAGGCAATCTCTTCCAGTTTGCGCGACTCGCGTTCGAGATAATAAAATTGCTGGCGGTCGGTATCCTGCGGCCAGGCTTGCTCAAGGTTGAAATCCACATTAACTGTGGCTTGCGCGCGAAACGGCGGCGGGGCAACAAAATAAACTACCGCGCCAAGCAACGCGCCGAGCATTGCGCCAAGCATCCAGAAGCGCCACGCTTTAAGAAGGCGGATGAAATCATCGAGAGAGGGGGGGGTGAGAAGAAGTTTCATAAAGGCAAAGGATGAAGGATGAAGGATGAAGGATGAAATATGAAGGATGAATGATTCAAACCAATTTACCGATTTACCAACTTACCGATTTACCAATTTACCGATTTACCAATTTACCGATTTACCAACTTACCGATTTACCAATTTACCAATTTACCGATTTACCAATTTACCGTTTCTTGATTCTCCATTTCCACAGCGGACC
>DYPU01000024.1 GCA_020719725.1 Anaerolinea sp. | reverse complement strand
ATCAACCGCCATGCTAAAAAATGTATTGTGAGATGGGAGAGTGACTTCGTGATAGCCCCAATCGTAGTAATCGGTTCGAACAACGTACCGCTCAAAATTAGAGTCCAACCCATGACCAATAATCGGCTTTTGTGCAATCAAATCAATCTGCAATTTTAATGCGGTCACGCGCAAATCTATATTGCGCAAGTCGGCAATGCGCATCTGCCACACCGTGCTGTCCATCACGGCAGGCATGACGAGCGCCGCAAAGAGAATTAATACTAGCATACCGCGATAAAGATATTTGCGAAATTTCGGATAAAACAGGAGCAAAAGAAAAAGAACGCCCGCCGCAGAAAGCCAGGCCCCGCGCATAAAGCTGAGCAAAATGCCCGTCGATCCCAAAATAAAAGCGATTATACTGAACTTTTTCAAGTTGGCATGACTGCGCGTGACCCAGGGGTACAAACTGATAAGAAACAGCATGACAATCGTATCGCCAAATTCCCATGATGAAGAGAAAAAGGTGCGGACACGAATTGCGCCATCTACTACATGCGCAGGTTGCCCCAACGGAGTAACGCGAAAAAAGTATTCTGGGATAGCCGGACCAGCCAGAACCACTAACAACAGAAGACAAGCTGTCAAGACTTTCTCAAATTTCGTTTTGTTAGTCACAATTTTCTTGATAATCCAAAACATTCCAATGGGAAAAAGAAACTGACGCCAGAAAGCAACCAACTGTTGTGCTAAATCTATGCGATTGATAAACACGGTGGAAAACACAACCCAAGCCAAAAAAAGCGCGAGCAGAATATCTTCAAGTTTCATTTTTCGAAAAGAGAATATGCCCTTACGGGCATTAATGGATAAATTTATCAAGAGAACAAGGAAGACTACCCGGTCAAGGGAAATATCCGGCACTCTCGCACCCAAAGAAATCTGAAGAGTGCTAACGAATGGAAAAAAACAGAGCCAAATTAAAAACAAAGTAAATGTTGGAACAAAAAGCGCCAACGCAAATCCGCACAAGCCGATTAAGGCGAAAGCAATGAGCGAATTTGTGGCAGCGGTTAAAGCGCCTAGCATTACAAGCGCAGCTACAACAAAAAGAAAAAATAAACTTTGTTTCGTTCGAACGTTGAGGTTCATCATATCAGCGTGAGTTAACGGACATATATTCTGTCATAATTCTTAATCGTGCGCAGTATCTCGTGCGCCCGCACTTAGGCAGACCAGGTGAATAAACTAATTCTTGGTGCATTCAATTCTCACTTTTTAATATTCTTGATAGTCGTCTGTATCTTGCCCGTCATAATGCTGATGGATTTTATTATCAAGGCAAGTTTTTTGCATTCAAAATAAGTTGATTGAAGAAATCCATGTTTCCTGTTTTTATTTCATCCATATGATGCCAGCAGAAGCGTAAAGCGCTAAGTCTATACCTTAACTCGGTGTAATTTTTACGAGATGGATGCAAAGTTTTGTCTAAAAGACGCCCAAATACGCTCCACCCATACAAAAAACGGTTACGCAAGTTGCGTGGTAGCAATTTGTGAAATAGATATAGCCCGTAAATTTCTTCCATGTAGATTTGTTCCCGGTTGCCAGCGCGGTATGTCTTGGAAATAACATGCACGCATTTAGCAGAGGGTGTCATCCACAAAGCCTTTTCATTGCTTCGGTAAATCCGATATGACTGGTCCAAATCTTCACCAAAGGAATATTTGACCAGATTTTCATCAAATGGGAATTCCAGCAACGCAGAGCGGCGATAAGATGCGCAACAACCACTTAATAATTCACAGGGTAATAATTTTTTTGGATTAATGGGATAAATAGGCCTGATAGACGGTAATAATCGGGATACGTTTGACTCTACCTGGTAGCCTAAAAAAATTTTACTCCAGAGCCGGAACCTTATGTTTGTGGAGAAATAGCCTTGCACTCCAAGAGCCGAAGGATTCGTTTCATACACCTTCAAAATTTCAGAGATGTAGTTTTCATCCAGAATGATATCATCGTCCAAAAATAGGACAATTTCTCCTACTGCTAATGTCACACCTAAATTGCGAGCCGCGGGCAATCCATTCTGGACATTGGGCCGGTAATACAAGCATACCTGTTTTTTATTGCACGATGTTTCAAACTGGCATACGGTTGGTCGGGCGCTTTGGGCAGGGTCATTATCTACAACGATGACCTCCACTGGCAAACAAGATTGTATCAAAATAGAATTGATGCAATTGGTTAAGTCCTGTGGGCGGCGATAAGTGGGAATTACAATTGAGGTGGCTAGAGACATAGATTTTTTTTAGAAAACTTTTTTTTGTCGGTTAATCCATTTTATATATTGATTAAGACGAATAAAAATTTGGTTGGGCTTTACTAAATAATACCAACGCCCATGTATCCGGTGACGTACTTGAATTTCTTTCAACCGCGCAATCTCTCGTTTTATCAAGGATGTATGGGTGAAACCAGTTTCTATATCAAATTCTTGATACGTGCGATATACATCATCGAAATATGCCCGGTGTCCTTGAGTTTGTTTTTGAGATACGGCGCCGCTTTCAAGTCGGCGATAGACAGACATCAGTTCGTCTAAGTACCCAAATTTTCCATGGTGAACGCACCATAGGCGAAGTAATAGGTCGCCACACCATATATTTACCCGCCATTCTGGCAAGAATGCCACCATCTCGCTCCGAAACAACAAGCTGGCTGTTGGTAAGGTAACATTGTAAATTTCATCAAATTCTAAGATTTCTCCAAGTGAACTTTCAAAAAACAAGCGCGTTGCGGCGTGTTTTTCATTTATTACGAGCGCGTTGTGAAAACATAGAGAAACATCTGGGTGGGACTCCATAAAATCCGCTTGTTTTTGCAACTTGAGCGGATCAATCCAATAATCATCGCCCTCGCACAATGCCTGGTATTTCCCCTTGCAGGCCTGGGTTACTGCCAAGACGTTTTGGCCTGCTCCAATATTTACAGAGTGAAAAATCGTTTTAATTTTATCGGGGTATTTTTCCTGATACGCAATAACAATTTCGCGGGTGCGGTCGGTACTGCAATCCTCGCCGACAATGACTTCAAAGGGGAAGTTTGTTCTCTGCATGAGAATGCCTTCAAGACATTGGGCAATATATTTCTCATGATTGTAGGTATAAACTTTTACACTTACCAAAGGGGACGGCATCTATATCTCCTGAAAAATTAATAAGCGCCTTTGTGGAATAACACAACCCAGACCGTGCGTAACAAAATGTAAATATCCAGCCAGATGGACCAGTTTCGGACGTAATAGATGTCAAAACGGGTGCGCTCCTGAAAGCTGACGCTGTTACGACCGGAGACCTGCCACAGACCAGATATGCCGGGTTTCGTTCCATAGTATACATCAATCCGCTCGCCGTATAGTTCAACCTGTTCTGGCAGGATGGGGCGTGGACCAACCAGGGACATTTCTCCTTTGAGGACATTGATAATTTGCGGGAGTTCGTCTATGCTGAACTTTCGCAACCATTGCCCAGGGCGGGTGATGCGCGGGTCTTTCTTTAGTTTTTGGGTTTCATCCCATTCCACTTTGGCGGATGGATTGGCAGCCAGATAGGCGTGGAGTTTTTCTTCGGCATTTTGCACCATTGTGCGGAATTTGATGATGTTAATCCTTTGCCCGCCTTTGCCAACCCGTTTTTGCGTATAAAAAACCGAGCCAGGAGAGTCGAATTTGATGATGACGGCAATCAGGGCAAAGAAAGGGAGGAGCAGGAGGGAACCTAGCAGCGAAAATGAGAAATCCATACTATTTTTTACCAAAATACCAGAGGTGCTGAGTACGTTTTTGCGGGTTTCTACGCCAAGGATGCCTTCAAAATCGTGAATATCCAGCGAGTCACCTTCGAGCCAGCTCAGGTCTGAGACAAAAATAAAATCTGAAATGGAGGACGGAAATTTCTGCCTATTGCCGCCCGCAAAGATGTCGGCAGCGGAGAGGTCGATGATTGCGGTACGAATCCCCCACGCGGAGAAATTTTCTGAATATGAGGGGAGTTCTTGTAGCGAAATCAGAATTTCGCCAAATTGAGGTACAAAAGCCTTGTCCGCCGCCACTACAGCGGGTTCAAAACCTAACCTGAGTCGTTTATGAAAATATTGCGAAAGATAAGCAGCCTGCTCTCCTCGCGCAACAATCAGTACAGGTTCCTTCCAAAGATTCATTTGAACGGCAAGGATGCGAATGAGCCAGCGAAAGCCGGTCATCAAAATGAGCGAGGAAACCCAGGTTAACATTAATAGTGAGATGGAACGGCTATCCTGGTTTAGCAGGATGGAAATTCCTGTTCCGAAGATGAAACTGATAGATGTGTATTGGCTGATTAACTTAATTTCATTTGCCGGGTTAATGCCAATGCCTGGGTACAGTTTGCTTGCCATAAATAAGCTTAGGCAAGATGTAAAGAAAACAAGGTACTCAATTTTAAAGAGATTGATAGGGATGCTAGGAATAATTATTTTGAAAAAATAGGTACTTAATATAACAGCCGTTAATAAGGCAGAAAAATCAGCAAATAACATCAATCCAGCCATACGGAGGCGATAGGCATTTCTGGTTTCTGCATGGGTATTATGAAGTGTCATAACCTGCCTAACCTATTTTGAAGGATGATTGTGCATTCTCTATGTTAGTGGATTGGTAAAAGCTCTTAATAAGAAAAGTGATTCGCCCCAAGATTCTAACTTGACCAACCAAGCCAGGCTCAGAAAGACCAGGATACCTCCACTTGCTTGTATCAGAAGCAATGCCCAGTCGGGTACTATTACAAAGCTAGAAAGGAGAAACATTGCACCTGTCGTTAAAACCGAGATTCCCAAATTCGGTGCTATATCAGCAATCTGGGTAGAAATTGGGTAACCAATCAGCTGTTTGGTAAAGTATGCGTTTAGAAAGTAATTGACAATCGAGCTAATAATTTGCCCGATAAGCATCGCAACGATACCCCAGCGCATTGTGAGCAATATCATCATTACAGTCATTGCTCGTTTGACTAGTTCGAGCCGAAAAAACAGGTCAGAACGTCCTTTGACTTTTAGCACGTCAAGGTTAATCACACTCATGGGGTACAGTAGCCCAGCCAGACAAAGTAGCTGAAAATATAATATCGATTCGTGCCATTTTTCTGAAAAAAGTAGATTAATTAGCGGTTGGGCAGTTGCAACCAAGCCCAGCATAAGCGGGAAATGCACAAAGGTAATCAGCAATATCGATTTGCGATACAGTTGCCGGAGCCGCTCGGTGTCATCTTGAATGCTTGCCATCGCTGGGAAAAGCACCCGCGAAAGAGTGCTGGATGTTGTATCTATCACCATCATCTTTAATGAGTTGGCACGGGTGTAGTAGCCCAGGGCACTGGCTGAAAATACCTTTCCGATAAAGACTGGGTACAAATTGTCGAAAAAAGTGCCTAATAGAGACGAAAAAAGCATATTTGAGCCAAATATAAACAGATTTCTGAGTGATTCCAGGCTAAACGACCAAGACGGCCGCCAAGGATTGAGAAACCACAGGCTAGTTGTACGTAGAGCAGATGCAACTAAGGTTTGGATGACAATACTCCAGATGCCTAGCCCAGCGTAGGCTGCTGTTACGCCAGCTACGCCTCCGAACAAGTTTGCTAGGACATTGGCTTTAATCTGCGTTTTGAAATCTAAACTGCGTGTTAGAAGGGTCGTTTGTATTAATGAGAAGGACTTCAAAAGAATATCAAGAGACAACCAACGGGTTAACGGCGTAAGAAGAGGCTCGGCATAAAAGCGAGCAATAAGTGGGGCTGTAACATATATTCCTAATGTAAGAATCATCCCGACCAAGATATTAAAGTAGAAAATTGAGCATTCGTCGACGTGAGTGGAGTTTTTTTTCTGAATAATAGCCGTGCCAAAGCCGCCATCCAAAAAAGTTTGTGCCAGCAATAAAAAAATCATTATCATGCCAACCACGCCAAATTCTTTGGGTGAGAGCAGGCGTGCCATCAGGATTGAAGGTAAGAATTGGATTGAACGAAAGGCAATTCGCTCAAGTAAAGCCCAAAAAATACCATATAACGTCTGTTGCTTAAGGTTATCCATACGAGGCGATTATCTTTTTGATTGCCGTTGAGTTGGTTAATATGCTTTTGAGCAGGGTTACTATCTTAACAATCTCTTTCTTTCCAACAGATGTACCGGTAGGTAGTACCAGAATTCGCTTTGCAATCGCTTCTGTAACTGGTAATTTGTTAACAGCCGATGGATTTTCCGTGCGATAGGGTTCCATCTGGTGGCATCCGGGCCAAAAATAGCGGCGCGCTAACACATTTTCGGCACGCAGGGCGGTCAAAATTTCGTCCCGTGTCAACCCGGTTTCGGTTTCAACCACTTCTACAACGATATATTGAAAATTGGCACGCTCATGCTCGGGGTAATCGATGAGTTGGAAATTTTGTAACTTTGTCAGTTCATGTTGATAAAAATTGTAGTTGCAGCGATTGACCTCGACAAACGTGTTCAGAGATTGCAAGTTTACCAGCCCCATTGCTGCACAGGGCTCAGTCATTTTGGCGTTAATGCCAAGGTCAATTGCCTTATCGTGACCTGAAAAACCAAAATTTGTTATACGGCGCATACGGTTCGCCAATTCGTCGTCATTGGTGACGATTGCTCCACCCTCAAAGGTGTTGAAGAACTTGGTGGCATGAAAACTAAAAACCTCTACCTGTCCGAAATTACCTATCATCTGCCCTTGGTGGCTACAACCAAAAGCGTGAGCGGCATCGAATAGCAATTTTAATTGGTGTTTTTTTGCGATTTGTTCCAGCGCCTCAACCGGCGCGGGCCGCCCCCACAGATGGACACCCAGGATGCCGCTTGTGCGTGGGGTAATTAGATTCTCAACAGAACGTGGATCGAGATTATGAGTAAGCGGGTCAATATCGGCAAAAATGGGGGTAATCCCCTGCCATTGTAGGGCGTGGGCGGTGGCAATGAAGGTAAAGGAAGGGACAATCACTTCGCCATGCAAATCCAGCGCGCGGATGGCTACTTCAAGCCCGATGGTGGCATTACAGACGGTGATGACGTGTTTGACCCCTAGAAACTGGCAAAGTTCTTGCTCAAATTGCTTTACCAGCGGGCCGTAGTTGCTTAGCCAGCGATTGTCAAACATTTGTCTGGTGTATGCCATAAACTGCTCGCGGTCGCCGATGTTGGGGCGGCCGACATGTAAAGGCTCGGAGAAGGCAGGTTCACCACCGAGGATAGCAAGTTTTCTCATATAGTCTGCCCGGCTGTCTGAACAGCCTGTTCAATCTCGGCCCATCGCTCGGCGGAGACACGGATGGTATTAGCGGCATGAAATTTAGATGGACCAGTATAAGCGTTATTTAGATAACATTCCAGCCCAGCGAACTTTTCTATCAGGGCGGCCCAAATAGTGGCAGGGTTTTGACAAAATTCTTCGTATTGAATAGTTAACGCTCGAGATGGGTTTACCCGGGCGATGCCTTCGTCAGTTGCCTTGCGAATGGCATAAATTTGCTCTGCAACTTGCTCCACGGGAGGCAGGTTCTTGAGCCGGATATATTCAGGCGGCTTGAACGAATACCAGATTTCTTCCGAGCCATATTGTTTTTGCCGCCCAGCCAGCATGGATTGAACCACATAGGCGGGTTCGCGCTGGAGATTAACGAACAGGACCTTGTCGAAGGCAGCCTCTAAAAAGGGAATATGCCAGTTGAGCAGCATGGCTTTCAACGCCAGGGGCTTTCCCAGCGCAAATTCAAGGGCGGCAAGTTCGCGGTTAAGTTTTTCGGTATCGACCAGTGCCAGGTTTTCAGGTGAAACCACATCTGCATCTGGTTCCAGAGTGAAAAATCGCCGCCAGAAATACCAAAATTCGTGCGGGGCCAGGGCGCCCTCGGTTTTGCCAAGCGTGGATGTATAACAGGCTGTGGGTTTGAAGCCCGAAATCTCCCCGTGAATATCGTTTTCAATCAGAATTTGCTGGATACGTGCTCCAAGGTAGGGCGCGGCGTAAAAGCGGGAGATAAGGTTAGTGGGGTAGGCCCACTGCCCGCTTTCGGCCAGCCATTGCATGAAGAGCGTCGTTCCACTTTGGGGCGCGCCCATCAAGAGCAGCAGTGGAAGGCCAGGCCGGGTGTACTGCTGGTTGATGACTTCCTGGCAGCCACCCAGCCAGCCGTTCACTTCCTTGAGCAAAGATTCAAGGGTTTGGTTACGGCGAAAATCACCAATGCCGGGGTCAGGTTGGGTAGGGGTCATGCGCCTCCGAGCCAATGCAGCATATTGAGCAGGAAAGTCAGGTTATCACCTGATTCGATTAAGCCAAAACCGGGGCGGGTAGCGGCGTTGGCAGAGATGAGGCCCGGCTGGGACTCAGCCTTCGAACCGATAAAACCCGAATCGGCGGTGATAACCACCCGGCCTTTGCCAAATTGGGCAGCAGCGGCAAAATAACGACCCTGAGGCCGGTCGCCGTTACGATAGTCGCACATCGTTTCGGGCAAGGCCGCCAGCGGGAACGCGCCTGCGCCAACCCGCAGGCTGGAACAGTTGTTTGTAACGAGAATTTGAACTGTCTGCCCAGTTTGCGCGCCCGAAATAATTGGGTGTTCAGCGTGCAATGCGCTCCCTGAAATTTCTACCAGTTTATTTGGTGTGGTAGATGCAAAAAAAGAATTGATAATTTCAATGCCAAATTCGCGCGCCAGCAGATTGTCGTTGATGGTCATATTGGGGTAGGGGCGACCCGGCACGTCGCCGTGATTGGTCATTAGCAACAGACCGCCACCGCGTTGCACAAAAGCAGGGAGGACAGCTAACTCTTCTGTTGTGTATGGATTATCCTGAATTTTGCGGGTGGTAATGACGAGAATATTACAGGTTGCAAGCAAGGTGGGTGAAAGCGGCTCTTGTGGAGAGAAGAGCGCCTCCCAACCCGGGGTCTGCTCGATATGCGCCAGAAAAGTTGCCAACCGTGTTCCGTCCTGATTATGGATTCGGGCTTGCAACCCCAGGCTATCCAACAGAATTCTCATTGAGAAATCCCCTGCTCTGGATGAATAGATTTCCCGCCAAAACCATCTAAATAGTACTTTATCTCTTCGGGAGAGTTCCACATCATCACATCGATAATGGACAGGCCAGGTTCGAACTGCAAGGGTCCACATGAATATTCCATATTAGCAAAGGACTGGATGAGAAGTTTGATATTATGGGCATTAAACTTGCGTTCATCAAATAACGCTGCGCCGCTGGAACCGTTCAGATATTCATCTGCTTTCATCACCCTTGAAATTTCCAACGCCCAATCGCCCGGCGCGCCTATTACGTCTTCTACCTTGAGATTCATTTGCGAATAAACCTGAAAGGGCGTAGTTATCCCTAGCCGTTTACAGGTTTTCTGCAAGGTTAAGATGTTGGTTTCAGATAAATTGGGGCTAATCTCGGCAAAACATTCTTCCAAAAACGAAATGGTTTCACTATAAAAGGGAGCCTGTTTTTGATAATGCTGTAATTGCCGCAGTATTTTTTCGCGCCAGTCCTTTTCCATTACGATTTCGACTTGGTTAATGGGAACGGATTGGGGATGTTTTTGAATTGGCACGTTGATATATTGCCAGCTCTCTACCGGATGCAAAATACGATTGCGATTAACCCAATGATGCCTCATATACTGGGGAGTATCGAATACAACCCATTGGTCAACTTGATTAATCAGGTCGAAATGGCCGAGATAGGGGAAGAAATAGGGCTGCATGATACCGAGTTTCATAAAAAACTTCCCTTTCAAATAATCTTTTCTGGGTCAAAAAATTGCGTGTCGTTGGTAACTACGTGCGCCAGGCGGCGGGTATCTCCCTGGTTGGTGACCGGGTGCGAGGAAGCGCGAAACACGCCGGGGCCAAAAAAATGATTCTCGAAAGTCAGGAGGGTGCCAACGATGTAATCGTATCTTTCCTCATTCCCCACCCGCCCGTGGAACCGGGCCTGGGAAATGTATGGCTGCAAGGTTAAATCCTCGACATCATCCTGCTCGAAAACAGACTCCCAGTCGGCCTGTTCGGTGAGTGGACCGGCTTTAACGCCAATCCCCATCCCAAGGGAGCGTGGTTTGATGATCCAGCCGTTTTTGACCTGCCTGGCTTGCTCCCACAAGTCGCGGCGTTCATGCCAGCCCCAGGTGGGCACAAGGTGGGCGCGGAAGCGTTCAGATTCTGCTTTGCTCATGGCAGCGCGGAGAAAATCGTCATCCTGTAAAACAGAGAAAAAGCGTTTGTCGTGAATGAGGAAGACCGTGCGCAGGTCGTTGAGCATGTTGGTGTGGACGAGCCGATCCACCACATCCAAAGGCAGGCTGCACCACTCGTCCTGGCGCAACTGCCCGATAATGGCAGAACCATCCAGAAGGTCGAGGCTTTGGGGAATATCTTCCATTTCAAGAACCTGGACGGGATAGCCAATGCTCTCGAATAAGGGGATGAAATAACGGCTTTCGTTAAAACTATCGTTCTTCAAGAAGCAGACGCGGGAGAAATCGCCCAAATATACTGAAAAAAAATCGAAAAACGCCGAGTATTGATCGACTCTCTGGATTGGGGGTTTACTCGCCAACAGGCTATCCACCATCTGGCGCATAAAACCAGCGCGCAACAGGCCATTCAGGGCGAAACGGCAGGTAATTTCCATAAGCCAGATATGCCTGCTTTCATCAATCAGGAAATCGGTGCGGTAGGTGCCGGTGCGATAAGAGACATCTTTGCACATTGCCAAAATTTTAGAGGTTCTTTCCGAAAGTGGCATCAGGTGACCGTAGTTTTCATAATTTTCGGCAAAATGACGGATGGCCTTATACATCGCCTGCTGCAAGAAGCGCATAGTATTATTGGTTTCGAGTGTGACGACCATCGGTTCGTTATACGTCCACTGCGCGAAGTAGGGGACGGCGGTTTTGGCAATTTCGAGGAAACCGGCATATAGAGAATTCACAAAAGTTACTCCTATCAGTCTCGCACACAGCGCACGCTGTAGCCGTAGTTTTTTCCCATATCCCAGCGGTTGACAGTACCACCGATGGTCATTTGTCGGCACCAGGAGCGCAGAGGGGACGCTTCGGTGGCAGACCACCAATAACCAAGCGCGCCTATTCGATAGAAACCTCCATAACTGCACCGCCCGCCCGGCAAGGCAGTAAAGCCAAACTCATCTTTGCCATAACCCAACCGGGCACCGCGCAAAAGTTGCCTGGCCCAGCGGCGGAGGGCGGCCAGCCCTTTCTCGTTACGGGGGGGCAAAGCATCCCAGCGTGGATGTTCCGATGTATTACAGCCACCGTGCAAGGGTGAACCATCCTGTCGGCGGGATCGCAAGGCAAAACCCGCACTGGAGTTAGTGACATGTTGATGGTTGTCGATGATGAAGTCCGTCAACGCGAACCATTCGGCATCGCTGGGCAAATGCCAGCCGGGCGGGCAGGCTTGCAGGGCGGCGTACCAGTTATACATCACACCGTAGTGCTGATAGTTGGTAGTGGTTCTGGCTTCTTCGACATCGTGTCCCTGATAATCGTAAACATAATACATGGCAGCGCCGTCCGGCATCGTGGTTGCCGGGTAAGCGGATGGCAGGTATTTGAGATTCTCAGCTAGCCAGCATTGCGCGCCGATTTGCACGCTACGATAGGTGTTGCCGTCACGAGAGTCGGAGAAAATCAGCATGGATGAGACTATCTATCTGCTACCGAATTCAGCCAAAAGCATATTTACTGAGCCGCTACGCCTGAACCGAGCCGAGAAATAACCGTGTTCAGTGCTATCCTGCGGATGAGCTAGTTGCACATCCGCCTTAATGGATTCATACAGTAATGTTGGAAACACTGGCTGGTAGAGATGCATCATTTCACAGACAAATTCGGGCTGAAAAGATTCCAGCAAGAATTTAGGAGTTAAATTGATGGGTTCACAGTAGGTCGGCGGATGATTGACTTCGACCAGCAGGAGGAAAATGCCTCCAGGCTTAGTAATGCGCTTAATCTCCGTAATGGTTTGGGAAATATTATCCACATGGTCGAGTGAATTAAACGCAAAAACTGCATGGCATTCTTCATCATCCAGCGGGATGTTTTCGGAATACGCATCCATGTACTCCATTTGGTGCTGGGCGGCTCCCAGTTTGAAATATTCCCTGGCGAGCGGATCCAGCCCAATGCGCCGCTCCGCCATGGAAGCCCATTCGAGGCTACCCATTGGCCCGCAGCCAATATCCAGAATGACTTTTTCCGATATTTAAGCCAAAGTGGGTAGTGTAAAAATAAGCATAGTGCGTGTTCGAGAAGTGCCTGCCGGTTTTTTTCCAATACTTCCAAAAACCCAATTCATTGTATCTCTTCCACCAGAGAGGAAAAAACCTAACCAAAAACGGTTCTACCAGATTTTTTAGGTGGTTTTTAAGTCTACTCATGAAACACTCCTATATTTAGATGGCTAATAATCCTGCACACAGCGTACGCTCATTCCCGCAGCCTTGTCGAAGGTCGAGCGGGTTACGTCACCAAATTCGTGGCGCATCATGCGGTACCAGGCGCGGGTCTCGTAGTACTCGCTCGCAGACCACCAAAAGCCGTGGAACCCAAGTTCAGTGAACGCGTCATAAGCGAAACGCCCGCTCGGCAGGGCCGAAAAGCCTACCGTATCATTCCCATAATGTGCGCCGACATCCACAGAAATCGTTTTCCGCTCTGGGGGTGGGGTATGGTGCGACTCCCAACGGGGATGTTCGTTAGTGTTAAATGCGTTACCTAGGGGCGTATCTATCTGGAGGCGCGATTTCAAGGCATTGCCCACGCCGTCGGTGTGAACCCAGTCATTGTACAAGCGGTGTTCCGTCATCATAAAATTGATCAATTGATCCCATTCGGCATCGGTTGGTAAATGCCAGCCGGGAGGGCAAGCTTGCACTGCGGCGGGCCAATTGTATAGAACGCCATAGTTTTGATAATTGGCAATAGATTTTGCCTGGGTAACGCTCCAAACTTGATAGCCGTAGACGTAGTAATAGGGTTGAGTGACGGAAAGGTTTGCGTTTTTTTTCCAAAACCGAAGAGATAGACGCGTAGCAGTTGGGGCAACCCGAGGCAGGTATTTAAGATTTTCTGCCAGCCAGGATTGTTTGCCAATTTGCGCTACGCGGTAGATGGTGCCGTCCCGAGGGTCAGTGAAAGTGGTCAATAGACTCATATAAACTCTTCTTTATCTATCTATGTACAGAAGAGAAATGTCCAATACAGGTTGAAAACGGGCATTATTCTTGTTGACTCGCTGCCAGTTTTGAAGCGATTGAATATTTTGCAGCGATTTTTGTTTGCCAGTTTTAGGTTCAAGCATCAGATTGTTTTATGTCTTTTGCGAGAGTATCAAATACACAGATTAACTCAGGGAAGAAGTCCTGAAAAGTTGGCCAAGTTTCGCGCATATTCTCATACAACTCCATTTTTTTGCATAAAAATCGGGTATAAATAAAGCCCTGCTTCTCATGCGCCAGCAATTCTTTCTCGCCAGCCTCAGCCCCATATTCTTCATAAGTTAGTCGGGTGGTAACAGCCCGTACAATATGTTCGTAAACGGAGATATGCCATTCATTTCCGTAATTTGCCAAGGTGTTATAAGTAAGGGATTGCATTAATCTTGCGTATGGCGCAATTTCAGCCTTACGCTGTTCCACCAGGGGGTTAACGAAAGAATGTCCAAACTCGTGTAAAATGCGATTTTGTAGTGCCTTACCCGTTTTGAAAGTGATTCGACCATCTTCGGCGACATCAAAGGCGGGAAAAACACAATAAGTTTCTATATCCCCATTATCTTTGTATACTCGCGGCCCAAAGGCTACAGTTTTTAAGAGAGGTGCAAAAATCACAAAATAAGCAGATTGTTCCCATCCGTAGTAATTTTCGAGGGCTTGAAGATAATTACCCTCTCGAATAGATTTTTCGTGGTCGGCAATCAGAGATGTGTAGTACTCCCGATGTGCTGCGAAAAAAATGTAAAAATCTGTATCCATTGCAAATTGACGTAAAGCCGCGACATATTGTGAAAGAACCGTATCATCTTTGACACGTGTACAAACCATTTCGTCAAAAGGAGCACGGTTTTCCAGCTTTGGAGGTTGCGATAGATACAGCGTAACAGTAACGGGCAGGTCGCCTGAAAACAACAGATTGAGATTGCGAAATTGACGAATAGATTCGTGGTCTGAGTATCGTCCAAAATAACGCTCTATGTCTTGGTGGTAAGGAGACGGGTCGTCATTTATTCTTCCAGGGTAGCGTGCTCCGTATCCACTCATTTGTAGCATCACAGATAAGAGTTCGATGCGGGAATCTACTGAGACATGGATTCTGCTTTGTAGATGAGTTTTTCCTGCCAAACCTGTCATGATTAGTCCGGTTGGGGGATTTAATAAGCAATAAATTGGCGATAGGCAGAATCGTCCAATTGTTTGATTACTTCAACTAACAAATCCCGACAATAAAAATAATCGTTGGTGTCAATCATGCTATTGGCAGTATGGGTATAACGAACTGGAATGCCTAACACTGCTACTGGAACACCCATGTTATTGAGATTAATTAGGCTGGCGTCAGTCCCGCCGCGTCGGCGTACAGTCACCTGGTACGGTATTTTTAGACTTTCAGCAATTTCTATTAGAAACTGGTTTAACTTGTGATTCATGATGGCGCTACCATCCAAAATACGAATTTGTACTCCGGCTCCCATCGCGCCCTGGCGGCTTTCCACGCTCGAACCGGGAAAATCGTCAGCGGGAATACCCTCCAAAACCAGGCCGACATCCGGTTTAATTAGATTGGCAGCAGTTGTGGCACCCCGGCCATGAATCTCTTCTTGAGAGTTAGCGCCGCAATAGACTGTATTTGGGTGTTTTATTTCCAAGAGCGCATTTGCAATCTCGATGGCAACGCCTACACCAACGCGATTGTCCAGCGCTTTAGCAATAACGATATCCCCATTGCCGGGGTTGATGAAATTAGAATCGAAGACGATGGGCTGCCCAACGCGGATGCCGTATTTCTGTTGCGCTTCTTCGATGCTTTTTGCGCCCACGTCCACGAACATATCCTCTGTTGGGATGACAGTAGCTCGTTCGGGTTCAGTAGTATAGTGAATTGCTTTAGATGCCACGATACCAATCACTTGTTGGCTTTCACTGGTCTTGATGCGCAACCGATTGCCCAATACAGTGTGCGACCAAATGCCGCCCAGGGCAGCCAGTTTGATATATCCCTCCGACGTGATGGATTGAACCACATAGCCCACCTCGTCGAGGTGGCCTGCCAACATAATAATGGGAGCAGCATCCGTACCCTGCCGACGGACGTAAATACTTCCCAGTCGATCGGTGACAATCTCACCAGAGACATTTTTCCGGAAAACCCTACGCACTTCATCTTCGTAGCCAGTGACTCCGTGGGCTTGGGTCAAATCGCGCAGTAACGCTAGAGTCTTTTCTCGCATATCTAAATCCTTTTTATCCGAATAATTATGCAAAGAAATCTTTTTGTGCTTTCAGGTAAGACAATCCATCAATATCAGCCATCATTTCTTTATGGTAGGTCCATTTATAGTTCCACTGTGGGGTGATGAGCACGTTGCCAAATTGTTTGGTGGTGGCATCGCCAATAATGACGGTGGTAAAAAACCGAAAAGTGTCTGTCAATGCAAGAAAATCATCAAAGGGGGCGATAACGATTTTTTCCCGACCATCATCTGAGCCGAGCATTTCAGTGGCGGTTGAATAGTTGGAGGTCTGGTCATTAACATCGGTAACAACCGCCATCGGTGTTTTTGGGGAGATATATTCGCGCAAGATTTCATACGTTCTTTGCCAGCGATAAAGCATCTTCTCCTTCGGCGGGAATAGTTCGGGATACTTCTCTTCGGGATAGTATTGCGGATAATTCAGGTTTTCCAAGATTAGTTTATACAGAACGATAACACCTCCACCCAGGGCGGCACCTTTCAATCGTTGCTCGATCACCGCGAAAGGGGTATCCTCGTCACCAATAGAGATCAGGGAAAACCCGTTTTGCAAGGGGGCACCTAATTTGGCGGCAATCGTTACCATTGTAGGAATGCCAGGAATAACTTGCACATCGAATGCATTCTCGAAAACATGCTGCGCTTCCAGAAACACCCCAGCCATGCCCCAAATTCCGGTATCGCCCCCCGACAAAACAGCCACAGATTGGCCCTGCAAGGCCTCGGTGACAACTGCCGATATACGATTTTGCTGATAAAAAACAAAAGTGCCCGAGCGTTTACGGGCCTCGCGGTCATCCACAATTTTTGCATCAGGGTTGAGATACTCCCGCGCCAGTTCGATAAAACCATAATGCCCGGCGATGACATCAACACCGGCAAGAATCTCTTTTGCCTGGGCTGTGATTTGTTGCTTGGAATTTCCGATGCCGATGGGGTAGACAATTCCTCTTTTTTGAGTGAGCATAGGTGCTTGACTCTTTCCTATTTAGTATCTATTGACAAACAGGGCAACGTACATCTGGACCTTTGAGACTTCCTGTATGCCCCAAGGCTCTGGCGCGACAACCCGAACAGGATAATTTGCGACTGCACGCGCCACATCCCCCTTCCAAATCATCTCGGGTTTGATAAACCGCCAGCTCTTCGGAACGATACCAAATTTCTTCCAGGCTTTTTTTGAGAATATTTTCGTTAGTCCGGGGCAGGAACGGGCAGGGAATAGCATAACCTTCATGGTCGATGGTTAACTCAGTCAAACCTGCGCCACATTTACTGGTAAGAAAACTTCCAATCTCATCATCGCTTTTCCCCTCAGGTCTCATTCCTTGCCAGAGAATATCGATTTTGTCACCATAGACTTTACGATAGCCACGCATCCGGGTGGTGTGTTCAACATATTCAGGATAGGTCAGGCAGGTATCTTCTATATCAATGCCTCTGCCAACAGGAATAAGATCGTTGACCATGAAATAAGTTGCGCCGTGGTCGATGGCAGCATTCATTACATGCTCGATCATGTGCCAACTATCGCGCGAGATAACCATTGCAACGGCAGTTTTAATGTTATTCTCTGAAAGTAGCTTGATGCCACGCAAGGCATGTTGATAGGCCTGTGGGTGACCTCGGAGTTGGTTGTGATATTCTTGATCACCATCAAGGCTGACAGATACCTTAATCAGGTTTTTGCGATTGATTGTCTTGATAACCTTTTCGGTAACCAGCATCCCGTTTGTACTGATTGAAAACGCCATTCGCAAGTTATAGATGATATCAATGATATCGCCCAGATCTGCTCTCAACAATGGCTCCCCACCAACCAAGCCAATGGCACTCACTCCAAGTTTTTTTGCCTGCACCAAAACATCTTCAATTTCCTGTATCGAGAGTTCGGCTTTTGAGGAGCCAGCATTCGCCAGACAATGTTTGCATTTTAGATTACAACGGTTCGTTAATTCCAATTTGACAGTGCTGGGTAAAATCAAAGGTCTATGCACTCCCTTATGACTATAAGACACGATGATTCGCTTTAAAAAATCGCGAGCGCTTTTAGTACGCGCAAGCGTTCTTAACTCTTCCGGGTTGCCGGTTAGGTCTTTCCAATAGTCGTACAGTTTTTTATAGGAATGATGGCACAAAGCGCATTTTGAATCATTGCCCGCAGCAATACTCATTGTAGATTGAAAAATGTCTTTGCCGCATAAACTACATTGGCCAAGAAAAGAAGAAAAAAACTCGCGCTGGAAGAGATGATTGTCCATAACCTTCAAATTTTCAAAAATATCTGTGCAGTGATTAACAAAAATTTATTTTTGCAGAAGAGCAAAACAATGAAAATGGAGAGGATTGTCTTTCTAAATCCTCTCCATTTTTACTGATTTCCATTGCATGAAATTAGGCTTCGATGCAGCTCCAATCGTCAGTGGAGGCTTCGATGCAGCTCCAGTCGTCGGTGGAGGCTTCGATGCAGCTCCAGTCGTCGGTGGAGGCTTCGATGCAGCTCCAGTCGTCGGTGGACGAGGCGCTTTTGGCAGTTAAGAACTCAAGTTCTTTAGACATGGGGGATTCTCCTTTCTTTAAAGATAATGTTTCACGAATTGGCCTTCTACCTTTTCTGGTGAAGGGAAAACGCCTTAAAGAGAAGTATATCAGAGGTAATTATAACCTTTATTTGGTTGCTCAAGTTAAGCTGACAAGAAAAATATCACAGCTACTCATGATGCAACAATAAATTCTTTAGAAAGTTGTATTTATCTCAAAGGTACCGGGGCTGCCATCGAACCAAAACAATGCTGAGACGACATGCAACGCTTGTCTCGTGTGGGGGTCACTTAAGTCAATCAGGACAACATCAGGCAATGGGGCAGTTACCGCGGAATTTTTAAGAATCCATTAAATACACACACCAAATATTTCAGAAAGCGCACAAGCTAACCCGTTGATAAAGGTTGAGTTGCCGTGCAAACGCACTTTTCTCTTGAAAAACTTGCAGGCGCTACATAAACACAGAACAGCACAACATAAAGTATGTATAACAAGGATCAAATGATTAGGCACTATACTTTTATACAAAAAAGTATAGATAAAAGTATAGATTTGTGAAATTAAGTGCAATGCTCGTGAGAGCATATTTTTTACAGCAATTTACCCCTCCCCAGGTTTGTTATGTTTTTTGTAATGGGTGATTAACTCGGCGCGATTTTCCAATTGCAGGTGATTGAGAATTTGCTTAACATGATACTTGACCGTTGCTTCAGAAAGATACAGCCGGGTGGCAATTTCGCTGTAACGTACCCGGTTTGCAACCAGTTCCAAAACCTGAAGTTGGATGGGAGATAAATGACCAGACGCGAGCAATTGCCCGGCGGTTTCGACCGTGTTTCGGGTTGAAAATTCAGTGAGTATGCGCGTCGCAAGGCTGGGAGAAAGAATAACATCCCCCTGGGCAACTCGCTCAAGCGCGCTGCAGAATTCATCGGCATCAATGCCCTTTAAGAGAAATCCGCTAACGCCGTATTTGAGCGCGGAAAAAAGGTGCTCGTCATTTTCAGATGTGGTTAACATTAGGACACGGGTTTCTGGAAAGTCGCGTTTAATCGCAAAAGTAGCCTGCACACCATCCATCACCGGCATAAAAACATCCATGATGACCATATCGGGGCGTAACCGGGCTACTTTTTCAATAGCTTCTCGTCCGTTGCTGGCAGTATCAACCACAGAAATGCCGCGAGCCATCAGCAGGCTACGCAACCCTTCGAGAAAAATTGTAGAATCATCGACAAGAAGCAATCGAATACTGCTCAAGCCTTTAACATCACCGGCCAACACCCCACTCTGGATTGGCACAAAAAGGAAAACCTTTGTGCCGTATCCTGGCCTGCTAACCAATTGTATCCTTCCGCCTATGTTCTTTGCTCGTTCGTACATCATGCTTAGGCCAAAATGTAAGCCCGACTTGTCAAAAGAATTAGGCGGTCGAAAGCCCAGCCCATCATCAGAAATCGTCACAACCAGGCTGCGTGAATCGACTCCCAGAAAAATATCTACCTGTTTCGCCTGGGCATGTTTAACGATATTCATCAAAGCTTCCTTGATAATATGCAATAAATGATGCTCTACGGCAGGATTAATATCAGGTAAGGTGTCATAGGCGGGCAAACAAAGCGTTGGTTCGACCCCTGTCATTCGTTTATATTCATCAATATAAACATGAAGCGCATTCCAAAAACTTTTTTTATGCGGTTCAACATTATCCCGCAAGCCTAAAATAAATTGGCGTATCTCGGTATTTGCGTCCCGGGCAAGTTCAAATGCTCGATCTAGGTTTGCATATGCTGTATTTGCCTCACCGCGTTCCATAAAAGTTTGGGCAGTTTGAATCTGTAACCCAATCGTATTGGTGATTTGAGCCAGGCCATCGTGCAACTCACGACTCAAGTGTTCCCGCTCATTGACAATAGCCAATGAACGTTCTTTGGCTATCAATTCGGCCTGGGCCGCTTGGCGTGATACTATTTCTGCCTGCAAAGCCTGGTTGGCTTGGGCGAGATCGTTGGTTCGTTCGTCCACTCGTTTTTCAAGGTCATCCATTTGTTTTTTTAGCAGGGCGGTCATCGTGTTGAATGAACGACTCAAATCGCCGATTTCATCTTTGCCCTGAGCATAGATAATCATCCCCAGATTGCCGCTTTCGACTTGCTGAACGCCAGACATCAAGGCATTAAGTGGCAAGCCAATGCTGCGATAAAGCAAAAACGGCATTAGTAGAAAAATCACTACTCCTGAAAAAATAATTACCCAAAATAACGGCAAAAGAAATTGATGCAATTTTTGGCGAAATTCAAGATTGAAATCTTGCAATGCGCCGGATGGCCCTACCTTGCCCATATCAGACAAGTCTTTGACCAGTTGCGCCGAGGACGATATTCCAGGGGTTGCGCCGCGCAGCCACAGATTGGAAGATGGGTTGCTATCAGGCTGGAAAACGAATGAGGTCGGAATATCTTTATAGTTAAAATCGAAACGCCCATCTTGATAAAGGATTACCTGAAAGGTTAGAAAAATGCCAGGATGATAAAGTGGGGAAATTTCATTCCAGGTGATAATCAGGCGGTCGGCCTGTGTGCGGGCAAAGACTCCGCCGGGGCCTTCGGGTTGCAAATCAATTAGCAGGGGAAAAATTGCAGGGATGCGTCCATAATGATATTGTAAATTGGGGTGATACAACTCCTCGCCCATGCGCATCAGGCCAACACTGGTGACGTAAATCCGCTCATAGGTTGTGCCAAAAAAGGGAAAAGAGAAATCCAGACCATAATTTCGTTCTTGTCCGCGTGTTGTGATGGGTAACTCCTGGCCGAGGTTATTCTCAAAAATAAAGGGGATTTTTGTAACGGCGTATCCATCCCCATTGGGGGTAAAACGCAGGGAGTATGCCTCTACCATTTCGGAGGAAGAGGTATGCAGGCTGTTTAGAAATTGTGGGGTGAGCATCCAGCCGGTTGCGCCCAGAATAATGAACAAAAGTGTCAGCGTAGTGCCGACGATTTTGTCAAAAATAGAGGTGCTTTCTTGAAGCGAATTGAGATAAAACAAGACCAACAGAAAAAGAGCGGCTAGAATCCCCAGCGAAAGAGCAATGTTGAAATAAGTTGTTGAGATCGCGCTTTGCGCACGCAGGATATTGGCAATTCCCAATAGCAACGGGAAAAAAGCAATCAATGCAAGGCTGCGGCCCGCGCTGATTTGACGATTTGCAGGCTGCCATAGTTTTGCCAGCCAAAATCGCGAAGATGAGTCGGCGCATAGAGCCTGGCGAGCCAACAAAAAAGGAATAAGCGCGAATAAGGCTCCCAGAATGTAATCTTCGTAGCCGATTCGATAGTTTACGTTGCCTTCGATCAAGCCACTAAAGCGATGGATAGCATAGTAAATCTCATATCCAGCGTAAAAGAGGCTGATAACGAAAAATCCCCGTCTTTCCCATTTTCGTTGTTCATACTTGGCAGGAAAACGATAAATAAAATCGTATAAAGCGAGCAAGGACAGCGCCAAAATAGTATTTTGTAGATAAACAAAGTACAAGCGCGGCGTGGGCAGAGAAGCGGTTTCGAGAAATAACAGCAATGAGAAAGCGGTCAGGCCAACGATAAAGCCAATAAACGAAAAAAATTGCGCATCTTCTTGGTGGTTAAAATACCGCCAAATGAGATAAATGCTCAAGACAAACAACAACAAAAATTGGGCAAAATAGCTAAGGGCGGAGGGGGTTAGATAGAGTTCGGGCATAAAAGTTTATGAACAGTTCCTGTTAAGATGACAACAAAGTTTGTTATATAAAATTTTCGCAAAACGGAAAATTTAGCGAAAAAGCAAAAAGCCGTGATTGACAAGATTTTTTTTGCGCCGCATCGAACGGGTCAGGAAGCAATATTGCGGCAATGCGCGTGGGGGTATCAAGGAGATCGGCGTGTCATCTGCCGTGCCAAGCATGATCTTGTGGATGAATATTTGCGCCAACAAATCAAATCGTCTGACGTTCAAATGCGTCTTGCGTAAATCCTAACTATGCTATTTTCGGCAAAGTCTATTTAGCTCTTGCTCCTAAAATTTCTTCAAAAAAAGCCTGCAAAACGGTTGAATCGTTTCGCGCAAATCAAGAAACCAATTCTTGCAAAAGTGCTTCCAGGCGGGCCGCCAACACTTCACGGCTAAAATTTTCTTCCAAATAAGCCCGTCCGGCCAGGCCCAGCCGCAGGGCTGCATCGCGGTTCGCCGCCAATTGCACCACCGCCTCGGCCAACGCTTGCGGATTTCCTGGCTCCACAAACAAACCACAACCAGCCTGCTCCAAAACCTGCCGCACTACACCATCAATCGCCAGCAAAACCGGACGCCCCGCCGCCATATAATCAAAAACCTTGTTGGGATAAGTGGTTTTATAAGCATCCAGCGGCTTCAAAATTGCCAGGCAAGCATCTGTGCCCGCCAATGCCAACGCCATCTCATTTTTTGGCACAGGCGGCAAAAATAAGACATTTTTTAGCCCCAATTGAACCGCGCGCGCCTGCAAATTCGGCTTTTCCTTGCCATCCCCCAAAAAGATAAATTGATACACAAAACTTTTGGAAAGCAACTTAGCCGCATCCAACACCACGTCCAAATCATTTGAAAGGCCATGCGCCCCGGCATACAACACCACAAATTTATTTTTAAGATTATTCTTTTGACGAAACCCCTGCCCATTATCGAGCGGATTAAACATCTGCGGATCGGCCCCGTTTGGAATAAGTTCCACCACCCGCGCCCCACGCCCCCGAACATGCTCCACATAACCCGGGCTATTCACCATCATCCGATCTGCGCGCCGGTAGAGAAATTTTTCCAGCCAAAAGGAGAGTTTAATCAGCGTGGGGTTTTTCAACACCCCAACAGCGATTGCAAAATCCGGCCACAAGTCGCGCACTTCAAATAGGAATTTGGCCCCTTTTAGCCGCGCCAACAACCAGGCGGTCACCCCCTGAAAAATCGGCGGCGAAGTGCCCCACACCACATCCACATTTTTGACTCCCAACCCCACAAAAAAAGAAGAAATCATAAAGGAAAAAAAAGCAAATACCCGATGCACAAATGATTTGTGCAAAGCGCGATAAGTGTAAGCGCGCAAGATGGTCACACCCTCCAAAATTTCTTTCTGTTTTGAAGACGATGCGCCAGTAAGATAGCTAACCGGGCTGGCAATCACCGTCACCCGATGGCCTTTGGAAACCAAAAAACGCGCCAATTCGTGATGACGCGTCCCGCCGGGTTCGTCGAGAGCGGCAAAAGCTTGATGAATGAGCAGAATGTGCATAAGGGCAGTGAGATTGATCAGAAATGGGGGATGAAATGCGAAGAAATAGCTTCAGATTGCGTCAGAAAACTCAAAATCAGTCACAAACTCAAGGTTTTCACGCGATTGTACGTCAATTGCCAAAGAAAGCGCGGGCTGTTTAACGCTGTAGGTTGGCGAGAACCAGCCGCGCGCCGGGTCTACAGCGCTGCCAGCGCGAACAAGCGAGGCATGCCAGGCCACGTTGGCAGGGTCGCAGTGTATCACAATTGTCAGCCAGGCCGGGGCTAATTTTAACCGGAGCTTAAACAGCCCCTTTTCTTCGATTAGTTTATGTTCAACATCTGGCAGCAGCCAATGCAGGCGGAAGGTGTGAGGCTGGCGGCGCAGGTTGAGCAGTTCATCCACAATGCGCCAATGATTGGCGTTCAGGGCGGTTATCTGACGGGTGTGGCGCACTCCCGCATAAGCATAATGACGGGCGGCCAGGCTTTCAGGGCTGGGCAATTTAAGCCGTAGGGCATCGGCCCGCTTCAGGTAGAGGAAGCGGCTAACGCGGGTAAATTGGTCAAGTCCATCCACTGTGACGGTGTTGTGGTAACAGGCTGCAGTCAGGGTGTTTTCCCAAGGGGCCGGGGCATTGTATTGGTAAGTGCCGGGGTCCAGGGTAATGTTTTGTCCGCGCCACCAAAAATCGAAATGAAGCAAATCTGCGTGACCAGGGCGGGAGCGTAGCTGCGCTGTGCGCAAATAAGCCCAGGCAATTGAACCAACTTGCAGCGTGCTGGGATACAAGCCCAAAAGCCGTAAATCTGCCGGAAGCGCGGCTTCAACTTTCAGCTTTTTAGCCTCAACTTGAAACCAGAGTGACATTTCGTCCCATGCGCCGGGTGGCAGGCTGTAGGCCAAAAAAGCGCAGGCCGCGGCCTGCACAACGGGACGGTAATCTTGAAAGGGTTGATTGGTGAATGGAAAAAGGTATGCGCCATCGTTGGGGCCCAGGTTGGGAACCTGGCCGCTTTCAAAATCGAGCAGGCAGTACAACCAATGGGTGGCAAGGGCCAGATTTTCTTTGACACGCGAGTCAAAGAAAATCTGGTCGCTACCCGGGAGGGCTTGCAGCCAAAGCGCAATTTGCAACATGAGCCGGTGATAGTTGCTTGAATGTTGGATGTATTCACCACTAGAGTCGATTTGGTGGCTAAAGCACCACTTAAGCCAGGTTGCGCCTATTTTTTGCCATTTTTGAGCGGCTGGATGGGCGGGGAGAACCAGACTGGCAGTATACAGCGCCGCAGATTCTGTCAGCAGGTGATTGTTGTTTTGAGCCTGGGCATACAGCAGGGTAGGGACGATCCGGGCCGCGTGCTGCCCAATCGAAACGGCCAAAACAGCGCGGCGGGCAAGGCTGGTCTGTTCCGATTGGGAAAATATCTGACCAGCCCAGGCCCAGGCCATTAAACGCAGGCCAACTTCTTGGGCCGATGTCCAATTTTCGCCCAAATACGGCAGGTTGGCGGCCTGGAAGGTTTCAAAATAGCGCCAAAAAGCTGCCGGGTAGCGTTCATCGCCACTGGCGAGCCAGGCGCGGCCTAAAGTGAAGGCCCAACCAAAACGGGCCGGTTCCCAGATCAGCTTGATGTCGGTTGGATGAGGCCGGGTTTCGAGTTCTGTCCAATGAAGATCGGGATGCGCTGGGGTCAGGTTGATTTTGACCAATTCTGCGCCAAACTGGGAGTATTGGCCCTGAACAATGGAATCGGCAGCCTGGAGCAGCGCTTGCAGACCGTTTTGGCCCAGGGTTTCGAGCAGTTTTTGGCGGTCTGGCAGGCCAAATGGCGACTGAAGTGGAAAGGCGGCGAGCGAAATTGGCGTTTCGGCGCGGCGATAGTGGCCGCTTTTTAGGCCTAGTTTGTAGAGCGCCAGCCAGCCAATCTGGCTGGGGCCAAGTTCGCGCAGGGCTTGAAGGGCAATGGAGAATCGCTTCATAGGGTAATGCGGGCGAGCAAGGCGGTTTCGTCCAAAACAGGTACACCCAATGCCAGGGCTTTTTCGTATTTTGAGCCGGGGGCCTCCCCCAATAATAGATAGCTGGTCTTTTTACTAACCGATTCTGTGACTTTACCGCCATTTTGTTCGATCAGTTCTTTGGCGGCCTCGCGGCTGAGGGTGGGCAATGTGCCTGTGATAACGAAGGTCAGGCCATTGAGGGGCGCATTCGGTATTTTTAGATCTGCATTCTGGGTTTGTGTCGGCCAGACGCCAGCTTGTTTGAGTTTTTCCAAAACCTGTTGGTTCCTTTTACGCCCGAACCAATCCACAATGGCGGCGGCGATGTTGGGGCCAATACCTGCTACGGTTTGCAGGGCATCTGCCGAGGCCGCCGAGAGGGCGTCGAGTGAACCAAACGCTGCGGCCAGGTCTTTGGCGGAGACCTCGCCAACGCCGCGCACGCCTAACGCGGCCAGGAGCCGGGCTAAGGGTTGCGCGCGCGCGGCGCGAATGGCTTCCAGCAGGTTATCGGCCTTTTTTTCGGCGAAACCTTCCAGCGTAAGCAAATCTTCCTTTTTCAAAAAAAATAAATCAGCAACATCTTTGACCTGTTCGGCGGCGATCAGTTGCTCGACGATTTTGAGACCCAGGCCAACGATGTCCATTGCGCCGCGCGAGACGAAATGCTCCAGGTTGCGAATGAGTTGGGCCGGGCAGGCGGCATTGACGCAGTAAAAGGCGACTTCGTCTGCCAGGTGTTCGACAGGCTGGGCGCAAGCCGGGCAGGTTGCAGGCGGAGAGTAGGCCATTTCTGCGCCGCTGCGGGCATCCAATAGCGGGCCAATGACATAGGGGATGACTTCGCCAGCGCGTTTGACGAGTACGCGGTCGCCGATGCGGATGTCTTTTTCGGCAATGAAGTCGAAGTTGTGCAGGGTGGCGTTTTTGACGACGACACCGCCAATTTCGACTGCTTCGAGAACGGCTTTAGGGGTCAGCACGCCAGTGCGCCCAACTTCCACTTCGATATTGAGCAGTTGGGTGGTGACTTCGCGGCCCGGAAATTTAAAAGCAATTGCGCCGCGCGGGTCTTTGCCCACAAAGCCCAGTTCGGCAGCCAGAGTTAGATTGTCGAGCTTTATCACCATGCCATCGGCTTCGTAGCCCAGGTTGTCGCGGCCTGTTTCCCAGGTTTCGGTGTAGGCAATGGCTTCGTCGAGGCTGTCAAAGCGCCGGGCGGCATCGCTGACGGGAAAGCCGAGGCTTTTGAGCCAACCGAGCAGTTCCCATTGAGAACTCTGCCAGGGTTCTGGCAAGGCTGTTTCCTGACCGGCTTGTTTCTCATTTACCCAATACACTACCTGATACACCAAAATTGTGAGTGGGCGGGTGGCCGTGATAGCCGGGTCGAGTTGACGCAGAGAACCGGCAGCCGTGTTGCGTGGATTCAGGTAGGTTTTTTCGCCGTTTTCAGCCAGGCGAGCATTGAGTAGGGCAAAATCTTTATCAGTGATGAAGATTTCACCGCGCAGCACCAACTCGCTGGGAATCGAGGGGGTGGAGAGTCGTTGAGCAGGAAAAAGCGAAATCTGGCCGAGGGCTGGGCTGTTTTGGGCGCTTTCGGCGCGGTTGACAGGGATTTTCAGCGGAATGGCCCGCACCGTTCGCAAATTGGCTGTTATATCTTCGCCAACTTCCCCGTCGCCGCGCGTCGCGCCCTGAACGAAGAGGCCATTTCGATAGTGCAGGACAACGCTCAGTCCGTCAATTTTTGGCTCGACGGTGAATTTGGCGGTTGCGAGGCGTTCATCCAGTTTGCGGATGCGCTCAAACCAGGCCCGCGCGTCTCCGGCTCCAAACGCATTTGCCAGGCTGAGAATCGGCCTGGGGTGACGGATTTTCTCGAACTTACCGGAGGCTGCTGCCCCGGCGCGCTGAGTCGGCGAATCAGATGTAACCCAATCGGGATGCTCGGTTTCGAGTTGGCGCAAATCGGCCAACAGCCGGTCATATTCTACATCGCTGATGAGGGGAGCATCCAAGACATGATAGCGATGGTTATGAAAATGGATTTGTTGTTTAAGCTCATGGTAACGAGTGAGTGTGTCCATAGAGTCAATTATACTGACTATCGCCCCATCTCAACATTACCAGGCAGCATTAGGCGGGAGATTGTTCTTTAATCAAGGTTGCGTAGCGTTCATAAACCACCCTATAAGGGGCATACAACCGCATCTGAACCTCACGCAGCAGCATGGTAAACAGGTCTGGCCCCAGAGCCAACTCGGCATGATGCTGTAGGATTTCGAACAAACGCTGATAAACCTGCCCGGCTTGGGTTGGTGAAAAAAACATGGCCTGATCCGTCACACTTCTGGCCGAAATGGTGATATTCCAATCGTGGGCCAAAGCGGCAAAATTCATCTCGCGCACAATGGTATTGACCAACATGCGCCCGCTCAGCTCTTCCAAACGCTGAAGGAGATGCCCGACCTGCCAGACAAAAACATGGTGCAAAAAATACTCATCCCAGGCCGCGCCAGCCGCCAGGCTGCTATAAACCCGCAATTGACAATCGGCTTCTTTCCAACCGTACAGGGCCGCCATACTCCCAGCACTGTGAAAAACCTGATCTCCCGCCAAAAAAAGGGTATGGCGCGGCGAAATTCCGCCCCCCGGCAGCAGCGCCAACCCATCTGCGCTGGGCCAAGACATGTGCAACAAAACCGGGCCAATACTTTTCCCCCAAATCCGAACCGCTGTATCAAGCGCACCCGAACTAAGGACTTGTGTTCGGCCCGGACAATATTGCTCCAATAAAATTTTGACCAAACGCAGCGTCTGTGGAGTGAAGGCCAGGGTGCGCACGCCAAAAACAGGCAATGTGGGGCCAACAAAATCGAACCACTCCGACGGCGGCAAGCGAATGGCTAAAGCGTCGTAACGATAGAAGTTCACCAACTGTCCACGCACCAGCAGCAGCCCAAACAAAGCATACGAACCGCTCTCGCTGCCAATCTCAATCAACGCAGTCTGACAATCGCGCAAACAAGATTGAACATAGCCATTCAACTCCAACCGCGAAAAAACCAGATGCTGAATTTTGGCTGATTTAAATAGGAAGTCTCGTTTTGTTTTCACGCTCAAAGGATAACCCAAAAGCCGTACAGGCGCATTTCAAGCCAATAACAGAAGAATGACAAGTTCTGTTTAACAATCAATATAGCGCCAACGAAATTTTTGCAGGGTGTACAAACCGGTATTTTGGACACATCTTCCGCCTAACCCGTGTCATCTACCCAAACGGTTGTGACTCAACCAAAACGCAAAACTCAATTTAGACAGTAATCAGTAAAAACTCATAAAAAGTTCACTGTTTTTACAAATTGCCGGTAAAATAAAATTGTCCACTCAATCAGGAGAAAACCATGAGCCAAAAAGAAGCAATAACGCCTCACCCCCAGAATGACAAACGCGAAATCTTCGGCTGGGGCATGTATGACTGGGCCAATTCCGCCTTTAGCACCACCGTCGGAACCGTCTTTCTTGGCCCATATCTGGCTTCCTTGGCAACCGACGCCGCAGCCGCCTACCCCGACGGTATGGCGCGGCTGGCAGGGATTCCAATCGCCCCCGATTCCTTCATGCCCTACTGCGTCTCCATCTCGGTGGGCCTGCAAGTGCTATTTCTACCCATTTTGGGAGCCATAGCCGATTACTCACACATGCGCAAACAATTGATGCAAATTTTTGCCACCCTCGGCGGGGTTGCCACCATCGGCTTTTTTGCGGTGACGGGCAATCTATGGTGGTTAGGCGGCCTACTCTTCATCCTTGCCAACCTGGCCTTTGGCGCAGCCATGGTTTTCTATAACTCCTACCTGCCCGAAATCGCCAGCGAAGACAAACGCGATAGTGTCTCCTCCTACGGCTGGGCAATGGGGTATGTCGGCGGCGGGCTGCTACTGCTCGTCAACCTGGTTTTTTACCAGCTACGCGAAACTCTGGGCGTCCCAACCCAATTAGCCGTCCGCATCAACCTGGCTTCAGCGGGCATTTGGTGGCTGGGATTTTCGCTCATCACCTGGTCACGCCTTAAATCGCGGCGCACGGCGCGGCCCCTGCCCACCGGTCAAAGCTACGCCAGCGTCGGCTTCAAACAACTCAGCCAAACCATCAAAGAACTAAAGCACTTCCCCGAAACGCTAAAATACCTGCTAGCCTACTTTCTCTACAATGACGGCATTCAAACCGTCATCGCTGTTTCAGCCACCTTTGCCGCAGCCCCCATCCTGCGCGGCGGACTGGAAGTAGACCAGGGAACCCTGACCATCGTCATTCTGATGATTCAATTTGTGGCCTTTGGCGGCGCACTGCTGTGGGGCAAATTAGCCGGAAAAATTGGCGCAAAAGAAGCCATCCTCGTCAGCCTGGCAATCTGGGCCGGAGTAGTTATCTACGCTTATGCCGGGCTATATGGCGATAGCCGCGTTGCCCAATTTTATGGCATGGGATTTTTCATCGCCATCGTAATGGGCGGCAGCCAGGCCATCAGCCGCAGCCTCTTTGCCCAAATGATCCCAATCGGCAAAGAAGCCGAATTCTACTCTTTCTACGAAGTCTCCGAGCGCGGCACATCCTGGATCGGGCCGCTACTCTTCGGCCTGATCAATCAACTTTTTGGCAGCCTGCGCCCAGCCCTGCTCTCCCTGATCTTCTTTTTCATTGCCGGGCTTGCCATTTTACCCTTTGTCAATGTCAAAAAAGCCATCGCCGATGTAAAATCCTACGACACGAAAAAAATAGACTAATCCCCTAAGAATCAAAAAAAGCCGGAAATAGCCCGGCTTTTTTTGATTCTCGCAAACCCGTAAAACACCCCACAATTACCAAAATTCTACCAGCCCGCTATAAAATCAAATCGGCCAAAGCCTGATAAGTAGCAGAAATCAATTTGGGAGATGGAAACGACTCGGTAACGATGGACGGGTCCTTCAACCCATGGCCGGTGCAAACCACGACAATTTTTTTGCCACGCGCCTCAAACTGACCCGCCGCCGTTTTCGCCATTAAACCGGCCAGCCCCGCCGCCGAAGCCGGTTCGACCCAAATGCCCTCGCTGGCAAGGACGCGTTGAGTCGCAAGAATCTCCGCGTCTGAAACAGCAATAATCATCCCATTCGACTCTTGGGCGGCCTCGAGCGCCTGTTCACCGCGCGCCGGTCGCCCAATGCGGATGGCCGTTGCCACTGTTTCGGGTTTTTCCACCGGGTGACCCAATACCAGCGGAGCAGCTCCCTCGGCCTGAACGCCCAATATCTGCGGCAAACCAGTGGCATTGCAGGCCTGATATTGCTTAAACCCGGCCCAATATGAGGTGATATTGCCAGCATTCCCCACCGGCAAACACAACCAATCGGGCGCACAAGCTAAATCGTCACAAATTTCAAAAGCGGCACTCTTTTGGCCTTCAATGCGATACGGATTAATCGAATTGACCAATGCAATTGGCGTCTTTTGGGTAATTTCGACCACCAAAGCCAGCGCATCATCAAACGAACCCTGCACCTGAATCACCTCCGCGCCATAGGCCACCGCCCCAGCCAATTTCCCCATCGCCACCTTGCCTTCAGGGATAAGCACAATCGCACGCAGCCCCGAACGGGCCGCATAAGCAGCCGCCGAAGCAGCAGTGTTGCCGGTCGAAGCGCAGATCACGGTTTGAGCGCCACGCCCAAGCGCCTCACTGATGGCCGCCGTCATGCCGCGATCTTTAAACGAACCAGTTGGGTTCAAGCCCTCAAACTTGACATATAACTCACAGCCTAATTCCCGCCCCAAACGCGGCAGCGGGATAAGGGGGGTATCGCCTTCCAGCAAAGAAACCGGGCGAGTATAAGAGGGCAAATTCAACAAATGCCCGTAACGATGCAAAATACCTTGATAAGCCATTTGAAAACTCCGGGAAAAAGATTGGCGAGATTATAATGTGAAAAAGGCCATCAAACCATGACCCATCTGACCACTTTCAACATCCATATTCCCGCCACTTCTGCCAACCTGGGGCCAGGGTTCGACTGTCTGGGCCTGGCGCTGGACCTGTGGAACCAACTACGCGTCACAACCAACCTGGCCGGGGTGCGCTATCAGGCCAGCGGCGAGGGCGCGGAGCTGCTGAACCAAACGCCAGATAATTTATTAACCAGTTCATTCTGGCAGCTTTACCAAATTTGTGGGGAAAAACCGCCCGAAAGCGTGAGCTTTTTGGCTCACAATGAGATTCCGCTCGGTTCCGGGTTGGGTTCCAGCGCGGCGGCCATCGTCGGTGGGCTGACAGCGGCCAATACCCTGTTGGGCAACCCGCTCGACGAATTGGATTTACTAAAAGTGGCAACAGCAATCGAAGGCCACCCCGATAATGTAGCCCCGGCCCTGTTAGGCGGGTTGGTAGCCTCGGCCATGAACGGCGAGCAGGTAATTGCGCGGCGCTTCGACCTGCCGCCGTTAACGCTGGTCATCGTCAAACCGCAGGTGGAATTGCCCACTAAGGTGGCGCGGGCGGTGCTGCCCGAAGCGGTGGCGCGGGGC
>DYPU01000023.1:14837-32190 GCA_020719725.1 Anaerolinea sp. | reverse complement strand
TGTCGGTGGTGGTGGCAGTGGCGCTGGCGCCAAATTCACCAGCATTCATCGTCAGTTGAGCAGAAGAGACCGGGGTGACATCGGCGTAAGTTGTGCCAATGCCATTGTCGTTGTCGTCTTCATGTTGATCCGGGTCATCATTATCGGCTTGTTCGGCATCGTCATAGGTGCTGACCATGCCCGCGGGACCAGTGACTTTGACGATGTAATCGCCTTCAGGCAAGCCGCTGAAGGCATAAATGCCGCTGAGGTTAGTAACTACGCCGCCAGCCAGGTCATCGGCAGTGCCGAGGATGCCATCCGCGCCGACCGGGATTTCATTCGTTCCGGTGGAGTTGTAGAGGCGGACGGTGATACCGTCAAGCCGGGTGTCGCCCGCATCAAAAGTACCGTTGGCATTGAGATCTTCATAGACCAGGTTGCCAATTTCGGTCTTGTAGAAGCCGAAGTCCACGGTCATGTTGGCGCGGTTATCGGGTTGAACACCCTGATGCAGGGTTCCCGTTTCGAGGCTATCCACATCGCTTTCGAGGGTAATTTCGGTGGGGCCAAGGGTGATGGCTTGGGCAGCGACTGCGCCGAGCGGGATGACGCCTGCGCCGACCGTTTCGCGGGTTCCGTTATCGTCCCGGTCGAGGTCGCTGGGGGTGCCATCCGGGTCTGGGGCAGTGAGTTCATTTACGGAGCCATCGGCCAAGGTTTCGGTTTCAGAAGATTTGAAACCCTGAAGAACACCGGTGAAGTTATCGGCGCGGACAACAGCCACATACTCGCCAGCGGGCAGGTAGTCGAACAGGTAGTAGCCGCCGTTGGCAGTGGTTTCGGTGCGGACAACACTATCGTTGTCGGCCAGTGTAGCGGGGTTACCATCCAGACCATACCCAAAGCGATACAGGTCAACGGTGACGCCATTAATACCAACTTCCATGCCGTTTATCGTGCCGTCATTGTCGGTATCGTACCAGACGCGGTTGCCGAGGGCGAAGTATTGAATGAGCTGGCCCGAGTGCAGGTCGCTGGTGGTGTAGTCGTTGAGAGCAGGGGTTTCCGTGCCGTTACGTTCACCATCGGGGGCGCCGCTGTCGCCTGGGGTGACAGAACCCGTGCCCTTTTCGCCAGGCAGGGAAGTCCAGGTCAGGCGGGCAGTGTTGTCGGCGGTGTCAGCGTCTGCGAGGTGGTGGAGGGCAGTATAGTTATTGACAACCACCGCATAGGTTAGGCTGGCTGTATTACCCAAGGCGAGGGAGGAAATCGTCCAGGTCAGCGTGTGCGCCCCGGAATTGTAAACTGCCGCAGGAGAAGCGCTGCCAGCGACATAGGTCAGGGTGTCGGGGAGCGTATCAACAATTTCAAGATTGAAGGCATCGGCAGCGCTGGTTGCGGCGTGTTCGATATCAATCGTATAAGTGACAGTGTCGCCGTATTCCCAATCGGTATCGGCGCTGGCAGTTTTGGTCACAGTCAAGACAGGCTCAACCACCGTTGCATTGACCGTATTGGATATGACCGGTGTGCCGCTATTGATGGTGACATCAAAGTTGTTCGCGAGGATGTCGCCCAAGGTGTTGTCGGTAACGTTGGTGACCAAAACATTGAATTCGATGTAGATGTATTCAATATTCGCATCGGGGTTTGTGTCCAGGTTGACAATATCGCCCAGGTCAAAGGTCAGGATGTTGCCAGCGCTGAGGGTTACCAGGTCGTGGGGCGCTATGAACTGCGCCGTTCCGCCCGCATTGTACAGGCTAACCGCAGTACCATTGGCAGCTTCAAGGGCTGGGCCAAAGTCCGCGCTGTCGAAGTTGCCCACGCCAAAGTTGACGGCCGTAATGGTCATGGTGTCATCAAGGAAAGGCGTGACGAGGGCCGCGCCGCCGCTGACTGAAAGCTGATCTTCAATCACAAAGTCGCTGCTGGTGCCCTCCGGCACTGCCACTGCCAGGCGATAGCGCAGGATTTCGCCGATGGCGACATCCGCTGCGCCGGGCAGGGTTTCGCCGGTGTGGGCTTCGGAACTGGCAAGGATGGATTTAACCGGTTCGATATTGTCAGCAGTCAGGTCGCCAGTATCCGAATCATGGTAATCGTTGGGCGGGTTGGTTCCGTCGCCGTCACGCTCGCCATCCACGTCTCCGGGATTGTTATCGCCGGACTGGGAAGTCCAATAGACATCGCCCGTGTTTTGAATCAACTGGTTGGGGTTGAGCGCGCTGGTCAGAATGGCTTCGTAGGTGATGGTAACAATAGCGCCAACCGGAATAGCGCTGATTTTCACATCAACCAGATTCGATAAGTCATTGGAATCCGTTGTATTGAGGGTTGCAGCGCCGTAACCCGAAACCGAAATTGTGCCAATCTGCAAGTCGGCGTAGACGGGCAAGGTATCTTCAAAGTGGACATCGTAGGCGGTGGCGGTGCTGTTGTTGACAGCCAGGTTGTCGAGCGTGATCGTGTAGGTGACGGTGTCGCCGGCATCAGGGTTGACGACAAGCGAGGCGGCATCCTTGGTAATGTCCAGAACGGGTTCGGTGATGGTCGATTCTTCATCGTCACTGACGGTTTTTGGCGCGCCAGCGGCATCATCGTAGTTCAAATCAACATCATTGAGCAGAACGGTCAAGTTCTGGTTGCTGGCAACATTGGCGACCTTCGCATTGTATTTAATGGTGAAGGGGCTGGCAGTCACGACCGCGCCCGCGCCAAAATCCCAGGTGAGGGTGACAGGGCCGGAGCCGTCTACTGGACCAACGGGGGTGAAGGTGGGGGCATTAACCCCGGCGCTGACAGTTTGTGAAGAGGCCACGTAAATCAACCCGGCTGGCAGGTGGTCAACCACTTTGGCATTGTCCAGGGTTCCGAGCGGGGAGGCGATTGTGAGTGTGAAATGGATGACATCCCCAATCACGGTCTGGGTCACGCCGCCATCATCCTTGACAATGGTGGGCGCGCCGGTCGGGAAGGTGGCGGTATCCGTATCCTGCGTTCCGTCGAAGGGATAGGCAGGGGTCGGGTCATCGTAGATACGCTCACCGGTGAAGGTTCCGGGCATGGAGGACCAATCCGCATCAATGGTATTGAGTTTGGTCCCATCCAGAATGAGGGTGTTCTGGGCTATGACGGTGTATTCACATTCGATGTAGGAATCCGGGGTGGTGGCGGGAATATCCCAGGAACCAGCCGGGTTGCCGTCAAAGGTGAGGGTTGTGCCGCCATCAACCACGCTGACCGCAATCGAAGCAGTGGTAGTTCCATCGAAATATTTACAAACGGCAGAGCCTGCATTATAGGTCACACCCTGCGCCAGGGTGTCGAGCGCAGTCACTTCAAAGGCGGTGCTGTTGCCCGTGTTGGTAAAACGCGCAGTATAAGAAACCACATCACCGGCCTGGACATTGCCCGCCGGGGCGGTAACGGTTTTGTCGGTGGTGATGCGCGGCTCGACAATGGTCAGGTTTGTACTGTCGTTTGCGTCTATGACGATTGTATTCGTAGATGCAGTGCCACGATAATACAGCAACCTGGCAATATTGAGACGAACCGTGCCATCCACGTTTGAGGCAATATTATCCACCCTGGCAGTGACCCGCAGGATGAAGGCATTGTTGGCAGTTGTGTTGTTGTTCGGGCTATCGCTGGGATTGGTGGTGTCGCCAAACGTAAACAGAAGCGTGTCCGTAGCGCCAACAGTCGGAGAAGTTGAAATGGCAGGCGTTCCGAGGTAATCCAGAGTCAAAAGACCACCGCTGGCGGCAGCGGTTGTTACCAGGCTATGACTCTGGTAGCTGAGGCCGGTGGGCAAAACATCTTGAATGCTCAGATTACGAGTGATACCTTCCGGCAGGGTGACGACAATATCATAAGTTACATCTTCACCGATGGTATAGGTGGTATCGCTGAGTACCTTCTTGTCAATGAGCGGGTTAGCCAAGGGCATTACCTGGTTTGAGGCAGACACATAGTAATCATTGGGCAAAACAATCGGATTGGTACCGAAACGTTCGTTGGGTGAGCCATCGGCGGGCAAGCTGGTCCAGATGACAGAGCCAATATTGTCAATGCGGCGACCAACCGGCCAGCGGTCGAGAATCTTGACAGTGATGGTTAGCGTGACAACCTGACCAGGGGCGAGTTGGTCGATGGTGGCAAAGACTACATCCGGGTTGGGTGAGGCGTTGTATGTGGATGTGTCGGTGACAGTGGCACCCGCCGCCCCCGTCGTATCGGAAGCGACGCTGACCAAATCAATGACCGCGTTGTTAACTGTATATGGCAGGGTATCGGTCACAACCAGGTCATAGGCGGTGGTGGTGTTGGCGGCTGAACTGGCTGTGATAGTCAGGGTATAGGTATATTGGTCGCCAGCGTCAACCAGTGTGCCCGTGCGGGCTTTGGCAATCGTGACCACTGGCTCAACGATGATTGCATTCACAGAAGCGCTGGTCAGGGATGTCGCGCCGGTGTAGGCGTTGGCGCTATTCGTCAGCGTATCGCCACGGTCGCTGGCAGTGGTGTTTAAGACACGCGCGTTGAACTCAAAAACCACCAGTTCATCGTTGGTATCGTCATCAGGATTGGTAACAGTCCCCAGACTGATGCGGGCATCATGTCCGCTGAGGAAGAGATTGCCCGCGCTGGTTTCATTGGCGAGCTGGGCGGCGGGCAGCAGGAAGGTTGGCGTTGGAATGGAGGTTTCGTCGCCAACAATACACAGGGTGCCGCCTGTCAGGTCCGTGTCGTCAGAGGTAATATGACAACCCGCGTCTGTATCAGAGACGAAAGCAATGGCAGCAGTACCATCATCCAGATACTGCATATCGGTGGGGATATTATCAAGGAAGGAGAGGGTATTGGTAACGCCTTCTGGAATGGTCATCACCAGGCGATAACGAGCCACTTCGCCTATCATCAACGGGCGGGGCGAAGCAACTTCCAATGTGCCGGCCTCGCTGGTGCTGACAATTGTTTTGGTTAGCGAGACATTGTCAATCGTCACGTCCTGATCGTCATCGTTGAAATAGTCGTTGGGTTGGACAACCGGGTTGGTGCCGTTGCGTTCACCGTCCGAGTCGCCGGAGCCGCCAGGGATATTGGAACCGGTTGGGTTGCCGGTGGTTCCAGTTCCGGGCAGGGAAGTGTAAGTCACTTCGGCAATATTGGTCAGAATTTGTTGGGGGGTGACCGAGTAAAGAATATTGGCAGTGTATATCACGCTAACCTGGCAACCAGGAACAACCCGGTCGAACTCAATGCTGACGTTGTTACCGGCAGAGTTATCGGTTGAGGCAGGCTCAGTCGCGCATGAGCTAAAGGTTGGCGCGCCAACCGAGAACAGGTCGAGAGCCGGGTGCAGGCTGTCGCTCAAGACGACTTCGTAGGCGTCGGTCGAGCCGTCATTCGAGAAAGTAACCGTGAAGGAAACATTGTCACCAGCGTCGAAACTGGTCGGGATGGGGGCAGTCAGGGTTTTGGTGATGTTAATTTCCGGCTCGACCACATCCACGGTAACAATATTGCTTGGGTCGCCGGAGAGAGCGTCATTCTCGTAAGCGAGAAAGTCGTTATTAAGTGGAGCGCCATCGGTATTGTTCGCCAGGGCGGTGTTATCCACCAGGGCATTGAACTCAACGACAATGTATTCGTTATCGAGGTCATCATCGGTGTTGACCACGTTGCCAAATTTAAAATACACGTTTGCGCCGCTGACGTAAGTGTCAGTATCATTCAAGTCACTAGAAGAAACTGCTGCATCTGGCATATCGTAAGCGATAACAAGCCCAGCCAGGGTAGTTTCGTCACCCGTCAGCAAAAAGGCATCGCCACCCGTATCTACGCCGCCCATGGTGGAAGATGTGCAGGAACCGGTATCACAGACCAGGGCGGCTTTGGCGGTGCCATCGTCCAGGAAGGTCAGGCCCAAAGGCAGCCGGTCATACAAGTTCAGGTCCGTGCTGGTGCCTTCGGGTACACGGACATGCAGCCGGTAGCGCACAATTTCGCCAATGGCGACATCCGTAGCAACAGTAGTGTGGGCTTCGGAGGTGGAAATGAGGGTTTTGGTGAGCAAAAGCGGATTACTGACATCACTCACTTCGGTGTTTTCGTCCGCATAGTCATTCAAGGCACCGCCCACACCCTCCGAGCCGGTGCGCTCTTCGGGATGCGGGGTCAAATTCCCATTCAGGCTGGTCCAATAGACGGTGGCAGTGTTGCTCAACGTGGAATTAGGCGGAACAGAAGTTGCCACTTCGCCGGTGATTTGAATCACTATGGTCTCGCCGGGGTCAAGGTCAATATTTGCTGCGACCACAGTTTTTAAAATATATGGGTCAAGCGCAGTTCCAGTGCCAGAAATTACAAAATCGGCCAGAGCTGCGCCGCCCGTGCCAGCCACAGAAGCAATTGTCAAGCTATCATAGTAATCAGGCAGGGGATCGCTAAAGGTGACATCATAGGCTTGGGTTGCACCGGTGTTGGTAATGGTCATCAAATAGCCAAGCGGGTCGCCAGCATCAAGGCTGCCCGCAACGGGGGCAACACACGGTGAGAAGGTTGCATTGGCGCAGGCATCTTTGACAATATCCAAGGCCGGTTCGATCACCGTAATCTCTTCGGAGGTGATAGCAGGCAGAGAGCCATCCGTCCAGGTCAGTTCGGCGCTGTTATTGAGGGTATCACCAGCCTGGGTATCTACAACGTTGGTGACAACTGCGGTATAGACGATAGTGATGGTTGGGTTGGTGCCGTCCTTATTTGAGTTTGTGACATCTCCAAAGCTGAAAGTCAATTGGTTGTTCACTCCGGGAGCAACACTGCCAATAACGACATTCGTCGGGGTGCTTCCCGTTCCAGGAACGCTGTCAATGGTCAAACCAGAATCAACTGTGACAGAATCAATTCGCACAAAAGAAAGCCCGGCATCCAAAGTGTCTTCCAACACGGCACTCGCAAGGGTTCCTTCGTGCCAGTCGATTTTCAACTGGTAGGTTGCCAGTTCGCCGATCACGGCCTGAGTGCGGGTATTACCGGTCACCGTGGCGGGTGTTAGAACGCTATCCAACTCAGTGCTGAGTAATTTCTTTCCCTGGTTTTGCACAAAATCGGGTTCACCAACTTCAATGATGGCATCATCTTTGATGGGGGTTGGCAGGTGATTGGGACCGCCCTCGGTACCGGCGTAATTATGTAAGGTGGTGGTGTTCTGGATTTCGGTTCCAGGGTCAAATTCGCCATCCACCTGCAAATCGTAGGTGATGACCACAACATTCTTGCCATTACTGTCATCATGCACCTGGCAGGCGCCTTTCCCGGCATCCAAACCAACAGTCGGGTCAATCACCCGGATGGCATAGCCCGCATCAAAAATGCGGTAGGCATTCGAGGAAGTACCGGGGACAGCCGGGCCATCATCAACCGTGCCGTACTTCAAATCTGCTCCCAATGCAACCACTTCGAATTGCAAAAGCAAACCATCGCCGCGATACAGTTGCAGGTTCAGGTTGGCTGTATCACCGTCGGGGAAAACCATCTCAGGCGGTTTGATATCCGAAATAACGATGTCGTAACCGCCGTTTTGGCTGTTACCACGGTTTTCGACCAAAATCGCGTACTTGACCAGGTCGCCGTTATCGACACCTGCCATGGTGCTGTTAAAGTTATCAAAGGCTTTGGTCAGGTCATCCATATCGCTGCTCAGGTCGGTGGAACCAAGCGGCGTGCTAAAAGGTACCCCCGAACCGCCCGGAAGAACAAAATTGCCAACGGGCGCTGCCGGGTCAAAGAGAATTTCAGCAGTTGGCTCGTGGTCGGTGGAAACCGCTGTTTTGGCGGTTTTCAGCACCGGCTCGCCCAATTTAATTTGAACGATATCGTCTACAAATTGGTCGCTGGCATTGGTGGTGCCTTCCGCTGCCCCGGCCTGATTGGTCAAGAAGAGACCATCGGCAAAGGGGTCATTTACAACCGTCACCGTCACCAGCAAATCAATCACCGATGAAGTATTGCTGGCATTATCGTAACTTGGATAAGTCACAGAAAATGCGTTGGCATCCGAATCAACTGCATGGGTGGGAATGGTAGCACCGGGCAAGGAATGGAAAGTATCGTCCGGCCCCAGGCAAATGGCACCAGCCGAGTAGGTTCCCCCACACAAAGCATTCGTAAAGCTGGTAATTTCATCCGCATCCAAAACTGGTAAGGGCAGGTAGTCGGTCAGGATGGTGGTTTCAAAGTCACTGGCAGGCTGGATATAGCGTAGACGATAGGTGATGGTATCACCAGGGCTAAGGTATTCAGGGATGGTGGAATTTCCATTAACGCGGTAAATGGTTTTTTCAAGACCACCAAATGCAATGGTGACACCCGCCTGGCTGTCATCGGTGGCGTAATTTCCCGTTCCGGTAAAAGTGGCGGAAGAGTAGACATTCAGCACTTCGGCGCTAACATCGACATCATTGGTTAATAAATCGCCATGATCCACCGATGAGTCATTGGAGTTGCCAGGATCGGTATGCAAAGAGATGAATTGGTCTAAAATGGTCGTGCGGAAGATAATCGTACCGATTGAGCCACCGTTGTTATAAGCCCCACAGTTTGGCGGATTGTTGGCAATCGCCGGGTTGATACAGCCACCCAGCAACCAGCCATTATCAAACGGGCCGCTGGCAAAGCGGGAGCTGAGTTCGTCCGAAACCCGGAAGACAACTTCGGTACTACTGTAATCAGGACCACCAGACCCCAGCAAGGTGGCCGTGTAGTTGGCACCGTCAAAACTGGCTGCCGCGCTATCCGTTGGGTTGCCGCTAACTTGCAACGTGGGCGTACCCGTAAAAGTCTGCCCATCTGAAAAAATATCGGTTAGAACAATGTTGTCAAACCCAAAGTAGTCAGAAACTTGAAATTGCAGCGTGTATTCCAGCACATCGCCAGGGCTGTTGCCCGCAGGTGAAGCGTCTGTTACGACATTCACGCTTTTCTGCACAACAATCGATTGATTGTCGTGCCCGACACAATTAACGCAGACACCACTGGCAGTGGCATCAGCATCGCGGCTATCGATGGGATTCCAGGGGCCGCTGGTTGAGGCGCTATTCAAGGATGGTTGAGATGCGCCAGTGGTATGAGAAAGCGTATCGGGATAGTAGAAATTAAAAGTCAAGGTCGCATCTTCGGCAGTCGCCCCGCCCGTGACAGGGTTATTCAGGGTAATGTCAATCGTACCGCCAGGGCTGGAAGTGGATGGCAGGCTGCCGTTTACAGTGTACGCTCCGGGAGTGACCGAGGCGATGCTGACGAATTGGATATTGGCAGGCAGAGTATCCACAATATTCAGAGGATCAATCGTCTGCCCCTCAGCAATATCAATGCTGACTTTATATTGACGGATAAAGTTGGGTCCGGTACTGGTTTCGCTTTCGGGTCCAATATATTCCTTGGTCAACTTCAAAATAATCGGCTCAATCGTGTCAGAAGGCCAGGTAGTCACATCTTCAGGGTTGGGGACATTAAAAATGGTCGCATCGTAGGGCGCACAACAAAAATCATTGGTAGGGGTTTCGCCATATTGAAAACCGCCTGCGGCATGAATATTTAAATCTGTCGCAGCGGTTCCATCGTATAAATCCGCATAATCGCTCAGTTCGGCTGTCACAGTGACTGTAGCCGCAGGCTGACCTGGCACAAAAGAACCGAAAGGCAGTACCAAAGTCACTAATTTATCGCCAGGCGTGCCGCCGCAAATCTGCATATAACGCGGTAACGATGTATCCGCTGGCAGGGGGGGGACGTCTCCGCCTAAAACCGCAATCGGGTGGGTTACACAGCCCGAAGCATCAAACGTTTTTTCAAAGACCTGGGCCGCAGGCAGGGCCGCGCCGCCATAACTGGCGCTAATAAAATCAATGCCATCATCGCCATCCACACCCGTAACCGGAAACACCAGGTCTATGAAGGGTCCATAGCCCGGTTCATCGCCGCCGTTGGTAAATGTCGCCGTAAAAGTGAACTGTTGGCCAATGAACACTTCCCCTGGCAAACCCAAGCCAACTGCCGGGGTCGCATCCAAAAGCGGCCTGGGCAATTCATCAGGCGCTGGCGCAGCCACCGCTGGCTGAGTAGGTTGCCAAAAAGCAATCTGCGCCGCCACCAACAACAACGCAATCACCGCGCGCAGAAAAGAAAAACGACGGGCATTCAATAAGTTGGGCATATTAGCTCCTGACAAAAGAATAACGACCTAGAAAAAAGAAACCAAACTGCAACATGCAGGCCGGTTTCGCTATGGCTCACCCCCCAACCTAGTTTCGTAAACAGCCGCGAAACAGCGCCAATTCAGTCGGAGAGGTCATTGCCTCCCACAAAGTCTACTATAAGTAGACTTAAATTTAATTATAATTTAATATAAGCAAATTTGGGGAAAATACCACATAATCCTGTATAAAAATTTCAGAATCGTAATATTTTCATGACAAATTCGTTTCAATTGCGGATAATATCACGAAAAATTATCCATATTAGCAAAACAAGCCCATATTTTTACAAATTATTGCCAATCAAGTGACTATAGCCCGCCTGGCTGGGCCAGATCAAAAGCCCCGTTGACACTTCCCTTCAATTCGAGTATGCTTGCAGATTGTCCGGGCAGGCCCGGCGCGGCAAGACTCACCGAACCTCGTCAGGTCCGAAAGGAAGCAGCGATAAGGAGACGTTCCTGGGTGCCGCCGGTATCCTGCCCGGATATTTTTTTGCCCCACTCAAAATAAAAGCAGCGTCAGAGCAAATCTCTCTGACGCTGCTTTTATTTTCCAACCATTCCTAACCGGTGCTGCGTCCCAACAACTCATCACTCACTTCATCCAGGCGCAGGCTGATCACCTGACTGGTGGCATCACGGCCTTTGGTAATGCCATAAATAACATCTGCCGCCTGCACCGTATTACGGTTATGGGTAACTATAATGAACTGCGTTTGCTTACCCAATTCAGTCAGCAAATCGCGGAAACGGCCCACATTGGCTTCGTCCAACATGGCATCCACCTCATCCATCACACAAACCGGCGTGGGCGAAACCTTTAGCAAGGCAAAAACCAACGAAATGGCCGTCAGCGAACGCTCACCACCCGAAAGTAGCGAAAGCCCCTGTTCGCGCCGCCCCGGCAAACGGGCTTCAATATCAATCCCGGTCTCAGTCAAATTGTCTGGGTCTGTCAACACCAGCCGCGCCGAACCGCCGCCAAATAAACGAGTAAAAATCCCCTTAAATTCGGTCGCCACCAGTTCAAAGGTCTTAAAAAACTCACGCTTGGTCAATTCATCCAACTCGGCAATCACCTGACGCAAATCAGATTCAGCCTGCTTCAAATCTTCAACCTGCGTCGTCATAAAATCATAGCGTTCCCGCACCGACTCAAATTCCTGCTGGGCGTCCATATTAACCGCGCCCATCCGGCGCAATTGGGCGCGTTTTTGGCTCAAACTTTCGTCAAGGTCTGGCGCAAGTTCGGTGACAACGGGCAGTTGTTCCACCATTTCGCCCAAAGGCAGCGGCACAGGGCCAGAAACATCGGTATGATAATCGAACTGCACCAGGCCAAAATCTTCTTCAATGCGGCGGCGCAGGCTTTCGAGCGCCTCCTGTTTGCGGTTCAAGTCGATCTGAGCCTGCGAATTAAAGCGCTCCACCTGGGCCAGACCGCGCTGGGCTTCGGCTTCGCGGCCCTGCAAATCAGTTTCTTCTGCTTCGGCTGCGGCCAAACCCACTTCCGCCGGTTCAATTTGTAAGTTTAGCGTCTCAATTTGCGCGTGCAAACCACCTTCCTGAGTTTGCAGAGCGGCTTTTTCTGCTTCCAGGCGCTCCGTCGCCCCATCCACTTCCGCCACCCGGCGGCGAGCCGCCTCGATGCGAGCCAACACACTCTCGATAGCCTGCTCGCGCTCTTTGCAACGGGCGCGGCCATCCGAAACCGTCCGCTCCGAAACCTGCACCCGCGCCCCCCAATAAGTGACCTGGCTTTGCAATTCATCCAGGGCCAAAGCAGCCATTTCACCATTCAGACCGCGCATCTTAACCTGGGCTTCATCCAACTTCTCTTCAACTTCGTCCAATTCGGCATTGGCGCGGTTAAAATCTTTTTCAGACTGAACCAATTCGCTTTTTAAAGTATCCTTTTGCCCAATCTGCCAATCACGTTGACGGCGAGCGCTTTCCGCCGCCAGCCCTGCCTGCTGCTCGGCAGTGGTGGCCTCGTTCAAGCGTTTGCGCGTCTCGGCCAGTTTGGCCTCACGGGCCGCAATCTCTTTTTGCGCGGCAGAAATCTCAGCCGCCAACCGGTTCAAGGTCTCGTATAGCGCCTCCAGGGCAGTGTTAACCACGCCCAGGCCTATCCCCAACTCACGCTTTTCCCGAGTCCGGCTCAGGGTGGCCGCGCGGGTTTCTTTGCCAGCCTGAATCAAACCATCCGGGCGAAACACTTCCCCTTTCAGCGTCACCAAACGCTGTCCGGGCAAAACTTCCCGCAAACGCCTGGCCGCCGCCCGATTTTTAACGAGCACCGTCTGACCCAGTAAAGCCTCCAACACCGGGCGCAATTCATCCGAGGTTTGGATAAAACCTGCGGCCAGCCCCAGAATATCCCCGTCTAAAGGAATTTCGACTACACGCTTATCTTTAGCCGTTTCGATGGGCAGGAGCAGCGTTCGCCCTGTTTGCTTTTGTTCTAAATACTCCAAGGCCGAGTCCACGCCCTGAGGTTCAAAGACAACCGCATCCAGCCCGTCCCCCAGCGCGGCAGCAATGGCGGTTTCGTATTCTGCCGAGACGACTTCCAACCCGGCTGAAAAAGCGCCCTTTGCGCCGTTCAACCGGGCCTGAATCAACGTGCGCGCGCCTTCAGCATAGCCAGTAAGCGAGGCTTCGGCTTTTTCGAGCACATCCAATTGAGCTTTCAGGCGGGCCTGCTCGGCCTGACGAATGTTGCGCTCGTCAAGCTGGGTGCGGCGGCTGGTTTCAAGCCCGGCCAAGGTTTGACGCAGGGCCGCTAAATCGTTTTCAATTTCATGGAAGTTTTTTTCGGTCTCAGCGCGTGTTTTTTGGGCAGCCAGATGCTTTTTCTCGGCATCTTTGGCGCTCTGTTCGGCAGTGGCAATCGCCACATCAGCCTGTTGCAGCTTTTGGCGCTGTGAATCGGCCCGGTTTTTGAGTTCGTTCAGGCGGGCCTGAAGTTGGGCGCGGCGCGAGTTGAGTTGGTTCAATTCTTGGCGGGCGGTTTGCAGGCGCTGTTCGGCTTTAGCGCGTTCCAGCTGACGCGCCATCAGGGCCAATTTAGCGTCGGATTCCTGGTCTTTGGCTTCGGCGGCCTCGGTCTGAATGCGCTCCAACTCGGTTTGAGCCTCGGCCAGGCGCTCACGGGCCAGGCGTTCTTCGTCGGCCAGGCGTTCTTCATCGGCCAGGCTGTTCTGCTTGCTTTCCGTCAAAGAACGGCGGCGTTCTTCGAGCACCGCCAAACTGCGATTGATGGTTTCACGCTGACTGTGCAAGGCAGCCAATTGCCTGTGCCAATCGTTCAAGCGTCCGCGCAGCGCAAGCAAGCGCTCACGGGTGGAATTGAAGCCCTGGGTTAACCCAGCGTAGCTGGTGCGAGCCTGGTGAAGGCGGCGTTCTTGTTCGGCTGCAACTTCGCGCACTTGCAGCAGTTCTTTTTGGACCAAATGCCAGTGATAACCGTACCATTCGCGCAGCACCAGCTTCAAATCGGCCTGAACCTGGGCATATTCCTGGGCGCGGCGGGCCTGGCGCTCCAACAGGCGCAGGCGCGGTTCGAGTTCGGCCAAAATATCGAGCACACGTTCCAGGTTGCGTTGGGTATTTTCGAGGCGGCGCAAAGCCTCTTCGCGGCGAGAGCGGTACAGGCCAATTCCGGCGGCTTCTTCAAACAGACGGCGGCGTTCATCGGCTTTGAGGGCCAGTGAGGCATCTACCATGCCCTGCCCCAAAATGGTGTAGGTTCGCTCGGCCAGCCCAGATTGCGCCAAAAGCTCGTTGATGTCTTTCAGGCGAACATTTTGTCCATTTAAAAGGTATTCATTGCGCCCGTCACGGTAAGCGCGGCGGGTGACGGCAACCTCGCTAAAATCAACGGGCAGCCAGCCAACCGAGTTATCAAAAGTGATCGTAACCGAGGCCATCCCCGCGCGAGGGCGCTGTTCAGAGCCAGAGAAAATCATATCTTCGGTTTTTTTGGCGCGCAGCAGGTTGTGAGATTGTTCGCCCAGCACCCAACGCAGCGAATCCGCGATATTCGATTTGCCAGACCCGTTGGGGCCGACAATCGAGGTAATGCCATCGGCAAATTCAAATTGAGTGCGCGAGGCAAAGGTCTTGTAACCATGAAGTTCGAGGGATTTAAGGCGTAAAGGCATTTTTCGATTAAGGGAAGGAAATGAAGAAGGAGAGAAGCTGTTGCTGGTTAGTTGCCGGTCAGTTGCCGGTCAGGTCGGAATTCATTTCGAGGTTGTCGAGGGCATTTTGAGCGGCATTCTGGCTGGCAGCGTGTTTGCTGGAGCCGGTTCCGGTTCCAAATAGTTTTCCGCTAATGTGAACTTCCATCACAAAGGTTTTGGCGTGGTCTGGGCCGTTTGCCGTCACAGAGATATATTTGGGAATTCCCAGCCCTTCGCGCTGCGACCATTCTTGTAAGCGCGATTTGGGGTCGAGGGTGTGCATTTGGGTAAAAATTTCATCGGCCAGCGGCCCAAGCAAGGGCAAAACAAAATCGCGGGCAGTTTCGAGGCCTTTGTGCTGGTAAATTGCGCCAACCAGCGCTTCAAATGTGCCACACAACAAGGGGTCACGGTCACGGCCTCCACCTTGCAGTTCACCCCGTCCCAGGCGCAGGGCCTGGCCCAGCCCCAGGCTGCGGGCCACATCGGCCAAACTCTCGGTACGCACCAGGGCGGAGCGCATTCGGGTCATTTCGCCTTCGCGCATTTCAGGAAAATGGTTATAAACCCAGGCCCCAATCACAAAATCGAGCACCGCGTCGCCTAAAAATTCCAGGCGTTCGTTGTCCTCGATGACATTAGTATGTTCATTAACATAAGAACGATGGGTTAAGGCGCGGGTTAGCAAGCGCAAATCATCAAACGGTAGTTTGATGCGTTCAACCAGTTCTGCCGGGCTTTCCAGCCCAGAATGTTCGGTGGGCGGTTCAAAAAAAATCATTTTATTTTCTCCCGGAACTCAGGGAGCGCCAGCCATCGCGTTTGCGATGGCTGGAGGCCACTTAGTTCCTATTTAAAATGGATAGAGCGGGCCTGATTTTACACGATAACAGGATGCCTGAATACATTTTAAAGAAATGCCAGCCTTAATCAAATTTGGGCAAGTTTTGGGGGCGACTTACGCGGCCACAGACCATAATAAGCCAGGAAGGCAATGGCAATATACATAAGGGTTTTTGGAATCATCAACATTCCCACCAGCGGAAAGCTGCGGGCAAACAAAATGACCGGGGTATAAAACAGGTAAGAAAAGAAGATGCAATAAGCCATCCAGCGAAACAGGCGGTCTTTGGTGCGCAGCGCATCGCGCAAGAATAAAACCAGCACACCAACCCCCAAAATAACCAGAAATAGATTACGGAACAAGCTCCAAAACTGCGGCGGGACGGCGCTGCCCCAGTCATTTTGCGGAAAAGCCATCACCACCAATCGCACCGGCACCGAGGCCAGCAGCAGATATTCAAACCAGCCAAACCGGGCCTGGTAACGCTCCCGCCAAATATAGAGCATCACCCCATAAAAAAAGGTAACTATCACAGCCGTTGCCAACGCCCCCAACCCCACCAACAGGCTATTTTGATCAAGTCCGCCCAGCGCATAGGCTAAAACCCGGAAGCCAACGTGGCCGGTATCTCCCAATGCCAACAAAAAAAACGCCCAGCGAAACAAATTCGCCAAACGGGCCTGTTTCGGCTCCACCTCGCGCAAACGAAGCGACATAAGCGCCACCATCCCCCAAATAACAATCAGGTAAAGAACATTGAACACAATTTCAACGGTGGTACGCAATTCTTCAGACATAGAAACTCCTTATTTTTTACGGATTTGAAAAAACTCCAAAATGATTGCCCACTGGGCGCTCACGGCCCGGCAAATAATTATCAATTGGCGAATTCATGACCCGGTACTCACCGGTTTGCGGGTCCTGAACCACCATGGTAGACGAACCTCCGCCATCCAGGTTAATTGCATTCAGACCGCCATATAAAATCATCAGTTCAGCCATTTCCTGCACCGTCGCGCCATCGCTATAAAACGGCTGACGGCCATCCACCACCAGCAAAACCAGCTTTGTGCCAGAAGAATCGATCCCAATAGCAGTACGCGGAGCCAGGCGGGTATCGTTCAAATCTGGCACCGGGCGGGCATCCCGCACCAACCAATTGAAACCCGAAATCGCATTTTCCAGCTTGCGCGTATAAGTCAAAAACGAGGCCTCATTGCGATTGTTAATGAACAAGGTCGGGCCTTTGCGTTCTTCCGAACCATATTCAACCCGATTGGAGGCAGCGAAACCAAGCGGGGCCACCTCATCGCCCAGGTGGGGATAATAGTCCCAGGGCGAATTCGACCACCAGGGCGTAAAACCATCGCCATTGATGGCAACCTGCACGCCAAATTCCCGCGCAAACTGAGAAGTCGTCCGCGCATTAAGCGGAGTCGTCGACTGATTGCGACGACGGTCGGGCGGCGTAACCAACACCTTGACCCCTTCCACACTCAGATCGACCACCAAAATGTGCGCCACCATGGTGCGTGGCAAATAGTGAACCTTACGATAATAGACAATCCCAGGATACAGCTCTTCGCGCATCTCCACCGGAGCCGGGCGTCCAGCAAAATACAAAAAAACCAATCCAATCCCCAAAACAGGTAAAAGCCACCAATAACGCTTCATCTTCGTATTCTAACCCAAAAAAAAGCATATAATTACACAATGAAACACAAGCACTTACACAAGGAAGAAAAAATGATTAAAAATCAATGGTATGTCATCCTAGAATCAAACGAAATAAAATCCGGCAAACCAGTCGGCGTCACCCGCATGGGCGAAAAAATGGTCGCCTGGCGTGACAGCGCGGGAAAAGCCGCCGTAATGAGCGACCTATGCCCGCATCGGGGCGGTAGCGCTTTCAATTGGCGAGGTCAAAGGCGATTGCATTCAGTGTCCATTTCATGGCTTTGAATTTGACAAAAGCGGAGCCTGCACCTACATTCCGGCCAATGGCAAAACCGCCGAACCCCCTAAAGCGATGAAAGTCCGGGCCTACGAAACCCGCGAAGCGCACGAATTTGTCTA
>DYPU01000023.1:0-14737 GCA_020719725.1 Anaerolinea sp. | reverse complement strand
ACGAATTTGTCTATAGCACCTTGCGCGACCCGTGGGCCAACCACTACTCACGCGCCATCCCTTCCTGCAATTTATTTACCCCAACCTGTGGCACAACTGGATTGCAGAGGGTATCCGGGTGCTTGGTGGCCTTCGCCCCGGTGGACGACGAAAACACACTCATGTACCTGCGCTACTATCACAAAGTCAAAACACCGGTACTACGTCAAATTACCGGGTTTTTCGGCAAACTCGGCAACTTCGTCATCGAACGCCAAGACAGGCCGGTCGTCATCACCCAGCGCCCATACCGGGCCGACCTGGATATTGGCGAAAAGCTCATCCCCGGCGATGGATCGATCATCACCTACCGCAAAATCCGCCGCGAATTGATCGAGGCGGGAGAAACTAAAAAGTAGTAAATAAAAAATCCGCACAGCAAAATCGCTTGCGGATTTTTATTTACCCAAAACCATGCAAAAACTCAACAAATCCTGGGCAGCATCTCGCCCGCCAACATATCCACCACACGCGTCGAACCGAAAGCCGTTTTCATCAACACCCGGCCCTGTGGCGCAGCGCTAACTTCGCCAATCACCACCGCGTCTTCGCCATATTTCGTGGCCCGCAACGCCGCCAACACTTTCTCGGCATCGGCGCGCGCCACCAACACCAACACCTTACCCTCGTTGGCAACATACAGCGGGTCAAAACCCAACATTTCACAGGTCGAAGCCACCGCCGGGCGCACCGGCAGCGACAACTCATTCAGCGTAATACAAACCCCGGCCTGTTTGGCAATCTCATTCAACGTAGTTGCCACCCCGCCGCGCGTCGGATCACGCAAAACATGAATATTTTCACTAACAGCCAGCGCCGCCGCAATCAAATGGTTAAGCGGAGCGCAATCACTTTGCACAGCCGTCTCAAAGCCCAGTTCGCCACGCGCCGCCAACACTGCAATGCCATGATCCCCCATAAAGCCGCTCAGGATGACCACATCCCCAGCCTTGGCCCGGCTGCCAGAGATTTCACGCCCCTCGGGCAAAATCCCCACCCCGGTCGTGGACACGAACAACCCGTCGGCCTTGCCACGCTCGACGACTTTCGTATCACCACTGACAATTTTCACCCCGGCCTCATCCGCCGCCTGTTTCATAGACTCGACCACCCGCCGCAGCGTTTCCAGCGGCAGGCCCTCCTCCAAAATAAATCCCGCCGTCAGATACAGCGGAGTAGCGCCCATCACCGCCACATCGTTCACTGTTCCGCAGACCGCCAGATGCCCAATATCTCCACCCGGAAAGAAAAGCGGAAAAACAACATGCGAATCCACGCTGAGAACCAATCGCCCGGCTGGCAGAGCCAACACCGCCCCATCATCTCCGGCGCTAAGGGCAGGGTTATCGAAAGCGGGCAAAAAAATCTTCGTAATCAAATCGTGCGACATCTTGCCGCCTGAACCATGTCCCATCACAATCTGTTCATTGTCACTGAGCGGCAAAGGACAAACAGCGCCAGTAAGATCGATTTTATCCATAAGAATTCCTCGTAGTGATATGAAAATCTTGCACGCCTACTTATTTAACGGCCATATTTATAATAAGCTGCGCAAGCCCCTTCCGATGAGACCATCGTCGCACCGAGCGGGGTTTCAGGGCTGCATTGTTTACCAAAAGCGGAGCAATCGTGCGGTTTTTTAAGCCCCTGCATAATCTGCCCGGCAATACACAGTGGCGATTCTTTGGTGACAATATCGCCCACATCGAAGCGCTTTTCGGCATTAAAACCGTCAAATTCTGGGCGCAAGCACCAGCCCGAAGCCGGGATGACGCCAATTCCGCGCCAGGCCCGGTCACATTCCATAAAAACCTGGTTGATCATCTTTTGGGCCGGCTGATTGCCTTCGAATGTCACGGCGCGGGCATACGCATTGACAATTTCCACCCGGCCTGCTTCGAGCATACGCACCGTTTCGTAAATGCCCTGCACCAGATCGAGCGGCTCGAAACCAGTGATTGCCATTGGAACCTGGTATTTTTCGAGCAAAGGCGGGTACTCATGATAGCCCATCACCGCATTGACATGCCCGGCCAGCAAAAATCCCTGCACACGGTTGGAAGGCGATCCCAAAATAGCGTGCATGGCTGGGGGCACGCGCACATGCGAAACCAGCACACTAAAATTTTTCAAATTCAGGTTTTTAGCCTGCATCACCGCCATCACATTGGCGGGAGCCGTTGTCTCAAAACCAATTGCAAAGAAAACAACCTGTTTATCGGGGTTGGCCTGCGCTATTTTAACGGCATCCAACGGCGAATAAACCACCCGCACCTCCCCGCCCGAAGCGCGGACGGAGAACAAGTCCCTGGCCGAACCAGGCACGCGCAGCATATCACCATACGAGGTGAAAATCACATCCGGGCGGGCCGCAATCGCCAGCGCGCGGTCGATCTGCTCCAGCGGCGTCACACAAACCGGGCAGCCAGGGCCATGCACCAGTTCAATTTCGGGCGGGAGAAGTTGGTCGATGCCATAGCGCACAATCGAGTGGGTCTGCCCGCCGCAAATCTCCATCATCGTCCACGGGCGCGTCACCGTCTGGCGAATTTTCTCCAGCACCCCGCCCACCAGTTCGGCATCACGAAACTCAGTTACATACTTCATCGGGGGCCAACTCTTCTCCCAGGCTGTCCATCTCACGCAACAGCGCCAGGGTCTCCAGCGCGTCTTCTTCGCTCAAAATGTTGAGCGCAAAGCCAACATGGATAATAGTATAGTCACCGGGCTGGGCTTCCGGCACATACGCCAGGCAAGCCTCGCGCAGGGTTCCACCGCCAAAATCAACCTTGCCCATCGGCAAGCCCTCTTTTTCATACCGTTCAACAATTTTTCCGGGTACGCCTAAACACATAGTCTCTCCTTTCGGACACTGTTTTCAAACTCCAAAATCTCCCGATCTTGGAAAAAGCCGGAGCAAACCTAAAAAGTCAGGGGACTTTTGACTCTGTTACTTCAACTTCCAGCCAGCGATAATGGCTTGGCCGAGCGCCAGGCCGCCATCGTTGGCTGGAACTTTATGGTGAATATACACCTGAAAACCATCTTTTTGCAAAAGCGGAATGGTTTTCATTAGAAGAGTGACATTTTGCCAGACCCCACCGCTCAGGGCGACGCGGGACACACTCGATTCGGCCCTTAGTCTGTCGCAAACATCCCGAACCAGGTGCGCCAACCCGTTATGGAATCGCGCTGAAACCTGACCGAGAGCTTTGCCCGCCAGGCCATCCGCAATCAGGGCTTCAATGGCGGCAGAGGGGTCTACTTGCCCGTCGGCAAACTCGAAGGGGTAAAAACCGGTTTCAGTGGGGTCGGCCAGGGCTTCAAATTCGATGGCGGCCTGGGCCTCGTAGTTGACCTTTTGGCGTACTCCGGCCAGCGCTGCCGCGGCATCAAACAAACGCCCCATGCTGGAGGTTAGTGGGCTATTGAGTTGATGTTCCAATTGTGTGCGCAGGGCGGTGCGATCATCGTAACACAGGTCGGTATGGGTCGGCAGGGTATCGTCCCAATCCATGCCCAAAGCGTGGAGCAACCCCAGGGCTGTGCGAGATGGGCGGCGGGTGGCTGCGTCCCCGCCTGGAAGCGGAAAATAGCGCAGGTGGGCAAAACGCCTGTAACCGGCGTAATCTGCCAACAAAAATTCTCCACCCCAAATTTTGCCGTCATCACCATAGCCGGTTCCGTCAAAGGCAACACCGATGACCGGTTCAGAGCCGTCCAGACCGTGTTCTGCCATCAGGGCGGCAATGTGGGCATGATGATGTTGAACGGGGATGAGCGGCAGGGTTTCGCGCTCGGCGCGTTCTTGAGCATAGCGGGTGGCGAGGTAGTTGGGGTGCATGTCGCAAGCGATTGCGGCGGGTTTTACGCGGAAAAGGCGCTCAAAATGGACAATGCCATCTTCGAATGATTTGAGCGTTTCGTAGTTTTCCAGATCGCCGATGTGGTGGCTAAGGAAGGCGTAGTTTTCGTTGGTGATGCAAAAGGTGTTTTTGAGTTCGGCGCCTGTCGCCAGCAAGGAAGGTTGTTTTTGGGGCAGGTGAACTGGAAAAGGAGCGTAGCCGCGTGAGCGTCGGGCAGGGTAAAGGCCGAGATCGGGCAAAACGCGCATGACGGAGTCGTCGGTGCGGATGTGGATGTCGCGGTCGTGCATCAGGAAGGCATCTGCCAGGCCCACAAGGCGTTCGCGGGCGTCTACGTTGTCGGTGCAGATGGGTTCTTCTGAAAGGTTGGCGCTGGTCATGACCAATGGGTGAAAGCTGGCGGCGGGCAGGCTGGCCGGAGAATCTGCAAAGAGCAGGTAGTGAAGTGGTGTGTAAGGCAGCATAACGCCCAAATGAGTTTGACCGGGGGCAACCTGCGCGACGATGGTCGATTCGGGGCGGCGGCGCAGCAGCACAATGGGCCGGGCCGGGGATTCGAGCAGGGCGCGTTCGGCGGGGTCGAGAAAACAATGCTGTTCGACGATGGTTAGATTGGGCATCATGAGCGCAAAGGGTTTATCGACTCGCAATTTGCGGGCGCGTAGAACCGCGACAGCGGCAGGGTTGAGGGCGTCGCAGGCCAGGTGAAACCCGCCCAGGCCCTTGATGGCTAAAATTTTGCCTTCGCGCAGCAGGCGTTGAGTGGCCGTCAGCGCTTCATCGCCCAGGGTATATTGGGCCACCGGCAGGCCCTCGCCGGGTGAAGCAATTCGGACAATTTCGAGCCAGACGCGCGGGCCGCAGTCGGGGCAGGCGATGGGCTGGGCATGGAAACGCCGGTTGGCCGGGTCGGTGTATTCGGCGGCGCAAGCCGGGCACATTGGAAAAACCGCCATGGTAGTTTGGGGCCGGTCGTAAGGTATATCCTTAATGATGGTGAAGCGCGGGCCGCAGTTGGTGCAGTTGATGAACGGGTAGCGGTGACGCCGGTCAGATGGGTCGAACAATTCGCGCAGGCAGTCGGGGCAGATGCCAACATCGGGCGGGATGGGCTGGAAAGCGCCAGGGACGCCTTCAGAATGGTGAATCTCAAAGGTTTTGTATCCAACAGCGGGGCGTGAGGTGTGTATGATCCGGTCGAGAGAGGCCAGGGGCGGGGATTCGGCCTTGAGGCAGCGGGAAAATTCTGTCAGGGCTGCGTCGTCTCCATCCAATTCAATTTCAACTCCGGCTGAGGTGTTGCGCACCCAACCAGTGAGGCCCAGGCGAATGGCAAGGGTGTAGACAAAGGGTCGGAAACCGACCCCTTGAACAATGCCTGTGACATGGATGGAGAGACCGTTCATATTTTTTTGTTTTCCGGGTTTTCTCTACCCGTTCTTTAGTGTCAGATTTGATTCGAGCCAGGTGTACCAGGCTGCGAGGCCTTCGCCGCTGCTGCAAGAGAGGTTGAGTTGGGTGACGCCAGGATTGAGCACTTCGACTCCCTGACGAAAGAAATCCATGCGGAACGGGACGTAGGGCAACAGGTCGATTTTGTTGAGGATTAGGACATCGGCCCCGCGATACATGGATGGATATTTGTGGGGTTTGTCATCGCCTTCGGGGATGGAGGCCACAATGACATTTTTATGAGTTCCGAGGCGAAATTCGGCGGGACAGATGAGGTTGCCAACGTTTTCGATGATGAGTAGATCGAGGTTGTTCAGGTCGAGCTGGTTGAGCGCCGAATGGAGCATGACGGCATCCAGATGGCAATCGCCGCCGGTATTGATTTGAACGGCAACCGCGCCAGCGGCGGCGGCGCGGTCGGCGTCGAGGCTGGTTAAAATGTCACCGTTGATCATACCAATGCGGTATTTTTTGCCGAGGGCGCGCACAGTTTGCTCGATCAGGCTGGTTTTGCCTGCGCCGGGTGAAGCCATGATGTTGATGGAGAACAGGCCCGCCGCGTCAATTTTGGCGCGGTTTTCAAGGGCCAGGCGATCGTTGGCAGAGAGGATTTTTTCGACTACGGGGATGCGTTCTGGCATGGTTTGTTTCCTTTCAGGTTTCAATTTCGATGGAATCGAGCCGAAATTCTTCGCCGGTGATGACTTGAATGCGTGTGCTCTGGCAGTTTGGGCAAAATAAGGCGCGTACATCGGGCTGGTAGGTCTGGCCGCAGGCGAGACAGGTTAGCGCTGCCGGAATCCGGTCGAAGTGCAGGGTTGCGCCTTTGGCAATAGTGCCTTCGCTGATGATGTCCCAATAAAATTGAATAGAATCATCAACCATGCTGGCCCATTGGCCCATGACGATATGTAAATCTGTAATTTTGGTGGCGTTTTGGGCTTCGGCGTGGCGCACAGCGATTTCAAGAATCGATTCTGTGATGGCAAGTTCGTGCATAATAGGTATATCTTATAGGAAATCACTTATTTATAAGAGTGACGAATGTAACGTTTTCGGCGCGTAGAAAGAGGGAGTTTGAATGAGGAAAAAACCGGGTTAATGTGACAAGGGCCAGGGCCGATAGCAAAAATCCGCACCTTGCGATGCGGATTTTTGCTATCAACGGAGGCGGTTTAGCCGCCGCTGCGGATGTAGTGCTCTAGTTGTGAGATGATAAATTTCTGTTCGTGGATGACTTCTCGCAGAACATCGCCGATGGAGATGACGCCCAGCAGTTGTTCCTTCTCGAAAACCGGCAGGTGGCGAATGCGTTTTTCGAGCATCAACGCCATGCACTCTTCAAGCGGTTGGGCCGCTTCGACATACAAGACCTTCTCGGTCATAATTTCGCTAACCTGGGCGCTGGCGCAGGTTTTTCCGAGCAAGTCCACTTTGCGAACAATATCCCGCTCTGAAAGGATTCCGGCAATTTTGCCTTCATCCATCACCAGTAATGCGCCAACATTGCGCTCAGACATAACCCGCATGGCTTCAAAAACTGTGGCCTGCGGGCCAACCGAGATGATGAAGTTCTGGCTTTTCAATTTGAGTAATTCTCTGGCGACTGCCATAACGGCCTCCTGTACTTTGGTTTGAAACCAGTGTACCCAAATTGAATCGAGCTGTCAACAATGTGAAAAATGTCACCCGCCGGTTATTCGGAAACGAAGGTCAGTTCAACCGTCATGCCCCAGCGTAAACGCTCATCTGTGTCGTTCAGTTTGATTTTGACGGTGTAGAGTACATCGCCGCCCTGGGTGCGGGAGGAAAGCCCAATTTGTTCCACTGTGCCGGTGAGAACAGTTCCATCCAGAGCATCGGGACGCACTTCAACCATCTGACCTGCGCTAATTTGCACAACTTCCAACTCTGTCAGGTCGCTGGTTTCAATCGTCCATTCGCCAAAATCAGCCAATTGAACGGCCCAAGTTTCAGAGCCAATCAACTGTCCAACGGTGATGTTGATGTCGGTGACTGTGCCGTCAAAGGGAGCTTTCAAATCAAAATTCGCCAGGCTGGTTTCGGCAGCGGCAACCTGGGCTTTGGCATTGCTCAATTTGGCTTCGAGGATCGCCTTTTGTTCCGGGTCGAGGCCCGCCAGGCGCTGGTCATAAACGCGCAGGGCTTCGGCTTCGCTTGCCAGGGCCGAATCAAGCGCCACGCGGGCCGTATCACGTTCACGCGCAATTTCTTCACGGGCGCGCAGGCTTTCGTTGTACTCTTCTTGGGCTGCTTCAAGGTCGTCTTCAGCGGTTTTACGCTTGTCGTTGTCCTTGTTCAGTTCTTTATACTTGTCAAATTCATCTTGGGCATCGTTCAAAAGTTCTTTTTTATCCTGAACATCCGCGTCGGCGTCTTCAAGTTGGTTGTCGATGTCGGTCAGGTCGATTTTTTCCCACTCGCGCCCGGCTTCAGCGCGGACAATTTGGGCCTGCTGATAAGCATCCCAGGCTTGGGCGCGGGAAAGGCCTTCGGCGCGGGCAAAAGTATCATAATCCTGCTGGGCCGAGGTCAGGGCCAGGGTGGCCGCGGCCAGGGCGGCATCGGCCTGTTCGCGGTCAGCCAGGCGGACGAGCACATCGCCGCGTTTGACAGCCTGACCTTCACTGACCACAATTTCGGCCACTGTGCCGCGCGTCGCAAAACTCAATTGGACATCTGCCGCCGGAAAAACATGCCCCTCGGCTACGACAAAATTGACCGGAACAGGAGCCGTGTCAACGGGGGTGGCAGGCTGGGTGGCGCAAGCGGCCAAGGTAAGTGATAAAACAACCAGTACAAAGAAAATCTTTTTTTTCATAGGAATTCTTCTCTTCAACCTTTCTTTTCCGCTCCAAATCCAGAGCGGCTTATTCATAAGATAATACTTCGCGGATGGTAAGGCGGGCGGCGTTGCGCGCCGGGAGTACACTTGCCACAGCCGAGAGCACAATCACCAGCCCAAGCCATATTAAATAGCCAACAGGAGTAAAGACTACATCGATGGGAGTCTCAAAAACTGCCAGACTTACGATTAAAGACAATAAATAGGTAAATGGAATGGAAAGGAACAGCCCCAACACCCATGAAATGCCACCAATCACCATACCTTCCACCATCACCATGCGCATCACCTCGCGGTCTACCGCCCCGATGGCGCGCATAATGCCAATTTCGCGGGTACGCTCCAGCACGTTCATTCCCATCGTACCCGTCAACCCCATCGCGCCGACAATTGCTGTCAGCACTGCCATAATCAACAAAAAGATGACCAAAATGTCCAGGCTTTCGGTGGCATTGCTTAAGGCCGAAAGTCCGGGTTGGGCCTGGCGTAGTTTGTAGCCCGCATCGCGGAAATGTTTATCAAGCAGTTCACTCATCTCGGCCTGATAGGGTTTGTCGTGTCGATCCGTCACCACCCGAAAGGAAACAGAACGATTGGCAAGGTTGGTCTCCCGCGAAAAATACTCATAGGTTCCGTAGGCAATCAGCCCTTCGCGGTCGATAAACTTGAAAAAGCCAACCACTTCCCAGGTTTGTTCGCGCCCGCCGACCTTCACATTCAAAGAATCGCCGGGTTTCAAATCGGGAAAACTGCGCAAAATACCCTCAGTAATAGCAATCGACTTGGAATCGCCAACCTGTAGCCAACGCCCGGAAACCGGCTCGGCATTCACCATTTGGCTTTCAACCGGCGGCGCAAGCACCGTCAGGTTTTCCGCCACGGTTCCGTCGGGGTAAAGCACTTCGGCAGTCGCAAAAGCCCACCCTTCCACATCCACCACCCCCGGAACCTGGCGCGCCACCGCTTCAATTTCTGTCAGCCGATAGGGTTGGTCAAAATCGAGCGTGACATCGGCCACAAAATAGCGGCCCACGTTGTCCATATAATCAAACAGGGTGGTACGCACATTAAAAACCGCAATAAAAATTGCGCCACCCATCGTCAAGGTAAACAGGGTCAACATCAGGCGGCTCTTGCGGCGGAATGTATTGCGCAATGAAATCAGCAGTGGACGCGGGAAGTGGATTCCGCGCCGGGCCAGGCTGGCCGTTACCTGGTGCTGGAACCGTTCAAAAGCCGATTCTCGTTTCGCGCCAACCTCCGGCCTGCTCACCATTTCGTCTGCCGCTTCACCGCTGATGGCGCTTAGCACCTTAATCCGTGAGCCATTAATGACGGGCACAAAACCGGCCAAAAGCGGCACAAGAATCCCGACCGCAATCTGAATAAAAAAAGCCAGCGGCACAATCCGCCGTCCCAGCAAGCCGAAACTGAGCTTCTGCGCGATAAAGTTCGCCAGTTCATACGCGCCCAGCCCGCCCGCTGGAACCGCAATCAGCAGCGCCAAAATGCCAAAAGAAAGAATCAGCACCAGGTACATGGCAAAAACCTGGCTGTTGCACCCGCCCACCAGTTTCATCACGCCAATGTGGCGCAAATGTTGGTTGAGCAGAGCCGCCAGCGTATTGGCTATTAAAGATGAAGAAAGAAAAACGATCAGAATGCCCAGCGCAAGCAAAATGCCTAAAATGGCGTTGACGGTGGAGGCCAATGGATGCTCGTTGCTCATGGCGGTGCGCGAACGGTAAACCGCCACGCCGCTTTTTTCCACTCTTTCCTTTAGATCAGCGGCCATCACCCGAATGTGATTTTCGTCATTTTGGCCGGTTTCGACAGTGGCGTAGACCCGATTAAACGAATCGGGCTGGCGGAGAGTTGCCAGGGTGTCCATAGAAATATAGGCAAAAGGCGGTGCCAAAAAATCATCTGCGCCGGTGGTGGGGTCCTGAGCAATACCAACCACCTTCAGGGTTTTGGTGGAGCCGTCGGGTAGTTCAAAAACAACTTCTTCGCCAACCGCGATCTTAAATTCTTCCAATACTTCGCGCTCCATCACCACTTCACGCTTGCCAGGTGAAACCGACCCGGCCACAAGCGTTAGTAAATTGATGGTGTTGTTCTCAAAATCATCCACGGCCACAATATCGAGATTGGTCCATAGTGAACTATCTGTGCGCCGGGCGCGAATATTAAAGACACGCCGCCCCTCCACATCCACAATTCCGGACGCATTTTGAAGCATCGCCAAAAAGTCACGGTCAAAATCTTCGGTACGCAATTCAAGGTTGGCAGGTCGGTTGGCAGCATAGCTGGCGCTCATATCGTTTTCGATGATGACATGCGCGCCCGAAATAACACCAATTGAAAAAACACCAACCGCAATGGAAAAAACCACCAACAGGGTGCGGGTCATGTTTTCGAACAAATCAAGAAATATTTTTCGCCAACGAGGTCTCATAAGGGTTTATGGTTTTTAGGTGAAATGAGGAGCAGCCTATACGGCAAAGAATTTTTTTTCTTCATTTATCATTCGCGCCGGTCGGCAGATTTGTTTTCTGCCAGACGGCGTTGAACAATTTTTGCAATCGTTTCTTCGGTTAGCGGTGATTGCTTGAGTAAATCGAGAAAGGCATTGCGAGCTATCACCAGCAGTTCGACCGGGCCATCCGATGCAGCCCGCACGCTGGCAATTGATTTATCACCGCGTAGCAATTCCACCTCGCCAAAAAATTGGCCCGGCTCCAGGCGTGAGACGATGGTATCTTCGCGTTTTTTGCCGGTCAGCACAACATCGACCGTGCCTGCGCACAGGATATAGAACGCATCGACCTGGCTATCCCGCGAGATAATCATCTGCCCGGCTTCGATATGCTTGCGTCCGGCGGTTTTGGTGATAGCCAGCATCTGGCGATGGTGAAGCAGTGGCAGCGCCTGGGCCACCGCTTCATCGACCAATTCACCATCCGAAATAATGATGGTGCGCGAGGTGCGCGAGGTCAAGGATGGATCGTGCGTCACCATCACAATCGTCTTGCCCTGATCTGCCAGAGCCTGAAAGAGGTTGATGATAATATCTGCCGAGCGCGAATCGAGGTTGCCGGTTGGCTCGTCGGCCACCAGTAGCGGAGGGTCGGTTGCCAGGGCGCGGGCGATGGCCGCCGCCTGCTGCTGGCCGGTTGAAACGGCGGCAGGTAATTTGTTGGCCTGATTTTCCAACCCCACCAGCTTAAGTAAATTAAGCGCACGTTCAGGGCGTTCATCAAAATCATACATGCCAACATAGTCCATCGGCAGCATCACGTTTTCGAGCAAAGTGAGCATTGGCAAAAGCTGAAAAAACTGAAAAACAATGCCCATATTTTTGCCGCGCCACAAAGAACGCTGGGATTCGTTCATGCGGGCGTATAAATCGGTGTCATTCACCACCACCTGCCCACTGGAAGGGTGATCGATGCCGGTCATCATATTCAATAGGGTGCTTTTGCCGCTGCCCGACTTGCCAACGATCGCCACAAATTCACCCTGGTGCAGGGTTAGATCGATGCCTTTCAAGACGGTAAACTCACCCGCAGCGTTTTTAAAGGTCTTCACCACCTGGCGTAATTCAATCATCGGAATCGCGCTCATCGCTGCTCCTGTTTAGCCTTGCCAGATTTTTTCTCTTTCTTCTTTTTTTTGTCTTTCTTCTTTAGCACGGTTTGCGCCGCGCCCAAATCTGCGTCGTCTTCGTTTCCCATTTTCCATGAGCCACTGCCCGCTTCATCTTCGCTTTGGGTTTGCCTTGGGTTAGGTTCTATTTTAAGCTGGCCGCTGGCCGCCAGGCTGGTTTCCTCTAAAATCTCTCCATCGGCAATCGTCAGGTGACGGGAAAAACGCGGTGAAAGCCCCATATCGTGTGTCACCATAATAATGGTTTTGCCGCCGGCCACCAGCTTTTCAAACAAATCAAAAATATGATCCGCGGTAACAGAATCAAGGCTGCCGGTTGGCTCGTCGGCCACCAAAATCGGCGGATCATTGGCGAGGGCGCGCGCAATCGCCACCCGTTGCTGCTGCCCGCCCGAAATAAAAGCGGGCAATTTGTAGGCGTGCTCTTCAATTTCTACCAACCGCAAAAGCTCCAGGGCCCGCTCGCGGCTTTTACGGGGGTGGTACAGCCCGCACAAATCCATCGGCATCATCACATTTTCGAGCAGGTTTAGCATCGGTAAAAGTTGAAAAGACTGGTAAACCACACCCATCGTCTGCCCGCGCCACAGGGCCAGGTCATTTTCGCTCAAATGGTGGATGGAAACTTCGGCCCCGGCCCGAACAATCACCTCGCCCGCAGTGACGTGGTCAACTCCGGTGAGCATGTTCAGTAAAGTGGACTTTCCGGCTCCAGACTTGCCCACAATCCCTAAAAACTCACCCGCCTGGATGGTTAAATCGATAGCGCGCAACGCCGGGAAATCACCCGCCGCGCTGGAATAAACCTTGCCGACATTACGCAATTCGATAATGGATGAAGTATTTGTCGCCACACTGGCCTCAAGAAATAGTAGACTTTGTCCAATAATAGACATCATCTATTATAATTAGACTTAATCGCATGTCAAGACAGAAATGTTTATCAGATTTGCGCTATGCAACCATTTTGGAGGCTGCCTGTGTCTCAATCCAAACCCAAACCCGATCGCCGCGTGCAGCGTACCCGGCAGGCCCTGCGCCGGGCGTTGATGGATTTAATTCGCCACAAAGGGTATGAAACCATATCGGTGGAAGAAATTGCCCAGCAGGCCAATGTGGGCCGCGCCACTTTTTATGTGCATTACCACGACAAAGAAGACTTGCTCCTGGATGAATTTAGCCTGCTTGCCCAGGAGCGGGTGGAGGCGCTGGCACAAATCCCTTTTTCAGTGTGGTTGCCCGACGGCCAAATTAGTGAAAACAATCCCACCATGCCTTTTTTGATGGTGTTTCAACATGTTGCCGATAATTGTGATTTGTATCGCATTTTATTAAAAAATGAGAGTTCCAACCGAATTGCGAGCCAAATCCGAGAGATTTTGATTGAGTCGATTAACGAATTTGTCCAAACCAAAGTGAAAACCGACCCCATTCCAATTTTGTTTGAAGTGCCTGTCGATTTGTTGGCGGCCTACTTTAACGGGGCGTTGGTCAGCAGTATCGATTGGTGGTTGGAGAATATGCAGGAATACAGCGTAACCGACATGACACGCATGTTTCAGCGCTTATTTTTCCCCGGCGCGCGCAAAATTATGGGGCTGCCCAAAAACTAAGCCGCTACGGTTTGGGATGATAGACCCAATCCCAGTTGGTACCGGTAGCGCCAGAATCATAGGCGCGTTGGTCAGTTAGATGCAGTTCAGCCGCCGCCACGGGAGAAATGAGCGAGGTGGCTTTACGCCGATAGAAAACCGTATACAGTTTATGGGTGGCGGGTTCATCCCAGGCGTAGGGCAGGTGGTCGAAGCGGGCTATGTCCATCGGACGAGTGTAGCCGCGCAGGGCCTTCAGCTTATCCACATTGTAATAGACCTCAAAATAACTCATTGCCAACTCGCGCAGAGAGCGATAAACCGGTTCGCGGAAGCGCAGCCAGACGAAGTTGGATTTGGCGATTGCGCCCCAACCGCTATTACGACGGTAGACGGCCAAAACATGATCATCGTCCAGTTTTTGGCCGGATTCGTCCACTGCCGGGACCAGGTCGAGCAGCAAGCCTGGCTCTCCCAAACGGCGCAAGGCCAGGGCCGCCAGCAATCCGCCGTCGAGACAGTGACACTGCCGGTCGCGCAGCACATCCAGCGGCGAGCGGTCACGGTCTTCGCCGACATAGGGAATGCTGTCCAGAAAATTCTGGATCTCGATCGGGCTGTTCAGCCCGCGCCAGGTGCTTGCCAACTCCGGCGAAAGCCGGGATTCGAATTCGCTCAATACACTCATCAAAATGCTCCTTGGGTTGCGCTATTTTATCCTGACAATCGTTTTCACGTCACATCTTGAGAGATAACTTAAGCGTTTTGGCTGTTAGGGCTACAGGGCCGCAATCAACGCCACCGGGTCGAGGATTGGCCCGAGTTGGTATGTTTGGCTCTCATGGAGAATTTCAATCGTTTGCCCGGTCTCCAGGGCGATTTTCCAGAATTCTTGAGGGGTAATCTGCGGCTTGACCTGTGCCGCCAGGGCGTACATGCCAGCGATATATGGAATGGCCCAACTCACGCCCCCGGTACGATAAAAAACATACTCATCTTTCCCGGTGGGCGAGGCTGTGGTGCGTGAGTCCATTGGTACGAGTAATAAATTGTCATACAGTGGGTTGGCATAGACAACCAGCATACCCGCTTTTTCAGCTTCCTCGACAGCCTCGACGATTTCAGCATAGCCTTTTTGATCTTTTTGCCAGCCAATAGACATGGAAATTACGCGGATTTTTCAGCCCGCTGGAAGCTGGGCAATAATTCCTGTACCATCTCTGCCCCAGATTCGTCATTCAGCAAAGCCAAAA
>DYPU01000113.1 GCA_020719725.1 Anaerolinea sp. | reverse complement strand
GGTCCCGCAGTTCCAGTTGAATCCAGCCTTCCTGGCCGGGTTCGAGGCTTTCAAGGCTAAGCAGACGTACACGCGCCAGGCTTTCACTGGTTCCATGAAAAACTTTGACTTCGGCGGCATGGCGCAGGGGAGCCGAAATGTCTTTTAGCAAACGCAATCGGGCATCAATGCGGCGCGTGGCTTTGTACTGGCCGGGTTTAACCAAAACCTGGCCGCGGGTCACATCTTCCAGGGCCAAACCAGAGACGTTGGCCGCGGTGCGTGAGCCGGGCAGGGCGGTTTCTTCTTTTTTCTTGTGGGTTTGCAGGCCGCGGATTCGCCCTCGTTCACCGGAAGGCAGTAATTCCACTTCGTCGCCGAGTGAAAAATGGCCGTCGCTGAGGGTTCCCGTCAGCACAGTGCCGAAGCCGGGCATGGTAAAAACCCGGTCGATGGGCAGGCGTGGGCGGCCCAAGTCGAGGCGGCGCGGGCGCTCGGCCAGAATCTTTTTCAGCGTAGTTACAAGCGTATCGAGGCCAAATCCGGTTTTGGCTGAAACGCGCACGAGTGGAGCAGCTTTTAGCGCGGTGGCGGCCAGGGCGCGGCGCACATCTTCTTCGAGCAGTTCCAGCCATTCCGCGTCATCTATTAAATCGACTTTGGTGATGACGATGATGCCGGTCTGGATTTGGAGCAGGTCGAGAATGGCGAGGTGTTCGCGGGTTTGGGGCATTACGCCTTCGTCGGCGGCGATGATGAGCAGGGCGGCGTCGATGCCGCCAATGCCTGAGAGCATGTTTTCGATGAAGTCACGGTGGCCGGGGACATCGACAATGCCGATTTCTGCGGTGTCGGGCAGGGTTAGCCAGCCAAAGCCGAGGTCGATGGTCATCTCGCGCTCTTGCTCTTCTTTGAGCCGGTCGGGATGAACGCCGGTTAGGGCGGCGATGAGGGTGGATTTGCCGTGGTCTACATGCCCGGCGGTGCCGATGACTCGCATGGCGGTTTAGCGGGTGGTGCGGCCCATGATGCGCTTATAGTTGGTGAGCCATTCGTGAGTCCAGTTCATGAGTTCTTGCAGTTGGGTTCCGGTGACATCGTTGGTCTGCTGGAAGAGGTCTTTCATGCTTTGCAAAGAGTCATCGGCAGCGGCTACCCGTTGGTTTATTTTTTCAAACTCGGTGCGCACGTCTTTTTGAATTTCATCGTGGGTCAGGGCGTAGTTTGTCCAGCGCTTTTGGTCGTCAGATTTGAAAGTGACCCATTCTTGGCGGAAGCGGTCTTCGGCCAGGCGTTGAATTTCGGTGATTTCTTTGATGCGACGTTCGAGGCGGGGGTTGATGTCGTCGAAGGAATCTTGGGAGCGTTTGACGGCGCGCTGGGTGTCTTCAAGTTGGGCGATTTGGGCATCGAGGTTGCTGGTTTGGCGGACGAAGGCTTCGAAGCGGGCTTGCCAGTCTTTCCATTGGCGTTCGCGGTCGATGTAGGCGATGCTCTGTTTTTCAATAAATTGCATTTGGGCCTGGCGGCGTTCGGCTTCGCTGACTAAAAGTTCGTTGATGCGGTTGTCGAGCAGGCGCAGGGTGTCGGCGCTCAGGTCTACTTTTTCGCGGGCTTCGTCGGAGCGTTTGCGGATGGCGCTCATTTCGCCTTGCAGATCGGCGAGGCGTTTGAAATCCAGTTTGCGGGCGTCATCGACGAGTCGGACCGAGCGGCGAATGTCTTCGTCGGCGTGGGTAAATTCGTTGATGCGTTTTTCAAAGTCTGAGAAGGTGCGGACAAGGCGGGCATTTTCGTCGGCGCGGGTTTGAATCCCTTTTTTGAGTTCGTCGAGGATTTCGAGCGGTTTACGCAGTTCGAGTAGGGATTTGTTGAGGTTGTCAATTTCAGTGCGGCGGCGGGTTTCGGTGTCGATTTCGTGTCTGTCGCGGCGTTTTTCGAGGTCTTCAATGGCTTTGGTGACTTCGGCGCGATATTGGGTAATCATTGTGTCAAATTGTTGCAGGCGGGCGGCGGTGGATGAAAACCGCGCCAGGTCGGCGGCAACTTCTTTGATTTGTTCGCGCAATAGGGAAAAGTTACTTTCATAGGCATTGACTTGTTGCTGTAGCAATTCGATGACACCGTGGTCTTTACGATGTTCTCTTTCAAGCCAGTCGAGCCTTTTGGCAAAATCTTCTTCCATAATGTTCTACTCCAGGGGGAAAGTGGTGTGATTATAGCATGGCCGTTGCGGTTGATTGTTTAGCGCCCAATTTGTTCAAACATGCCCGAAAGGTTGGTGAGTAGTGGGGTGATCCATTGCGGGAAAATTCCGACCGCAAGCAAGCTCAGCAGGCCGAGGAGGATCAGGGCGCGTTGTTGCATGGTTTCCTGCAAAGCCCAGGGGGTATTCTCGGCGGCCAGATTGAGTACCGCCAGGGAGCGCAGCGCAGCAATCCACAGACCGAGGCTGGCAAGTCCCATCCACAAGGCTGGCAAAAATCCGTGGCGGGCGAGTTGTTCCCAGAGCGCTTGTCGGACAGGGAAGCTGGCAAATAGAGGAACCCCGCTCAGGGAAAGAATGGAAAGAAATAAGCCTAATGTGGCAAGTGGATAATGACGAGCCAGGCCCCGCAAGTCGTTGTAGCGCAGACTGGGCGCACCTTGTTGTAAAACGGAAAGCGACAATGCCCAAACCCCATAGGCCAGAGCGCGCGGTACAAGTAGGAAGAAGATGATTTGTAATCCGATCATTTTCTCTGGCAGGCTAACGGCGACCAATGCAAGACCAATCTCGGTGACGGCGGCGTAGCCAAAGACGCGCCCGGCATGGCGCTGAAAAGCTGCCCAAACTCCGCCAGAAACTGCTGTCAGCAGGCCAACGGTTTGCAAAACCTGAAAAAATTCGGTGGATTCTCGAATCCAGGAGTAGCGGTCTACAAAGTTGAGCGCGAAGAGCAGCGCAAATGTTGGAAAAGTGGAAAGGATGAATCCGACCAGGTATGGGTTGGCTTCTTCGGCCAGCATGGGCAGCCAGGTGGAAAGAGGAAAAATGGAAAGGAGAAAGGAAAATCCCAACGCAAGTAAAATGGCGGCCTGCAAAATAACGGCCAGGTCACGCGGGCCAGCTTCCACGCCCGAGAGTAGAAATCCGGCCAATAGAATGAAGGGCATGGCAAGCGTTTGATAGATGAGAAAACGCATCAGTCCACGTCCAGCGGGCCGGTTGGGTTCTGCCAGCATCAGCACGGCCAGCAAAACCGCGCCCTGAATAAGCAAGGCTGCATATAAGAAGGGACGAATGGCGAGGGAGGCTGTTAACAGGGCCAGTGTTGCCAGCCCAGCCGGAATCAGGCGGCGGGCGTTTCCGATGGCAAGAGTGCCAAAAAACCAGAATGCGCCAATGGCATAGACTAAAACCAGCACAATTTGGGTGGAAGGGGGCAGGCTGATTTGACGGCCCAACAGGCTAAGGCTGGAATCGATGCGCAGGGAAAAAAGCCCAAAGGGCCGCAGCGCGGTATCAGTCGGCGCAAACAGCGCCAGTACCGCCAGGCCAGCCGCAAAAAATCCACCAAACCAGGCCACCAGGCGTTCACCTGGCAGCAGAAAGAGAAAAATTGCCAGGCCAATGGGCAGCGCAATCCAAATCAGCGGCGCACTCATTCTGTCTCCGTTTTTAGGCGCAAGGAGAGCAAATAGGAGCCGGTTAGCGCCAGGCCCAGGCTGACGGCTGTTAGAAGGGCTGCCACTAAAATGGAGTTGTCGAGCGGGGAAGAGAGCAAATCGAAGCCCAAAAGGGTGGTTAGCAGGCCAAGTGTCACGCGAAATGGGTTGGTGGTCATGCCAAGTTGGAGCAAGCCCTGCCCTATCAGCATCAGGGATGCGAGCAAAAGCGGCGAACCGGCTTCAGACATCCAGGAATTAATCAATAGTAGCATCTGAATTGCCGCGCCAGCCACCACCGCTGCCAAAAAAAGTTTAAAAACACGGCTGGATTGGTCGGGCAGTTCGGCGGGTTGATTGGTAAGTGTCATTCCCAAAATAGCGGCGGCCATCCAACCTGTCACCAGTTTGGCGGCAGCCATGGTGAGCGGCCAGTTCGATAAAAATAGAAAAAAGACAGCTAAATATTGTGCAGCCAGGATACCCAGGCTCCAGCGCCAGTCACGGCCCAAAAGCAGCGCAATCGAAGTAACAACAATTACCAAAGCCGCCACCCAGCGGAAGAATTCAAGCATGAATCGCCTTTCAATTTGTAAGCTAAATCTGTTGGAATAGAATCATCAATAAAACCAAGACCAACAGCGTCCAAAGCAAGCCGCCATCGCCTTCCAGCAGGCCCGAAATAAAATCGACCAGGCGGCGCAGGGTGCGGTAGAACCACCAAATCGATTCGGCAAAAGTCTCTGCAAAAAAAGAGAGCCGTGAAACCGATTCGTCTGAAGCGCTTTTGCCGCGCACCAAAAGCGGCTCTGATGCGCGGGAAAGCCGCCACAAAACCACCAGCGCGATGAAAGTTAATAAGCTGACCAGCACTCCCGGCCACCAGACCCCCAATTGCAATGCGCCCGGCCAGCCCCACAGGCCCAGTAAAATAATCATTATGCCCAGTGCGGCCAGCCCCAGCGGGTAAGCCGATTGCGCCCAGCGCGGCAAGTGAGCCAATTCACGTTCAGCACTGCGCCACAGGTGAACTACATAACCAACACTAAGCATGGTCTGTCCCGCTAACGCGGCCGGCCAAAACAGCCAATCCAACGGAGCGCCGCCCTGCCAGGCCGAGGCGGTCAGCGTAAAGGGCAAAGCCAGCAGCCCCAGCCCCAGCCCGCTCAAAATAAAGGTATAAACCCGCTGATGGGCTGAGTATAAAAAAACCAGGCCCCCAAAAAGGATCATGGCGCTGCCCCAGGCAGCGCTGCCTGCCAGGTTGCCCCGCAGCGCCGCTATTACAGCCAATGCTCCCAGCCCAATCAACCAAAAAGGCCGGGCCGAAAGCGGATCTGTAACTGTGAGAAACTTCCAGCCGCCATACACCAGCGCCAACATCAACAATCCCAGCAAAACCGTCGTCCAGCCACCCAAAGCCAACCCTGCCGGAATTCTGGCAAGCAGCACCAGGCTGGAAGAAGCCGCCGCCATGCGCAAGACCGTGCCCATGCCGCGCCGCAAAGCTGGTTCGCTGCGATAAGTCAGGTGTAAGGGCAAAACTCCCAGGCGCAGCCCCACGGCCAGCAAAAGATAAACACCCACTTGCGGCGAGATCGACTCAAACGAGGCCGCCCCGCTGGTTCCAGGATTCAGGGCACTGGCCCACAGCGCAAAACCCGTCCCCAAAGCGCGCACAGCAAATGAAATCACCGCCCGCTCGCTCAAATTGGGCTTGTCTGAAAGCCGTAACGTATTCAGCAGTTCAGCCAAATCCAGCGCCGTCCAAACCATCACCAGCGTCAACGGGTTATCAGCCAAAAATGCCAGCAGCGCCAACAGTGACAGGCCCAGCGTTCCAATCCAGGCGCTGGGGCTAATTCCCGTCACCTGAGCCGGGGCCATTAAAATGACCGCCAATGCCAGGGTCGAAAAGCTCATGGCATAAACCCAGGCCACCTGATCTACCAGCAAGGCCGGGGAAACCACAAAAAACGAAAGCGACTGCCAGTTCCCCGTCAAAACCGGCTGCGGCAAAATCATCTGCCAGAAAAAAACGCTCAACCAGGCCAAAAAAGCGCCCAAAGCCGCCGCCAACCAGGAATAAGAAAAAGCCAGGCGGGTCAGGCGCAGCCCCACAATTGCCAAAATTGCCAAAACATAAATTGCCAGAGTGAGAAAAACCAACATAATGATTTATTTTATCATCACCCCCGCCCAGCCAGACAAACACGAAGGGTATAATCGCCCTATGACCACCTCCCGGCTCAAACTCATCCTCGGCCTAGTTTGGGGACTCTTCCTGGCGCTCAGTCTCGTCACTCTATTCTTTTTTTGGAATCGAAACCAATCACCCCGGCCCACAGCCACTGCCACCCTCGCAAGCATCGTCCTCAGCCCAAGCGACTGGCTGACAGCGCCGACGCCCCTTCGCCCGACCAACACACCCGAGGCCACCAACCCGCCGACAGTTTTTCCCAGCCCAACCCTCGCCCCGTTGCAGCCGATCAGGGTGACGACCTGGCCCCTGGGCACCTCGATCGA
>DYPU01000112.1 GCA_020719725.1 Anaerolinea sp. | reverse complement strand
TGCCTATGCCGCCAGCCACCTGATTTGCCTGCCATCTTACCGCGAAGGCGTGCCAAAAAGCCTGCTTGAAGCCGCCGCCAGCAAACGGGCCATCGTCACCACCGATGCGCCGGGATGCCGTGAAATCGTGCGGCACGGCGTCAACGGCCTGCTCGTCCCGCCGCGCGACCCGCTTGCCCTGGCTGACGCCATCCAAACCCTGCTAGAAAACTCGCAGTTACGCCAGCAAATGGCCCAACGCGGACGAGAAATGGTCGAAAAAGAATTCAGTTCAGAGATTGTGATTGAAAAGACGTTGAGAGTGTATAAAGAGTAGATACTCGATTTTCAAATATCTACTCTCGAATATCGCCCGTTACATCCACCCGCGCGGGTAGTGGTTCTTGACCAGCCCCTGCACGCGCTTGCCCCACCCCAACGGCCAGCCATCAGCGCTGATAACCACCCAACCCGGCTGGCCTTCAGATTCAAGCGGTTCGCCGTGCAGGTAGGCCGCCAGTTTGGGGCTGTCGGCGGGCAAATTAAGCGTATTCTTGGCCTCGCCGCGCTTCAGGAAGAGCGCCAATGGATGTGCCGGTTCAAAACGGCCCTTTTTGAAGGTTCCCAGCCAAACACCCGAATGCACCACCCGCAAACGCGAAAAATCGGCCAGCGTATCGGGGACAAAGTACAAACGCTCTCCCGCCACTTTTAGCCGGTCTTCCGCCAAATTGAGGTCTAACGTTTCTGTCACAAATTCCCGCCAAAAGCGCAAATCGAGTTTTTCCCGTTGCCGGGTTGGTTTTTCTCGGCCCCGCGCCGGGCCAGAGGCCTCGGCCCGCGCCAGCAAACAGGCAAAATGCCCCTCGCCTGTCAAGCGATGTGGAAAAAGCCGCGTCGCCCCGGCCAGCGCCGGGTTGGCCGGTTGCCCCGTCAATTGCTCCAGCCAGGCCGGTTGCCCCGCTCCAAATCCGTCCAACTGTGGCAGCGCCACCACCCGAAACTCTAAAAAGTGATCCAAGAGCGCTTGAATTGCGCCTTCATCTTCTTCAGGCGCAAAGGTGCAAGTGGAATAGAGCAAATAGCCGCCAGGCCGCACCAGCCGCGCCGCCACTCGCAAAATATTATGCTGGCGCACCGCGCACCCCGCCACCATCTCAGGTGACCAATCGACACGCGCGCCCATATCCTTGCGGAACATGCCTTCACCCGAACAAGGCGCATCGACCAGCACCCGGTCAAAGATGGGGCCGAGATGGTCTGCCAGGCGCTCAGGGGTTTCATTGGTGACAACAACATTGCCCGCGCCCCAGCGCTCCACATTTTGAGCCAGGTGTCCCACCCGTTTATCCTTAATTTCATTGGCGACCAACAGACCTCGCCCCTGCATCAGCGCTGCCAGATGCGTGGTCTTACCGCCTGGGGCTGCGGCCAGGTCTAGTACCATTTCGCCGGGCTGCGGGGCCAATAGTTCGGCGGGTGACATGGCCGAGGGGTCTTGCAGGTAATACAATCCGGCGCGGTGAAATGGGTGCTGTCCGGCAGAAATCTCGCTGGGCGGCACCCGGTAGGCTGAATTGCACCAGGCGATAGGTTCTGCCAGCTCAACTGGGGAAATTTTGGCAAATTCTTGGGGGGAGAGCTTAAGCGTATTAACGCGCAGACCGCTGACCGGGGCGGCTTCGAGCGAGGCCGCGAAAGCCTCGAATTCGGCACCGAGTAAGCCTGACATGCGTTTCAAAAAGAGCGGTGGAATGGGTGGGCGGGTTTCAGCCATAATTTTCTTTCACGGTCGTTAAAAAGGCGCGTATGTTGGCGCAGGTTGTCTCCCAACCCGGTTGGCGGGCGTAGCGCGTCAGCGCATTAAGGGCCAGTTTTTCCAGCAGAGACCGGTTTTGGGAAAGCTCTTTCAGGTGGGCCGCCAGCCGGACCGCATCGTTGGGAGCGATGATGAAGCCAGTTTGACCTTCTGTAATAATTTCGGATGCGGCTCCGGCGCTGGTTCCAATGGCGGGTAGGCCAAATCCCATGCCTTCCAGGTAGACAATCCCAAATCCTTCATAGCTGGAGGGAACAGCCAAAACATGGGCAGCTTGTAGTCTTTCAGCCAGCCTGGCATTATCTAATGCGCCATGAAAATAAATATTGGTGGTTAGGCCATTTTTTTGCACAAATTGCTGCATTTTTGTGGCATAAATGGGGTCGCTTTGGAGGGAGCCGATTACATCGAGGTGAAAGGTTCCTGGTTGGAGGGTTGTCAGCGCTTGCAGTAGGGTTTGCAGCCCTTTGCGTTCGATGAGATTGCCCAGGAAGATCAACTTTAAGGGCTGGGCGGTTTTGGCTCGCGCGGCGACCCAAGCTGCGGGTAGGGCGCTGCCGAAACGGTCGGTTGGCGGGTAGGCGATCACTGCGGGCTTGAAATCGCCCACCAGCGCGGTGACAACGTCTCTGGTGGTTTGAGAATTAAAAATAAATCCATCCACGCTGTTCAGGTAATGCTTTTCGACAAGCTGGTAACACCAATTTTGCCAGCCAGGGCGCTGTTCGGAAGCGCGCAAGTGGTGTACCAGGCTGATCACCGGATAGGTTCTTTTGCGGCGATTGGCTGCCAGCAGGGAGGGGTGGTTAAGCTCATCTTGAATGAGCAGGTCGAGGTCGGGGGGCAGGTGAAAATGTAAGTTGTCGCTCAGATGGGCGGCGTAATTGCGCCAGGGCAAGGCAATAATTTGCACGCTATCGCCCTGGGCGCGCAAGGTTTCGACCAGTTTGCGGTCATAAAGATAGCCGCCGCTGAGGGTATCGAGTGAACCATAGATGAGCAGGCCGATTTTCATAATAAGTTCGTTAAGGAGATTGCGCGGTTTTTAACGTTCGACCGTGTAGGAAACCCAGGCGATGTCATTTTCCCAAACGCGCACGGCCAGGCGGCTGAGATTGGTCGCGTGAATTTTGGCGCTAAGTTGTTCGGCCAGGATGCGCGCAAAATGTTCTATAGATGGGTTCAATTTGACGAATTCGGGTAGGTCGTTGAGCATTTTCTCGCGGTAGTAGCTCACTGTGGCATTGAGATGCTTTTCAACCTCTACAATATCGACCAGGTAGCCGTGCTGATCGAGGCTGCGGCCGCTGAGTTGCAGCTCGACCAGGTAGTGGTGCGAGTTGGGCAGGTTTTCTGAGCCCCAATCACCGCCGATGAGATAATGGCGGGCGATAAAATCACGTTTGACGGCCAGGGTGTACATAAAAACGCTCCTGTTTTGGGTGGGTTTAGTTCTCATTGTAAGTGAGAATCACCTGAATGGCCCCGGATGGGTTTTGATCGAGCAGTTGGTAGGCTTCGGCAGCTTTTTGGATGGGGAAACGGTGGGTAATCCACTTTTCGGGGCGGATGCTGGCGAGGGCTTTCCAGGCTACCCCAAAACGGCGTTGTTTATTCCACCGCCCGCTGAGTTCTGGCCGAATGGTGCTAACCTGGCTGGAAATGAGTTGGATGCGTGAACGGTGAAAGTCGCCGCCCAGGTTGAGAGTGGCGCGTTTTTCGCCATACCACGAACCGATGATGACGCGTCCGCTGTAGCCGGTTAGCGCAATTGCTTCGTCGAGCGCGGCGGGGGAACCAGAGAGTTCTAGCGTGAAATCGGCGCCTTCTGGCAGCAGGGCGCGGGCCTGTTCGTGAAAAGTAGCGCTATTGGGATCGAGACAGGAGTTGGCCCCAGCCAGGAGTGATTCGGCCTGGCGCAGCGGGTAACTATCGGCGCTGACCAGCTTTTCGAGCGGAAATTGCGCCAGCAGGGAGGTGGCTAACAGGCCGATGATACCTTGTCCGAGAATCAGGCTACGTTCGCCGAGTAGAGGCGCGGCATCTTGCACCAGGTTGACGGCGGTTTCCATATTGGGCAAAAAACAGGCCGTTTCAGCGGGCAAATGGTACGGAATGGAGATGAGCGTGCCAAGGTGGGCTACAAAATGGGAGGCATGCGGCTGAAAAGCAAAGACCAGGCGGCCAACCCATTCTTTTTTGATTCTTTTTCCGGTTTCAACGATGCGTCCGACGCTGGCATAGCCGTAGGCCAGTGGATAGCGGAATTCATTGCCCATGCCAGGGATGCAGGGATCGACGGTCGTGTGCGGAAATTGGCCGCGGTAGACCAGCATTTCGGTGCCGGGGCTGATGGCTGAGCAGATGCTTTCGACGAGCACATCTTCCAGCCCCAAGGGAGGCAGGCTGGCCTGGCCGATTTCTATGGCATAGGGAGCGGTAAAGGTTAGTGTTTGAGTTTTCATTTTATTTTTTTAAGGCTGCAATGAGTAAGCCCAGCCCGCCGAGCAAAAGGTCCCGACCGCGCATGAGTAGGGATAGGCTAATACCAAGCGCGGCGGGCAGGCCAAAACTTGTGAAGGCAAAGACCTGGCAGGCTTCGAGTGCGCCCAGCCCGGCTGGCAGCGGAGCCAGGAAGGAGAGTCGCACGACGGTTAGGGCAGCCAGGGTTTGGCTAAAATTCAGGTGGACCGCCAGGAAATGAAGCATCCCCAGGTATTCGAGCAGCATTCCGGCCCAGGCTAGCAGAGAAACTGCGAGAGCGGCCAGTACGGTTTTTAGGTGTCGCCGACAAAACAAGGCTGCGAGATGCTCACTAACGATGATCAGCCGCAAACTGTTTGCAAAGCCGGTTTGCCAGGGCTGTAGCATTCTTTGCCAACTGGCTGTCTGGGTATTTGGGCCGATACCAGCATCTAAGCGGTGGCGAAGGGGCGCGAGCAGCGCCGAAAGGGGGTGTTTATGCTGATAGAGCAGCAGAATGTGTACAAGCGGCCAGAGCAGCACCAGGCCCAAAGGAATCGCAATCCAGGCGGAGGGAGTAAAGCGCGCCAGCATTCCCGAGCGGGTAACGGCAAAAAGTCCTATCGCTAAAAAAAGGAAATTTGCCAAAAATTCTAATAATTTGTCCATGAGAACCGCGGCAGTGGCGCGGACGGTGGTGAGGCCGTAGCTTCTTTTCAGGTACAGAATTTGGAGAGGCTCACCGCCAATTTGTGGGCCAGGGGTGAAGTAACTGAGACCAAAGGCGGCCAGACGAAACGTGATCAGCGGCCAAAACCTGATTTGGCGGGCTTCGGCCTGGACGATAAGCCACCAACGGGCAGTGATGAGACAGAAAATAAGGCTGTTGAGTAGCAACAAGGCTACAATTTGCCAGGCTTGTAAAAGTTGAAGAGATGCCAAAATTTCGGGTAGAGGGGCCTTGCGCATGGCCCAATAGAGCAGAATTACCAGCAGGGCAAACCAGGCAGAGGATGTAATGAGTTTTTTTGTGGTTGGCATGGCAAGGCTATTTTGCAGGCTAAATCTCTACTCCCAGCCACATGCGGATGAAGTAACCGATGATGAAGCTGAATAGCGCCACGCTCAGGCTTAATCCGGCCATTTCGAAAAAGCGACGTTTGAAATTTTCGCCTTTGGCAACCGAGATATAGTAGTTAAAAACCGCGATAATGCTGACGGCGATTGTGAGTGAAATTCCGAGGGCCAGGTATTCATTTTTGAGCAGTAAATAAGGCAAAATAAGCAAGCTGACGGTCATGACATAGGCTGCGCCAGTATACAGGGCGGCTAGAATTGGGTTTTTATCGGTTTTTTCGGAACTGGTGGAAAGATATTCGGAGGCCGCCATGGAGAGCGAGGCGGCAATGCCGGTAATTAGCCCGGAAAGGGCGATCAGTTCCACGTTTTGCAGGGCCAGCGTCAGACCAGCCAAGGCCCCGGTTAGTTCTACCAGCGCGTCATTTAAGCCCAAGACAACCGAGCCGGCATAGCGCAGGCGTTCTTCGTCGAGCATTTCCAAAAGCTGTTCTTCGTGCTCTTCTTCTTCATCATGGACTTTTGCGGCTTCTGGAATGGTTTTGGCAATTTCGGCATAGTTGATTTGGGCGCTTTCTTCACCTTGTTCCATGAGCTTGACACCAAAGGTAAACCCCAAGACACGGGCAATGCTGACATAGAACCAGACGATGAACCAATTGGGCCGAACCTCCTGATGGGTATATTTTTTCCAGCCATTGTAGTGGCGCAATTCATCGGCTGCGATGCTTTCGAGGACGCGCCGATTCTCTGCTTTGGGCAGGCTGGCAGCGATACGGACGTAGATGTTGTGCTCTGTGATTTCATTACGCTGGGCGGCAATTAGATTTTGCCGAACGGTTTCGCTGATTTCCATAAGAAATACTCCTTGTGAGTTTTGTTTGCTTTGTAAATTTGTGTGACGAATGTATTATAGCCCAACAATAATGACGAAATCTTACGGCAGTTCGGAAAAAGCGCTGTTGCGACGGGATCAATTCAGCTCATTGCGAGGCAAGATTTAGCTGAACGGGAATCCTGCTAAAAATGGCTTCTGTGAATATCTTTCGGGAGGTGAATCTATTGGCATACCATAAACCCTGCTCTAGTTACATAAATAATGGCTCATTGGGAATTGGCGTGGCAGCCCCCATATCTGGGGGTGTAAAATG
>DYPU01000022.1 GCA_020719725.1 Anaerolinea sp. | reverse complement strand
GCGGACGTCTAGTAGAGAAAGGTGTTCGGTCTGCCCGTGAATATCCACCAGATAGGCCCCAATTTCGCGTAGCAAGGTCACATTGACGGTGCGGCCATTGATGCGGGCCGTGGAGCGGCCCTCGCGGCGCACTTCACGGGCCAGGGTGACGTAGTTTTCGTCGTCGAGCAGGTCTTCGCGTTTGAGAATTTCGAGGGTGGCGCTTTTGTTGGCGGTGGTTAGTTTAAATGTGCCTTCGACCGAGGCGCGGTCGGAGTTGGCGCGCAAGACGCTGGTTTCGGCGCGCCCGCCCAGCAGCATTTCGAGGGCGTCCATGATGATGGATTTGCCCGCGCCGGTTTCACCGGTGAAGATGTTTAGCCCGCTGCTGAAATCGAGCGCGAGTTTGTCGATGATGGCAAAGTTTTCGATGCGGAGTTCGGAGAGCATACGGTTCGCTTATTTGAAGAGTTGGATGCCAGAAATACGATAGTAGGCGGTTGGGGCCGAAATGAAGAGGTAGATGGCCTGAAAAGCAATGCCAAAAGCGTTGAAGTTGAATAGTTGAAATAGCGCCATCGGCAGTGCGCCAGCAATCACCCCGGCCAGGATGGCTTTAAAGAGGGCGGGTGAGCGGCGACGGCCCGTGATAAAGCGCACGGTTTCGGCGATGATAATGCCAATGGTGGGGGCGGCGGCAAAGGAGAGGAAAAAGCCAAAAAAGCCGATGAAGCCTATCAGGCTGATGGCAAAACTGCCCAGGCCTGAAAGCAGCGCGGCGGCGATAAATCCGGTCAGGTAGTCGTAGGGTTGGCTGGTGTCAAAGACTTTTTGCTGGTTGCGGATGCACTCTCGACACTGGTAGCCGGTAGGGGTGCGTACTGCGCATTTGACACAGATGGGTTTTTCGCATTTTTTGCAGCGCAAACCGGTTTCAACGCCTGGGTGATTGGCGCAATAGACGGGGGCAGGTTCGTTCATCGGGGCAGTCCTATCATGCTATTTTGGTTCATGTGCGCGGTCAGGTTACGGTAAAAATAATCCAGTTCGCCAAAGCGGATAAATTGAACGGTGTTTTCTCCGGCCCGGACATCGACCCGGTCATTTTCGTCCATACCAATTGGGGTTTGTCCGTCAATGCTCATAATGCTGTTTTCGCTGATGACAGTGATGCTGACGGTAGCACCTTCGGAGAGAACCAACGCGCGATCTACCGATAAGTGGGCGGCGATTGGGACAAGCAGGATGTTGCGCAATTCGGGCGGCAGGATGGGGCCGCCGGCTGCCATGGCGTAAGCGGTGGAACCGGTGGGAGTGGCGGCAATCAGGCCATCAGCGATGTAGGTGGTGAGATATTGGTTATCCACGCTGGCTTTGATGTGAATTGGGCGCATCATGGCTCCACGCGCAATAACAACATCGTTGACAGCTTGCCAGGTTCCAAGCGATTCTCCGGCGCGGAAGTGTTCGGCGCGCAACATCATACGTTTTTCGATCCAATAATCGCCTGAAATGACCTGCTCGAGGGTGTGTTCCCAGCCCCGGTCGTCAATTTGAAAGAGAAATCCAAGCCGGCCTTTGTTTAAGCCCAAAATGGGAATGTTGCAGGGCGCGCAAAGATGCCCGGCGCGCAAGATAGTTCCATCGCCCCCCATGGCAACAACCATGTCAAATTCGCCGCTTTTGACCCGGCGGCGCAGTTCCTCATTGTAGATGGAACCGTGAGCTGTGTGCAGGCCCTTGTTTTTCAGGTAGGTGGCTGCAACTTCGGCCTCGCGCATGGCGTCGGCCAATTTTGGATGAGCGATAATGGCGATTTTTAGCTCGGACATGGTTTGATTATACAATAGGCTGGTTTTATGCCAGTGATTCTTTGCAGTCTTTTTGAAAGCCACATTTCAGGCAGCGCGTGCGGTTTTCATGAGAGCGCGCGACGGTTTCGCGGCGCTCATCCCGGCGCATTTCCACCAGAATTTCGAGCAAAGCATTTTCGAGCTCACTGGTATAGTCGATGGCAAAATCACGTTCAGGGTAGTGAATAATTCCATAAGGCGGGCGAATGCCGTATGTTTTTTCGACCAGTAAGCAGTAGGAAGCAAGCTGAAAGATATGTGAATCATAGGGCTGGGCTGGAGTTTTCCCGGTTTTGACCTCGACCGGGATGATTTTGCCCTTTTGTTCCACCAGATAATCTGGTTTGCCGGTCAGGCCGATTCCAGCCGCATAGAGCGCTTTGTCTGTTTTGCCCCAGGCGCGGGTATCTGTGTAGATAATGCGTCCGCCGGGTAGGCCTGCCGCGCGGCGGGTGCGGCTCGATTGCCAGAGGAAGAACAGCGCTAATAAAAAAAGGCCAATGGCAAGATAAAGCATCACAGTGAACCAATCAGGCTTTGCAGCCCCAGCCAGGTAAACAGCAAAATAGCCAGCAGTAAGATGATCCAAGCCAACCCACGCTGAAAACTGGCCGCCAGCAGGCTGCGCCCGTGTTTCCGGTGAAGTTCTGTCCCTGCGGCCATTTCGGCCTGGCTGGTCGATTCGGCTCCCTGCTGGCGCAGCCACCAGGCTCTACGACAGTACAAGTAGGAGCCAATTTCAGAAGCGCGGATGGGTTTCATAGCACATTTATTCTATCATGCTTTGGTAGTTACCGTTATTTTTAAACGCAATGGCTCTACCAGCCGAAAACGTGATTCGGGGCGCAGGGCCATTCTTTGCAAACGAAAAAAACGCGTAGGGCGAGAACAGTATCTCGCCCTACGTTGTGTTTATTCAGCAGGTTTGGCGCTGCGCTTCTTTTTAGGCATTTTAAGCGGTTCGGTTTCACTGGTAGCGCTTTTGGCTTTTTTGGGCGCGGCGGGTTTCTTTTTGGGGATGATCTTTTCTTCCACTTTAGGGGCAAACAACTCATCATATTTGGCCTGAACTGAGGCAAGCCCTTCACCGTTGAGGGAGGCATTTAACTGCGCCCACTGCGCTCCATAAACGATGCGCCAATCAAGAAAGACGTGGCATTGATACGCGCCCAATTCAACAAACAGGCCGCTTTCAGCGAGCTGCTTGCATGAGCGAATGTATTCGCGCCCGGTCATATTATCGCGGAAAATCGCAAAATCGAGGTCTGCCGCGGGCAGCGCCAGCCCTTCGCTTAAGGATTTTTGTACCAATTTGCCATCTTGCAATCCGGCTGCGGAGGTTTTGACCCAACCGCTGGCGTTGGCATATTTATTGTGATAAATCACCAAAGCGCGTTCGTCGCCAAATCGGTTGGAATAGGCCATTACTTCTTCGTTCACTTCTCCGGTGGGGGCAAAAAAGTCGTACAGCCAAAAATTCTCTACTCCGGCGAACAGATAACGGCGGTGATTGAGCGGAAAGATGACTTGCTGATGGTAACGGACGAAGCCTTCGTCAATCGCTTCATTCCATTTGGCGTGCCGGTATTCCATCCCGTATTTTTCGGAAAACCCTTCCACTTGTCCATGCCCAAACATGGGCAGGCCAGGCACGGTAGCCATTACCACACAAATGCCAAAATATTTATCGGCTTTGCCAAATTGCTCGGCGGCGGTTTTTTCGTCGGGGTTATTCATAAAATTGACATAGCGCTGCAAAATGCGCGGGTCATATTCCAGGGTACTTTTGATCAATTGGCGATATTTGGCATTGTCTTCGTCGCGCAGCATGTGCATGAAAGCAGAGTTGTAAACCCGGTGCATACCCAGCGTGCGCACAAAGTAGCCTTCCATCATCCAAAAAGCCTCGGCCAGCAGCAGCGTATCGGGCACTTCAGCCGCCACCCGATCCACCACTTCGCGCCAAAACTCATTGGGAATGGCTGCTTCAAAATCGGCGCGAGTCAGGCCATACTCCGAGCGCGATGGGATCGCGCCACCAGCGCCCGGTTCTGGGAACCACAAGCGCTGGACGTGTTTTTTTGCCAGGGTCATGGCGGCATCAAAACGAATCACGGGGAAGTTGCGCGCCACATGCAAGATGGTCTGAATAACGGCTTCGCGCACCTCGGCTTTGAGATAGTCCAATTGAGCGGTATCGTTCCAGGGCATAGACGTGCCATCATTGCCGTGGTAAATGTAGCGCACATCGCCCGTCCAGCGATCAACCCGCTTGAAAACCACCGCCGCATCAGAATGATTGTAATAATGGTCTTCGACCATAATTCCAACTCGCGAATCACGCGAAAGATCACCACTATTAAACTCATAATTGGGGTAAGGCGAGTGCGGTAGAGATAAAAACCAATCCGGGTGTTCCGTAACCCACTTAGAATCGATTCCCATGTGGTTCGGAACCATGTCCGCCGCCAGGCGTAACCCGCGCTGCCAGGCCCGCCAGCGCAAGTTGCTCACTGCGTCCCAGCCACCCAGATCGTTGGCAATATCATAATCATAGAGTGAATAAGCCGAGGCCACTGCATCGGCCTGGCCCATGCGTTGTTTAATTTCCTTGGAAGCCCAGCTACGTTCCCATAACCCAATCAGCCACAGGCCGGTAAAACCACGCTGAGCCAGCAAATCCAGCTCTTCATCTGGAACCTGATCAAGCCGCGCAATCTCGCGGCCATACTGACGCGAAAGCTGGTCGAGCCAGACATACGCATTTTTAGCAATCAACACCAGGCGAGGCATCCACTCTTTATCCGGGCTAAAGCGCTCATACTCGTTTTCACCGTGCCCGCCAAAAGCTGGCATCGGGGCGCTGCCCTGAAAGTTGCCCGGCCCGGTGTGACGAATGATCTCTTCTTTTACAAAATCCATGCCACGCAGCAAACGCAAAATAAAATTCTCTCCGAGCAAATTTCCCCAGCGCGTCAGGATAAATTCGAGCTGACCCGCCAACGAATAAGGCGAGGCCAGAGCCGGAGCTTTTAGCGCCGCCAGCAGGGTTTCGGCGGAACCCTGGCCCCCAAAGCCTGGTTCACCAACAAAAAAGCCATCGAGACCGCTGATCAGTTTATCGTAGACACTGGTTTGCCGCAGATTTTTATCGTCAAACAACTCTTTATAAGGGTAAACCGCCGGGTTCTGGTTGGTAATATGCAAAACCAGCATTTCTTCAAGCGTGGTGAGGCGATGCGGCAAACCACTGGCCGTTTTCTCATTTAGATAGTCGGCGGCAGAGATTTGGTTTTTAAAAACCGCCAGTGGAGGAAATTCATCGGTAAAACGATAAAGCGTCCCATCCACCGAACCCATTCCGTTTTGAGTTTGGGCCGAAGCCAGCGCCCGTTCCATGACTCTTGGGTTTTGCAGCTCATACTGACGAATCAGAATGTGCATCACCTCGTCGAGCAATCCCATGGCATTGATATCGGAAGCAGGAACCGGGTGATCGCGCCCAACAGACAGTTTGGCGGCAAACCTTCTTGCCGCGTCAAAATTAGCGACAACGGCCCGTCCATCTGTCGAAAAAAGTTCCTCGTCAAATTGATATTTCTGGCGAGCTTTGCGTGAAACATGAAATTCAAAATCAAACATTTTGCAATACCTCCAGCCTTGTAATGGGCCTATTATAGCCGCTGCAAGTGAAAAAAAAGGTTTAAATAGCGCGGCATAAGCCCGGCTGATTTCGGTTATACTTAGGATTATGGGTGAATTTGAAGCCTACCTGCCATATTTGCTCAACATTTTGCCAGTTATTCCGTATTTAATTCTGCTTCCCGTAACGGTGCGCCGTTTACGCAAGCCAGAACAGTTGACGGATTATCTGGCTGTCTTTTTGTTGGCAGCTTTACTGGTAGAAATTACCGAATCCGCCAATCGATTGGCAATTTTGGGGTTGGACGCGCAAACTTTTTTGGTTTACAAACAAATTTTTTCCACCCTAATTATTTTATTACTGGCACAAATGATTCGCGTTTCATCCATTCCGTTGGCGCGCCGTTGGCCGTTTTGGCTGGCTCTGTTTTGGGTGGTAGGACTGGTCTATTTTAAAAACCTGCTGGTTATTTTTGCTTCGTGGATTGGGTTTATCGCCTGGGCCATTTTTTTAGTGCAGCAAGCCATTCGCAAAGCGCACATGCCCATCTTACGCAATCGTATGTTTTATTGGGTAGTCATTTTGGGATTGGCGCTGACAAATGACCTGATGCTCTTCTATTTTCTCGATGCGCGTTATAACCTTTTGCGGCTGGGCGCAACCGCCCTTTTGTCTTTCATGGTTTTACGCAGCCATTTGCCCGATGTGCGCGACCTGACCCGTCAATTTTTAATTTACCTGGCTTCAGCCTTAATTATTATGCTGGTCTATGTCGGCGCATTTTTAGCCACAGAACAGATTTTTGGCGCGCTCACTGGATACAGCCCACTCTTGGCGGGGGCCGGGGTGGCGGTTCTAATTTCGCTTATTTTTGCGCCGCTGTTAGGACTGGTGCGCAACACATTTAACCGCATCTTCAAGCTGGAAAGCTACGACCCTTCACAAACCCTGCGCGAATATTCCACCAGTATTAGTAATATTCTGGATTTGGAAAAACTGGCAACTGTGGCCGTTGGCCTGATTATGGAAGCTCTGGAAATCAACAAGGGCTTGTTATTTTTAATCGACCCGGAAATTGGCGAAAACGGTCAGAAAATTTTTCGGCTTAGCCCCATTCGCGGGGTAGGCGGCCTGCCTTCGGCCAATGTCACCTTTGCGGCAGATAGCCCCATCGCCCGCTTTTTTATTGAAGAACACGAAGCGCTCTTACAATATGATATTGATTTTGCCCCGGCCTTTATGGATGGCCCGGTGCGCGAACGCAAATGGATGAGTGGACTGGGAATCGATGTTTATGTGCCCGTTTATTCCAAAGGCGAGTGGATTGGCTTGCTGGCGCTGGGGCCCAAAGGCTCTGGCTCACGCTATACTGAAGAAGACCTCAATCTTTTGGCCGCTATGGCAAGCCAAACCGGGGTTGCGCTCGAAAATGCGCGTCTGGTGGAAAACCTGCGCAAGTTGAACAACCAGATTCGGGAAGCTTATTCGTATCTGGATAAAGCCAATCACGATTTAGCCAGCCTGGAGTTGACCAAGTCGAACTTTATCAGTATCGCCTCACACGAATTACGCACGCCGCTCACTGTAGCGCGCGGCTACGCTGAAATGCTGCTGGAAGACCCAACCCTGCCAGAACAGGTGCGCGGCTTGGTTAAAGGAATCCATAAATCGACCTTACGCCAGGTCGAAATTATGGATTCTATGTTTGACATTGCCCAATTAGACTCACGCACCATTGAGTTACATCGTCAGGATGTCTTTCTAACCGAAATGGCAAAATCGGTAGCGGAGGAGCTTTCAAAATCTTTGGCCGAACGTCAGCAAGAATTGGTGATTGATTTGCCGCAATTGCCCGCCATTAAGGCCGACCCGAATACTATGCGAAAGCTATTCTATCATTTGATGATTAACGCCATCAAATTTACGCCGAATCATGGCAAGATAAAGGTTCTTGGCAAGCAACTCCCCCCCAATAACCGCGATTTGCCCGAAGGTGGCGTGGAAATTACAGTTAGCGACAGCGGCGTGGGTGTAGATAAAGGCTTGCAGGAGATTATCTTCACCAAGTTCTACCAACCCGGAGAACTGCTCAATCGCCATTCAACCGGTAAAACTAAATTTAAAGGTTCTGGTTCGGGGTTGGGGCTGGCGCTTTCGCGCGGTATCGTCAATGCGCACGGCGGGCGGATTTGGGTGGAGAGCGATGGGTACGACGAGGATACTTGTCCGGGCAGCGATTTTCACGTTATCCTGCCGCTGCGCTCTCAGGGTGAAAGTAAGACAGTGCGCATGGGCAGCGCCGTGAAATTAAAACTATAGACCGCGCTTTTAGCGCGGTCTATTTTATGCAGTACCCTCGCACGGACTCGAACCGTGCTCTCTGGCTCCGGAGGCCAACGCTCTGTCCACTGAGCTACGAGGGCGTGCGCGGTATTTTACCATAAAAGGCTCATGCGGCTTAAAGCACCTGGGGCGTTTTTGCTTTATCCCTGGCGTGTGTCTTCAATCAGTTTGCGCACATCGGCGGCGTGCTTAAACTCATGATCGATGAAAATTTTGAGTAGAACCTGCAAGTTACTGGTTTCACCCCAGGGCATCACAAAATCCTGAGTGACTTTGTTTTCGGGCATGGAACGCACCAACTCGATCAGGGTATTACGGGTGTGGATATATTCACGGTAAATATGGTCATACTCCAGGCCCTCACGGGTGGAGACGGTTTCGGCATTGTAGGCATCCAAACCACGCGCGGCGGGTGTGCCGGGTTCGAGGCCTGCGATATGGGCCTTGAGCGAGGCGATGATGGCATCGTCCCAGCCTACGATGTGCGCCAAAATTTCACGGATCGTCCAAAGCGGGTAAATTTTGCGGTTTTTCTCAATTTCGTCCAGGTGGGCGATCATTTCAAGCCGGGCTTTTTCTAGCTGTTGAACAAGTTCTTCGCGTGGGTCATTTATAAGAGTTTCCTTTTGGGGGTAAAAAGCGCTCAGGCAGCCCCGGCGTTTTCACGACGGCGCGCAAACCACAAAATGAGCAGGAATAGACAAAGCACCAATAACACGCCCAGCAAAAGCGGCAGGATCATTGCCAAAAACGAGGCGACGGTGGCGATAATATCTTCGAGAATGCTGACTGGCACATTGCCCGCTCCGGCGGTGGTAGCCGTCACCATTGGGCGGACTGCCGCCGATTTGACGGTGTGAACGCCTCCGGCGATAAGCAACCCCAAAGCCAGTGAAACCACCGGGGAAACATCAGTTAGCACCTTGGCAGAGGCGGCAAAAACAATCGCGCCAGCCACAGGCCGAATAAAGGTCTGAATCGCATCGTTGATGTGATTAATGGCTGGAATTTTATCGGCCAAAAACTCGATAATAATCAAAACACCTAAAAGAAGCATTACCCAGGGGTTGGTAAGCGTGTCAAACGGGGCTTGCAGGTTAAACCAATTGGTGTAGCGGGCAATAATTGCAATAGTAAAAAGCGGAATATAGGCGTTCAGGCCGGCACTGGCTGAAAGCCCAAACGCAGAGAAAATTCCAGTGAGAAGTTCCATATTTTTTCCTTTCGCAGTTATCCCAGCGGAAATCCGCCCCAGGTTCCCGTCAACCACAGGCGGAAGATATCGATGGCGGTAATTTGAAGCAGGGCCACTGTCAGCCCGGCCAAAAGCGGAATGCCCAGTTGCGACCAGCTTTCAATTGTATTTTCCTGGCGCATCAGCATGAGCCAAACCATCGCGTAAACCATCGTTAGCAGCAATAAAATACCAGCAGCGCTGATGATGTAGGCCGGGTAGAGTACCCAATCCCATTCGGGTAGAACCAGCAGAATCATGCCCAGCGCCAGCGCCAACAACCCCGGCAAAGTGCGCCAGGTGAGGGCTGGGCTGTCATCCCAGGTACGCCAGGCCGTTTGGTTAAAAGAGGGGAAGATTCCGGCTGCCATTGCCAACCCCACCCCAGTTCCGGTGAAAAGCCGCAGGGTATTGTTGGGCAAGTATAGGGTAGGAATCCACTCGAGACGGCCCGGCGCAACACTTTTCATCAGGTAAAAGTACGAGTTCGCGCCATCCACAGCAAAGGCAGCGGCAAAGAAGCCAAAGAGCAGCCAAACCGTCCAGTGAGGTAAACCAGCGCGGCGTTTAGCTGTGAAAAGCTGAAAAACAATCCCCAGGGTAGCGCCCAGGTACATACCAGAGCAGCGCGCGCAGAGCGGAGATTGCTGTCCGTCATCCAAATGAAAAGAACGTTCATCAAGACGATGGCAAACAGCGTAACCGAGCGCATCGGCTTTGCCAAGAATGCCGGGTGGGCTGATGGAAAGCCAGGCAACGATGAGGGCCAATGCGGCCAGCGGCACAAGCAGGTTTGCGAGTTTCATCCAATGATTATATGAGCAAGGGCGATGGAAGGCAAGAATTTAGGGTATGATATTGAAAATTAGGAGAAAACTATGCAAAAATTCTTGATTATGACTGTTTTTACCCTTTTATTGAGCGCTTGCGGCCAGGCATTGACGGCTTTGCCGACCCCCACCCCAACCAGTTCACCGACTGTGACCCTCACGGCTACGCTGACAGCCACCCCAACCGTTACGCCTACCGCCAGCCCAACGCCAACGCCCACCCGCGATTATCCGGCTGAGGGCTATGGGCCAGTCGATTTTCCCGCCAATGTTAACCCGTTGACGGGGTTAAAGGTGGCAGATTCGGCGCTTTTAGAACGTCGTCCCTTGTTGATTAAGGTTGGCAACCTGCCGCGCGAGTATCGGCCCCAATGGGGGCTTTCGCTGGCCGACCATGTTTACGAATATTATATTGAAGAGGGCACAACCCGTTTTGCAGCTATTTTTTTGGGGCAAGATTCGCCTATGGTGGGGCCGGTGCGGTCAGCTCGTTTTTTTGACCATCGCCTGATACAAATGTATAAACCTAATTTTGCCTTTGGCTCCGCCGATTACCGGGTGCGTAACCTGATGTTTAACCAAAGCTATGCCGACCGATTGATTATTGAAAGCGCCTGCCCGCCGATGTGTCGGTTTGAGCCGGGCGGTGTCAATTACCTGATGGCCGAGACCAGCGGCCTGACAGATTGGATTAACCAGAAAAATGTACCCGGTGGCAATGGCCGCCAAAACCTGGATGGTTTTCACTTTCTTTATGATCTGACAACCACCGGAGAAGCCGCCAGCCAAATTTATGTGCGTTATTCTGGCGCTATTTATAACCGTTGGGATTATGAACCTGAAACTGGCAAATATTTGCGTTTTTCCGAAACACAAAACGACATTGACGACTCGAACCCGGTCTATGCCCAATTGACCGATCGTCAAACCGGCCAGCCCATCAGCGCCGACAATGTGGTGGTGCTGATGGTGAGTCATCAATACGTCAGCATCAGCCCCGAAATTGTGGACATTGTGATGAGTGGGCCAGATAAAGCCTTTCTGTTTCGAGAGGGTCAGGTCTTTGAATTGACCTGGTATCGCAATGCCATTGACCAGTTATTCATCTTAACCGGGCCAGATGGCAAGCCCTTTCCGCTTAAACCGGGCAATACCTGGTTTGAAGTGATTGGCTCGACCAGCGAACTAAAACAGACCGGCGAGGCCTGGCGTTTCAGGTTTTCGATTCCGTAAAGGTTTTTTATGAAACGAATCGGTGTGCTAACCGGCGGCGGCGATGCGCCAGGGTTAAATGCAGTTATTCGGGCCGTGGTCAAAACTGCTCATAAAGAATATGGCTGCGAAGTGATCGGAATTCGGAATGGCTATGAAGGTTTTCTAACTGCCGACGGTCTGTTTCCGCTGGGCGCAGACGAGGTGCGCGGAATTTTGCCGCGCGGCGGAACCATTCTTGGCGCAGCCAATCGCGGCAATCCATTTGCGCACAAGGTCTTCCAAAATGGAATCGAACAAATTGAAGACGATTCGGATAAAGTGATCGCCGCCATCCATCAACTTAAATTAGATGCGCTGATTGTGATTGGCGGCGATGGAACACTGCGAATTTCGCAAGAACTGTACGAAAAAGGAGTGCCGATTGTAGGGGTCCCGAAAACCATAGACAACGACATCTGTGGAACAGAAGTGACCTTTGGCTTCGATACAGCCCTCAACACCGCCACTGAGGCAATCGACAAACTCCACACCACCGCCGAATCTCATCATCGGGTGATGGTTTTAGAGTTGATGGGCCGCGATGCCGGATTTATCGCCCTACATGCCGGAGTGGCCGGCGGGGCCGATGTCATCCTGATTCCCGAAATTCCCTTTCGTTACGAAAATATCGCCGAAAAGGTATACCAGCGCAAACAAGTTGGCAGCCACTTTAGCATCATTGCCGTCTCAGAAGGCGCAAAACCACTCCATGGCGCACAAACCTTCAGCAACATCGGAGACGAAATCTACGTTGCACGCTTGGGCGGAATTGCTCAAAAAGTGGGCGTATATGTCGAACAAGCCACCGGGACCGAGACACGCGTCACGGTGCTGGGGCATTTACAACGCGGCGGCGCGCCCACTCCCTTCGACCGTTGGCTGGCAACCCGCTACGGCTCAGCCGCCGTCCACCTGGCCGCAGCCGGAGGCTTGGGCCGCATGGTTGCCCTACGCAACACTCAGATTGTGGATATTCCGTTAGAAGAAGCCATCGCAATCCCCAAGCGAGTCGATTTAAACGGGGATGCCCTGCGGACGGCCCGTTCCATCGGCATTTCATTTGGCGACGATTAAAGCAGAATGCCGCCTTTTCAGGCGGCATCCGGCTTACGGCGCTATGGCTTCCTTTATCTTACGAGGAGGGATGCCATAGCGCCACGTTGGATACTTTTACTGTCCATGTGAGACATCACCTCCTCCTTTCAATAGGATAGCAAGTGAATAAATAGAATGTTGAAAGACAATAAAAGTATCACACAATCTAAATTGGATGTCAATAGGCCAAATTAGATTTTTTCAAAAAGACTCTCAAAAGCCATCTGAGAGCCGCTGCCAGCCAAAACCGGTCATACTCTGGGTCTGAAACTTTATAAAAAATGGAGGCACTTTTATGCAAAAACACTCAACCCAACTCTGGCTATTGGCTCTGGCGCTTGGCTGGCTCTTCGATCTGCTCTTCTGGCAACACATTCCGGGCATCTCCTTTGCCATTTTCACCTTACTCACTCTGACAGGCGGAATACTCATCCTCTGGCGAGCCGATATCCGTCCCGCGCGCAACACCTGGATATTGGTCTTTTTAATCATCTTCTTCTCCAGCTTTAGCTTTCTACGTCTGGAGCCGCTAACGAGTTTTCTCAGTTACCTGTTCACCTTGCTACTACTGGCCCTGCTGGCAATCAGCTATCAAAACGGGCGCTGGCCGCTTTATAGCATCCCCGATTATCTGGTAAAGTTCCTGGCCCTGCTTGGAGGCATCCTCACCGAAGTACTTATCTTACAGGCCCAGGAAAAACAGAAAAAAAAGACCGTTGCCCCGGCTGAAAAACGCTCATCCGCCTTTTGGCCGATTGCGCGCGGAATCCTGTTTGCCATTCCGGTCTTATTCTTCTTCACTTCCCTACTCTCTTCAGCAGACCTGGTCTTTGCTCAGCGCATCACTGCGCTGGTAGAGGTTTTAAGCCTGGAACACCTGCCCGAATACCTCTTCCGTTTGATTTACAGTCTCATTTTTGCCTATCTGATCGCCGGAAGTTTCCTTCATGCCGCCCGGCCCATCTCAGATGAAAAGCTGATCGGCCTCGAAAAACCGTTTATTTCTACCTTTATGGGATTTACCGAAGCCACAATTGTGCTAGGCAGTGTTGTGGTGCTGTTTGCCAGCTTTGTCCTTGTCCAATTTCAGTATTTCTTTGGCGGACGTGAAAACATTGTTGCCACGGGCTTCACCTTCTCCGAATATGCCCGGCGCGGATTTGGCGAGTTGGTTGCAGTCGCCTTCTTCAGCTTGCTGCTTTTCCTCAGCCTGAGCGCCATCACCCATCGGCAACAAGGCCGCCAACGGCTGATTTTCTCTGGGCTGGGAGTTTTCCTGTTTGCGCTGGTTGGCGTCATGCTCGTTTCAGCTTTTCAACGACTCGTCTTGTACGAAATTGCCTATGGCTTTACCCGTCTACGAGCCTATACTCACATCTTTATTCTCTGGCTTGGGCTGCTGCTGCTGACAACCATCGCCCTGGAACTGAGCGCCAAACAACGCTACTTTACCCTGGCCGCGCTACTCGGCTCAATAGGGTTTGCCGCCAGCCTGATGCTGGTCAATGTCGATGGGTTCATCGTCCGGGAAAATGTCGCCAGACAAGAATCGGGCCAAAATCTGGATGTCGGCTACCTGGCCTCACTCTCCCCGGATGCCGTCCCCGGCCTGGTTGAGCTGTACCAAGCCCCGACGCTGGAACAATCCACCCGTGACCGGGTTGGCGCAGCCCTGGCCTGCATCCAACAGCAAGAAAAATCCAAGGACCCCCTGTCAGACTGGCAATCCTTTCATCTTTCGCGCTTCCAAGCCGCCCAGTCGATGAAACTCATCAGCCTGGTTGGCTATAAATTTGATCCGACTTCAGCAAATAACGAAGTCTCCACCCCACAAGGCCAAACCTACTCTTGCTGGCAGGAGTGGTTTGATTAAGAGAAAAGGCGAGGCCGGGGCCTCGCCTTTTCTCTTGTTGGAGGCTACCAGAAATAAGGGTAGCTATACTTGAAGAGGGTAAAAAGTTGTACCGGTTATGAAATCAAACGGAAATCGAAACACCAATTATGCAGGCCGCAAGCGGTTTCCATTCCAAGGTCGTCAAATCCTTCGCGGAAATTGCCAAAAATGTCGTGAACAATCTCCCGGCTTCCTGCCGGAAAACACAGCAGCAGTAAAAATTCGGGCGACCTTCTGCCAAAAAAACAAATTAAAGAAGAACAGGGTAGAAAAAGTATTTCTCTTTTTCTACCCTGTTACCTCGCCTTACGGGAATAAGCGAGAAATTTTCTGTCGGGGCGCCCGGATTTGAACCGGGGGCCTCACGGACCCGAACCGTGCGCTCTACCGGTCTGAGCCACGCCCCGAAAGCCGTTAGATTATACACATCACCCACGCATTTGGCAAGCGTTTGGTATAATTAAAAGGTTGTGAAAAAGCTCCCTTTCCAACACTTTAAGTAGTAATGCCCCTATCCAGAGTCCCCGTGTGACTGCGGGGATTTCTGTGCGATTTGACAAAGGAAACTTATGGACATCGGCCTTATTCAAACTGTAGACATCGACACCCAAATGCGGGATGCTTTTATAGATTATGCGATGAGCGTTATTGTGGCGCGCGCCCTGCCAGATGCCCGCGATGGCCTCAAACCCGTCCACCGCCGTATCTTATACGCCATGCACGACATGGGCATTCGCTCCAACAGCACTTACAAAAAATCTGCCCGTATCGTTGGTGAAGTACTCGGTAAATATCACCCACACGGTGATGCCGCTGTCTACGAATCAATGGCGCGCATGGCTCAGGATTTTTCGCTGCGCTACATGCTGGTTGATGGACAGGGCAACTTCGGCTCGGTAGATGGTGATGCCCCTGCCGCCATGCGTTACACCGAAGCTCGCCTAAACAAAATGGCCGACGAAATGCTGGCCGATATTGACAAAAAAACCGTCAACTTTGGCCCCAACTTTGACGACTCGCTCGAAGAACCACTGGTGCTCCCAGCCCGCCTGCCCAACATGCTGCTTAATGGCTCCACCGGCATCGCCGTAGGCATGGCAACCAACATCCCGCCCCATAACCTGCGCGAAATTGCCAGTGCCATCGACTTTATGATTGAAAATTATGAAAATCTGGAAGAAATCACCGCCGAACAGCTCATGGCGCACGTCCCCGGCCCAGATTTTCCCACCGGTGGCATGATTGTAGGAAAAGAAGGCATTCACTCTGCCTATACCACCGGCAAAGGCCGCATCGTTTTACGCGGCGTTGCCCATATTGAAGAAACCAAAAATGGCCGCCATCAAATCAACATTACCGAAATCCCCTATCAAGTCAACAAATCCAGCCTGATCGAGCGCATCGCCGAACTGGTCCGAGAAGACAAAATCGACCAAATCTCTGATTTGCGCGATGAAAGCGACCAACGCGGAATGAGCATCGTCATCGAACTCAAACGCGCCGCTCAACCCAAAAAGGTGCTCAATCAACTGTACAAGTACACCGCCTTGCAATCCACCTTTGGCGTACAAATTCTGGCCCTGGTCAATGGCGAACCGCGCACCCTGACCCTGAAACGCGCCCTGCACATCTTCATCGAACACCGCGTCGAAGTCATTGCCCGGCGCACCCAATTTGAGTTGGACAAAGCCCGCGCCCGCGCCCATATTCTGGATGGCTACCTGATTGCCCTCGCCAATCTCGACGAAGTCATTCAGACCATCCGCCAGGCCGCGGATGCCGAAGACGCCAAACAAAGCCTGATGACACGCTTCAACCTCAGCGAAGCCCAGTCTCACGCCATTCTCGAACTGCAACTGCGCCGCCTGGCTGCGCTGGAACGCTGGAAAATTGAAGAAGAAGCCAAGCAAATCAAAGACCAAATTGCCTATCTCGAAGATCTGCTGGCAAGCCCCCATAAAATTCTGGCAATTATCCAAAGCGACACCCGCGAACTGGCCGAAAAATACGGCGACGAGCGCCGCACTCGCATTGCAGCCGACGCTAAAGAACACCTGCGCGAAGAAGACCTGGTGCAAGATGAAGCCATGCTCATCACCCTCACCCAACGCGGCTACATCAAACGCACCAGCGCCACCGCCTACAAATCTCAGGGCATTGGCGGGCGCGGCGTCACCGGCCACACCACCAAAGAAGAAGATGAAGTCGTCTTCATGCTGCCAGGCCGCACCCTGCAAACCGTCCTCTTCTTCTCAGATAAAGGCAAGGTCTACAGCGAAAAAGTTTACCAAATCCCAGATGCCGACCGCACCGGCAAGGGCAGTTCCATCTACAATGTGCTGGCCCTTGAACCCGGAGAGCGCATCACCGCCGCCATTGCCGTGCCCGATTTTAGCCCCCATAGCTATTGCACCTTGATGACCGCCAAAGGCCGCATCAAACGCGTCAACATGGAAGAATTTGCAGCCGTGCGGCCCTCTGGCCTGATAGCCATGAGCCTCGAAAACGGCGACGAATTGGGCTGGGCGCGCCTGACCAGCGGGAAAAACGAAATTCTCATTGTCACCGCCAAAGGCCAGGCCTTGCGCTTCGTAGAAACCGAAGTACGCGCCATGGGCCGCTCGGCAGCCGGGGTACAGGGCATTCGCCTAAAAAGCGGCGACAAAGTCACCAGCATGGAAGTGATCGAAGACGGCGGCTCCCTGCTCATCATCACCAAGGCCGGGTACGGCAAACAAACCCCGTTGAGCCAATATCCATCCAAAGGACGCGCCACCGGCGGGATCGCTACCATCGACCAAAAAGCGCTCGACATCACTGGCAATATCGTCACCGCCCGCGTCGTGCAAGAAATGGACGATGTCACCGTCATCTCAGCCAACGGTATCGTTTTACGGCTCAAGGTGCAACAAATCAAAACTGCCAGCCGCGCCACACGCGGCGTCCACATGATCCGCCTGCAAAACAATGACGCGGTGGCCGCCCTGGCCCGTATCGCGGCCGCCGACCTGCAAAAAGCCGGCGCAGAACCAACCGAAAACAGCGAACCGCCCCAAGAACAGCCCGAACTACTCTCCTAAACAAAAAATCCCGGCAAATTTGCCGGGATTTTTTTATCTGTGCGCCTCACCTTAGAACAACAGCACCTTTTCAGTAACCACCAACACCATCATCCCCGCCAGGCAAACCACCGCAAATAGCAGAAAAGATAAAATAAAGCGCTGCATGGCGTTCATACCAAAAATTTTGCCGCCCTTCATCAGAGAAACAGATTTTTTAGCCACTTTGGGCCTGGCATCCAACAAAGCGCCCAAATCGTCGCTTTCAAATTCCGATTTTTTACTTTCATTGCGTAAATCATCAAACATAATGCACCTTTGAAGTATTTTTTGTCAGTATATCACACCGGGCGCAGATGGATTTCGCCAAAACGGATCAGGCGTAGTTGACCATCGGACCCAAGTACCCGTAAACTGCCATCCGGTTCGAGACCTTGAACCTGCCCGCTGGCGGATTCCGTTTCGCCCAGCCAGAATCGAACCGTTTCGCCGCGAAAGGCCAGCGCCTGCTGCCACTCACGGATGAATTGCTCCGTTCCCAGGCGAGGTCGCCATTGCAGCAGCGCAACCAAGACCCGGCGCAGCAGTTCAAACCGTTCCACCGAAATCTGTGTCTCAGACTGGATACAGGTGGCGGGAAAGTTGAGTTCTGCTTCCGGCGGAATCGCCGCCAGGGAGACGTTAACTCCCATTCCCAAAATAATACTTTCAACTTCTGTCCCCATCCAGACAGTTTCAACCAAAATGCCTGCTGTTTTTTTGCGCTCAATCAAAACATCGTTCGGCCATTTGATGTGCGCGATAATCTCCAGCGCCTTAAGGGCATCTACCAAGGCTAAGGCTCCCAGCCCGGCAAAGAGACCAATGTTGTCTTTTTCAGCCGCCTGGGGCCGCAAAATCAGGCTAAAAGCCAGCCCCGAAGCCGGTGGGGTGAACCACTTGCGCCCCATACGCCCACGCCCGGAGGTTTGCTCATCGGCTACGACAAGCGCAAGGTCTGGAGCGCCCTGGGCGGCCCAGGCCAGGGCCACATCGTTGGTGGAGCCGGTGCGGGCCAGGTAACGAATCTCGCCAAGGGGCAATCCGGCCAGAGCTTTTTGGAGTTGAGCTTCCATCGTTTAAAAAAAATTCCTGGAAGGCGCTTGCTTCGAGGAATTTTTCTCCTTTTTAGGGTAAAACATACCAGGGGTTGACAAATCCGCCGTTTAAGCGCACCTCAAAGTGCAAGTGAGCGCCAAAACTGTTGCCGGTGTTGCCAGAAGCCCCAATGGTTTGACCTGCGCCAACACTCTGGCAAACCGAGACGTTGATAACGCTTAAGTGGGCATACAGGGTCGAATAGCCATTGCCGTGGTCTATCTGAACGACGTTGCCATAGCCGCCATTCCAGCCGCCGGCTGCCATTGTCACCACACCGCTATCAGCGGCATAGATGGGCGAACCTTCACCTGCCGCAATATCAATTGCCAGATGCCCGGAATAATAGTCATTGCCCGATAGGAAATGGTTGCCCGCCGGCCAGGTAAAGCCGCCCGACCCCACCGCGCCCCCGGCGCAAGCCGAACCGCCAACGCTGGTTGTACCCGAACTGCCACGGGAAACGGTTGGAACAATCCACTGTTCGTATTCGCGCTCTCCGCCCGGAACCATGACCCACTGACCGGAATCAAATTTGGGCGCGGCCAGGTCTAAATTGTTTCCCGGCCAATTGAGAATATCGTCCTGGCTGGCTTTCAGTTCACCGGCCACTGCTTCGAGGGTATCTTCGGCCTGCCACTGATAGTATACGCCATCGGTAGGCGGAATATTGAGTTCCATGCCGGGGCGTAAAGAGTGCGGATCGTCTTTAAGGGTTTCGTAATTGGCCCACAGTAAAGAGTCAGGCGTAATGTTGAATTCCTTTGAAATACCAAAAATCGAATCACCACGCATAACAGTGCGTTTTAGCACCTGGTAACGGGGCCGTTCGGGGATAATTGTTTTCAAAGTCAGCTTGCGCCCAATGGCAAAATCTGTCATGGGGTTGGGCGCAGCATTGCCAGTCACAGGCTGAGAATCGGGGCTGGAGCGGGTCGGCTCGGCCTGCACGACAACAACCGTTTGGGATTGTTGAATACGCACATAAGCAAACCCAAACAAACCAACCACAAGCAAAGCGGTAATTCCCCAACTTAGCAGGTTATACCAACGAGAAGATGTCAATTTTTCCATACCTTTAAGCTTAGAGGTTAAATATTTGCTTTTTACCTGCACTGGGCCTATATGAGAATTTTTTCTAACCAAAGAGACCCTAAATCACAGCATTGTTAAGTTTTTTCTCTGTGTCTCTGTGGTTCAAATCCTTTTTGCCATAGATCGGCCTGGCCGAGTTAGGAAATATACTCAGTTACATATCTGTCAGAGATTCAAGAAAATCCATATTGTTCCGCGATTTCGCCATGCGGGTGATAATAGCCTCAGTCGCTACCGATTGATCCATGCCTGCGCCCGCGGGCGGCGAAGAAATCATCTGAATGTACATGCGGCGCATCAACCAAGCTCGCTGTAACAAATCGGGGCCAAGCAGCAAATCATCGCGGCGGGTCGAGGAACGTTCAATATCAACAGCCGGAAAGATGCGGCGCTCTTGCAATTTACGCGAGAGATGCAATTCCATGTTACCGGTGCCTTTAAACTCTTCGTAAACCACATCATCCAAACGCGAACCGGTATCCACCAGGCAGGTGGCAATAATCGTCAACGAGCCGCCTTCTTCAATGTTACGCGCCGCGCCAAAAAAATGCTTGGGCGGGTACAATGCCGAAGGGTCCATACCACCCGAAAGCGTGCGGCCCGACGGATTCACCGTCAGGTTATAGGCGCGGGCCAGACGGGTGATTGAATCCATCAAAATCACCACGTGGCGGCCAATTTCAACCAGCCGTTTGGCGCGATCCAACGCAATCTCGGCGGCGCGTACATGCGAAGTGACCGGTTCATCGAAAGTGGAAGCAATCACATCGGCATCAACCGATCGATCCATATCGGTTACTTCTTCGGGGCGCTCGCCAATCAGAGCCACAATGAGATGAACATCTGGGTATTGGGTCGAAATGGCATTGGCAATTTGTTTCAAAATGGTAGTTTTCCCGGTCTTGGGTGGCGAAACAATCAATCCACGCTGACCACGCCCAATCGGCGCGAGCAGGTTAATCATACGGGTCGAAATCACATCCCCGCGTGTTTCCAGGTCAAAGCGCTTATCGGGAAAAATCGGCGTCAGATTTTCAAATTTCACCCGCCTGCGGGCCTCTTCGGGATCAACCCCATTAATCGACTCGACCTTTAGCAAACCCCAATGTCGCTCCGAATCGCGCGGCGGGCGCACATGGCCGATAATCAAATCACCAGAACGCAGTTCATAGCGCCGCAGTTGAGCCTGCGAAACATAAACATCGTCTTCGCTAATGGTGTAACGCGCCGAGCGCAAAAAACCAATGCCTTCATCCATAATTTCGAGAATGCCACCCCGAATCTCCAGACCTTCACGGGCAGCTTCCTCCTGGCGCAAACGAATCACCAGCGCTTCTTTTTTAATGCGATTGGCATTTTGAATGCCAAAATCCCTGACAGCCATCGCGCGCAGCTCAGTCAGGGGCTTGTTCTCAAGTTCAAGAATATTCATGTTTATGTCTCAATGTGGTGTATAAGAATGGGAAAAAACGCCCCGTGAAAACGAGACGCCAAATGCGAGTTAAGTTTTGAAAGTGTTGTGAGATTTCATCAAAAAAAGTGGCTTGTCATCCAGTTGACCTTAGCGCCAGGAACAAACAAGCAAATTGTGAACGATTCGGGGGGGACTGCCGCCATTATAGCACACTCTGACAAAGAATAGAAAAACGCGCCAGCCGCCAAAACGCAACCAATCAAACGGGCAACGCTAACCGTTAAACCAGAGTCATCGCCAGCCCATCGGCGCGCGGATCGCTGCCCCCCGTCAGGGTATCGCTGGCGCTATCGCGCACAATCACCTGCCCACGCCCAAAGGCGGCCCGGCCCCAACCACTGACGGGTTTAACGAGATGCCCCAACGCTGCCAACTCCGCTGCCACCCGCCAGGGAATGCCCTCTTCAAGCAAGACCGCCCCAGCCTGCTGGCCCTGATCGACATCGATACAAAATCGCGGCAAATCAAGCGCGGCTTGTGGGTCGAGGCCGTCACTCAGCAGCGCCAATCCAACCTGAAGGTGGCCTTGCGGCTGCATGTATCCCCCCATCACCCCAAACGGGCCAAAAAGGCTGCCATCGGCGCGCGTAATGAGGCCAGGGATGATGGTGTGATAGGGACGTTTTTGGGGTTCAAGCCGGTTGGGGTGCTGCGGGTCGAGGCTAAAGTTATGGCCTCGGTTTTGCAGGGTAAAACCCCAGCCTTTTGGCACAATACCTGTGCCAAACCCCATATAGTTGCTGTTAATGAAAGAACAGGCATTGCCCATCTCGTCCACTACGCAAAAATAAACGGTATCGCTGGACGCGAATGGGCCACCAGGCTGTTGGTCAAGTGTGGCGCGCCGGGGGTTAATCTGTTTACGGCGTTGAGCGGCGTATTCTTTGGAAAGAAGCTCAACAATGGGGATGCGGTCAAACTGCGGGTCGGTTACATACCAGCGCGAATCGGCAAAGGCCAGCCGCAGGGCTTCAATTGCGAGGTGCAGGCGTTCGGTGGAAAGCGGAGCCATTTCAGCCAGGTCAAAGCCTTCCAACAGGTTGAAGGCCAGCAAGGCGGTCAGACCTTGGCCGTTGGGCGGGCATTCATGGATGCGGTATTCGCCAAAAGACACGCTGATGGATTCGTCCCAGTCGGAATGGTGTTCGGCCAGGTCGGCGGCGCTCATGACACCTCCGGCTTGCTGCAAAACAGTCACAATTGCTTCAGCGATTTGGCCGGTGTAGAAGGCTTGTTTGCCACCATTGGCGATGGTTTTCAGGGTGCGGGCCAGGCCAGGGTTACGAAAGATTTCTCCAGGCTGGGGAGCGCGCCCATTGAGGGTTAGTTCGTGGCCGTTGAGGGCAGTTTGAAGCTGCCGCGCGCCAGCTTGCCAGAAGTGGGCGGTGATGGGGGCTACCGGGAATCCATTTTCGGCCAGGGCAATGGCTGGGGCCAGGACAGCGCTCATTGCAAGCCGGCCATGCCGCTCCAGCAAGTCGCACCAGCCAGCGCAGGCTCCGGGTACGGTAACAGTATATGGGTGGTGGGCTGGCAGCGCGGGACTAAGGCCTGCGCGTAGAATCCGCTCGCGCGTTAATCCCGCCGGGGCGCGCCCGGAACCGTTGAGCGCTGTCACCTGGCAGGTTTGGGCATCGTAAAAGAGGGCAAACATGTCACCGCCCAGGCCGGTGGAGGTGGGTTCGGTGACATTTAGGGCGGCAGCGATGGCAATTGCGGCGTCGGCGGCGTTGCCGCCCTGGCGCAGAATTTCCAACCCGGCGGCGGTTGCTAATGGTTGTGAGGTGGCGACCATGCCGCGCCGGCCAGAGACGCTGGAACGGCGCGAGTTGAGGCTGAGCGAGCTATTCATCTATGATGGCTTTTTTTACGGCGGTTGTGACAAGGACTTTATCGACGCGCTTGCCGTCCATGTCCATTACTTCAAAATTCAGGCCGTTCCATTCAAATTTGTCGGCAGGCATGGGCACGCGGCCCAGGTTAAGCATGAAAAATCCGCTGAGGGTTTCGTATTCGTCTTCGTCGGGCAGGTGGCGCAGGTTGAAGATTTCTTTGAAGTCTTCAACGGAGAGCATTCCGTCCAGAAGCCACGAGCCGTCCTGGCGTTGAGTGGCCTGGGGTGTGCTGTCAATGTCGCCGACAATTTCTTCGAGAATGTCGTAGATGGTGAGCAGGCCCTGAACAGAGCCAAATTCGTCGACGACGAGCATCATTTCGGCATCACCCGATTTGAAGAGATCGAGGACGCGCGAGGCCAGGGCGGTTTCAGGGATGTAGGTGGGGTGTTGCAGGTTGCGCTCCAGTTTGAGCGGTTCACCATGTAAACTTTCGAGGAGTAAATCGCGGGCTTCGATGATTCCCAAAATGGTGTCGAGGCTGTCTTCGCAGACTGGGAAGCGTGAGAAGGGGCTTTCTTCAATTTTTTGGCGGATTTCCTGGGGGGTGTCGTTGACATCGAGCCAGGCTATTTCACTGCGCGGCGTCATCAACGAGAAGATGCGGCGGTCGCTGAGGCTGAAAACGCCCTGCACCATATCCTGTTCGGATTCTTCAAAAACCCCGGCCTGAGTGCCCTGGTCGATGAGTACCTGAATTTCTTCTTCTGTGATGGGGGGGTCGAGGTTGGGCTGCACGCCCATGGCGCGGAGTACAAGATCGGTGATGGCGCTCATGCTGTGAACGATTGGGGAAAAAATGCGCAAGATGAGCGACATGGGCGCGGCGATGGCGGAGGCGATGCGTTCTGGGCTGTGCAAAGCCAACCGTTTGGGGACAAGTTCCCCCAGGATGAGGCTGAGCAAGGTGATGCTGACGACGACAATGCCCAGTCCGAGGCTTTCGGCATAGGCGGCCAACCAGGGGATGCTGGAAAACCAGACCACCAGGGTTTCGCTGATGGTAGCGCCACCTACAGCGCCAGACAAGACACTGATGAGGGTAATGCCGATTTGAACTGTGGAAAGAAAGATGTTGGGGTTTTCTGTCAAGCGCAGTGCTGTAAAGGCCCCGGCGTCGCCATCATTGGCGCGTTGTTGCAGGCGGGCTTTGCGCGAGGAAACAATTGACATTTCTGAGAGGGAAAATGCTCCGTTGAGTAGTACCAGTAGAAGAATAAAAAATATTTCTAAACCAATTTCAGACATGATTCTCCGTATTTCTTAGTAGCAAACCTTTGGCGCTCAGGCCAAAACTTCTATCCCTTGCCCGACAATGGCTTCACCAATGAGCCAGGCCGGTTGTTCAACTTCTTTGGCGCGCGCCAAAAAGTTTTGGAGCTTTTCGGGGGGGACGCCCAGAAGCAAACCGCCACTGGTTTGGGCATCGAAGAGCATCATTTGGCGGGTTTCGTCTATGGATGGAGAAAACTGGACAAATCGTTCGTAAAAGAGTTTGTTGTCGGCGGAGCCGCCAGGGAAAGTCCATTGGGCGGCGTATTTGGCAGCACAAGAGATGAACGGGATTTGGTCGAAGCGCAAGCGCAAACCCAATCCAGATGCCTTTTCCATTTCGTGAGCATGACCGAGCAAGCTAAAGCCGGTAATATCTGTGGCGGCGCGCAAGCCAAATTCATTGGCAAGCGCGGCGGCTTGGGCATTTAGGCGGCTCATCCAACCGATGACTTCGTCGGTTTCCGGCGGAGTGGTCAGCCCGCGTTTGAGGGCGGTTGTGGTTACGCCAAATCCAAGCGGTTTGGTGAGCACCAGCGCATCGCCGGGCTTGAGGCCGCTTTTGGTCATCAGCTTGTTGATTTCGACAAACCCAAGCGCAACCAGGCCAAATTTTGGCTCTTTGTCCTGAATGGTATGCCCACCCGCAACAATCACCCCGGCTTCGCGGCATTTTTCGGCGCCGCCGCGCAAAATTTGGGCGCTGATTTCAATCGGCAAATCAGGGGGCAGGGCGGCTACATTCAGCGCCAAAAAAGGCTTGCCGCCCATGGCGTAAATATCAGAAAGCGAGTTGCTGGCCGCGATTGCGCCATATTCGTAAGGAGTATCGACCACCGGGGTGAAAAAATCGGTTGTCACGACCAGGGCGCGCTGCTCGTCCAAACGCCAAACAGCGGCATCGTCGGGATCACCAATGCCAACCAGCAAATCGGGGTATTCTTTTGGGTCAAATAAATTCGAGACAGGGCGCAGAACCTGCGCCAGCATTTCCGCATTTAGTTTCGAAGCTCAGCCAGCGCAACTGGAAAGGGTCGTCAGTCGAATTTGCTTGCTCGAAATAGGTTGTTCATTCATAATCATTGACTCCAAAATAAAACTGGAAAGTGAAAAGATTTTACCACTCAAATCTTTTCACTTTCCATATCAGACGGGCAGGGTCTAGGATTTTATGCCCCAATCAATCTATCCCCCGCAACCAGCGCCCAGGCCTTTAGAGACCCTGAATGACAACCGTCCTGCTCGTGGCGTATTGATGACGCATGGCGCGGGCCGGGGCGTATTCGGGTGAGTTGAGCCAGGCTTTGGCCTGTTCGACGGTGGGGAATTCGAGGATGACCAGGCGAGTAGGTGTCCAATCACCTTCAAGAGTCTCAGCCTGTGCGCCGCGCGCCGCGTAGCGGCCTCCGTACAAAGCGACAGCAGCCGGAGCCAGCTTTTTATATTCATCGTAGCCGACCGGGTCGGTGACTTCGATATCAACAATAACATACGCAGTCATAAGGAATTCCTTGTCGTAAGAGCGAGCCAGCGGCTCACCCTTACAGATTTTCCAGATAATCAATAAACAATCTTACGCCAAAACCCATGCCGCCCTTGGGGCAATAAGGCATATCCCTTTCCGCGCCCATCATCCCGGCAATGTCGATATGGGCCCAGGGGGTGGCATCGGTCACGAACTGCTGTAGGAAGGTGCCGCCAATGATCGTCCCGGCTTTGCGTCCGCCAGAGTTTTTGATGTCACTGTCGTCACCTTTGATCTGTTCGAAATACTCTTCGTCGAGCGGCAGCCGCCACAGGCGTTCGAAAGTCCGCTCCCCGGCCGTGGACAAAGTCTGGGCCAGCTCGTCACTGGTGCTCAGCACTCCGGCGCGTACCGAACCGAGAGCAATGACGACGGCTCCGGTCAGGGTGGCGATGTCGATCATGGCGCGCGGCTGGAAGGTGCGCTCGGTGTAGGTCAGGGCGTCGGCTAACACCAGCCGGCCTTCGGCGTCGGTGCTGATGATCTCGACGGTCTTGCCGTTCAGGGCTTTCAGGATGTCATCCGGGCGGTAGCCTGCGCCTGAGATCATGTTCTCAGCGGCGGCGATTACACCCACGACCGGGGCCTTCAGCCCAAGCCGGGCGGCGGCGATCAGGGTCGCGATGACGGCCATCCCGCCGCTTTTGTCGTATTTCATGCCGACAATGCCATCAACCTGTTTGAGTGAGTAGCCGCCGGTGTCAAAAGTGATCGCCTTGCCGACCAGCGCGACCGGTTTTTCAGCGTTTATCCCGGCGTGTTCAAGGATGATCAGGCGGCTGGGGGTGGCGGAGGCTTTGCCGACTGCGACGATCAGCCCCGCGCCCAGGGCTTCGAGCTGCTGGTCGTCGAGGATGGTGCATTTCAGCCCGACTTCGGCGGCCAGTTTTTGGACGCGCCCGGCGAGACTGACCGGGTTGATGACGTTGGCCGGTTCGTGCGACAGTTCGCGGGCCAGGTTGGCGGCTTCGCTGATGATGGTCGCTTTTTCAAGCGCTTTTTGCAGCGCGGAGGTCTCGCCGTCGGTCAGCAGGCTCAGGCTGGTTTCAACGGATTTTTTATCTGATTTGTAGGCGCTGAATTTGAAATCGCCAAGCAAAAGCCCTTCGACAAGGGCCTGCAGGGCGGCTTCGGGCGCCAGACCAAAGCCGAAGAGCGGAGCCAGCTCCAGCCCGGCGCTGTTTACTTCGTGTTTGGACAGCCATTTGGCGAGCATCCCGCCCGCGCGGCGCAGCATTTCGGCGTTGATTTTAGCCTGCGCGCCGAGCGAAAGCACGGCTTTGCCATTCAACAGGCGGATGTCGCCGGTTTCTTTGCCGGCGGTTTCAAGGGTCACAGTTTCAGGCGCGGGGGTCGGGACGATGGTTAGGCCGGCGAAGCCGGTTTGTGGGGCAAGGGTCAAGGTCAGGGGCATGGGAGGGGTCCTTTTTTGGAAAAATAGAGATGTCAGGCTGAAAAATTCAAAAAAAACAACTATTTTCTAAGACAAAAACGGAAGGAACAACTTCGACTTGCGCTTGTATTCGGCGAAATCCGCATAGCACGCGAGAGACTTGTCCTTTTTGAGCATATTGGGGAACCAGACGATGACCAGGTAGAGCACAATCACCGCCAGCGGAATCCAGTGCAAGGCCAGCAGGCCGAATCCGAGATAGATCAGCAACTCGCCAAAATAATTGATATTGTGCGTGCCCGCCATCAACCCATCCTCAATCAACTGACCCGGATTATATTTCAATTGAACGTGCTTTTGCATGTCAGCGGCGTAGTGCAGAAAGATTCCAAACGTGTACATGCTGACCGCAAGCCCCAGCAGCCAGGCCGGGGCCTGCACATTTTGGGATGTGATAATAAAGGGCGCGATCCAGTACAGGCTTAAGCCGGCCCAGATATACAGGCCGTAAAACAAGCCTTTGTCTTCTTCCCATTGCTTGTCGGGGAAAATCCGGCTTTTGAGCACCCATAAAATCCCATACGTGCCATGCAGGGCCAGGTAAACCCAGGCGGTCGGGTTATCCCATTGCTTGAACCAGGCCATCAGGCCCAGAACAACTAGGAAGGTTACGGCTTTGTGGCTATCTATAAAATATTTTTGTTTCAGAAAATTTCTCCGTTTACAAAATGTGCCCAACCAGATTCTACCCCACTACTCAGTGGTAATCGCATCTAATTTTTTCGTTGAAATTCATTCATTTTGCCGGTATCGGCGCGGCTAAAGCCGCTACTCTTGGGCTGAAAATCCTTCGGACTGGTGCTTTTAGCTCCAAACGGGCTTCCATGAAATGCGCCAGGGCTTCAGCCCGTTGGCGAATCTACAAAATCACAGCAAATCTGGATTTAACTGCAATCGCCCTAGCCCACAACTGCTTTCTTGCAGCCCTGCTGATATAATGCAACCCAGTTTTCACCATAGGAGGTGTTTTTTGGACCCAATCTTGTTTTCCTTTGAACTGCTTGGCCGCACCATCAACTTACGCTGGTACGGTTTACTGGTAGCGCTCGGCATCTCAATCGCCGCCTGGCTGGCAGAACGCGAAATCGCCCGCCGCGGCGAAAATTCGGAACACGTCTGGAATGCGCTCACCTGGCTGCTGCCGATTGGCCTGCTCGGCGCGCGCTTGTGGTACGTTATCAACGCCACCATCGGTGGCAACAGCTACTACATCGAAAATCCAGGCAAAATTTTAGCAATTTGGGAAGGCGGCCTGCATTTTTTTGGAGGATTGCTCTTTGGCGTAGTGACCCTCTATTTTTATGCCCGCAAACACAAACTGGATATGTGGCTTTTTCTCGATGCAATCGCCCCCACCACTATGATCGGCCAAGCCGTAGCCCGCCCGGCCAACTTCATCAACCAGGAACTCTACGGCCAACCAACCAGCCTGCCCTGGGGCATCAAAATCGATAGCCTGCACCGCATCAGCCCCTACAATGACTTAACCACCTTTCCGCTTGAAACCACCCGCTTCCACCCCACCTTTGCCTACGAAATGATCTGGAACTTTGTCACAGCCGGAATTCTGCTATGGGCCGCTAAACGCTGGCCAGAAAAGTTCAAACCGGGCGCAGTATTGGCCTGGTGGCTGATTTTGGCGGGAACAGGCCGGGCCTTGATTGAATTTTTTCGGCCCGACCAGCCGCTCGTCACCGGAACCTTCCTGACAACCTCGCAGTTGGTTTCCGTTTTGATGGGCGCTGCCGGACTGCTGCTTTTAATGGCCCGCAATGGCACTTTCTCCATCCCCGGCCTGACATTTCCAGAAAAATATAAAATCGCCCCAGCCCCAGGCAAAGAGCCAACCCGCCGCCGCTAACCCGATTTATTGAAACCAGCACTTGGCCGCGCTTATTGGGCTAACCTTCACGCTGCATCCAGGGACAAACCCGACGTTCCAACCAATCGACGCCAAAATACATACCCAAACCCAGCAAAGACATTGCCATCACCCCGGCATACATGGCCGGGTAATTGAGCAAAGTGCTGCCCTGAAAATAGATGTAATACCCCAACCCGCGCGTGGTTGCAAAAAGCTCGGCGATATACAACACCGCCACCGCCGTCCCAACCGATTGGCGCAACGCCGTCAAAATGGCGGGCAAACTGGCGGGCAGGTAAACAAAGCGAAACAAAGCCCTGCGGCCAGCCCCAAGACTGCGCACCGATTGAATCAACTCTGGGCGCAAGTTGGCCGCCTGATCACGCACCAACACCAAAATCTGAAAAAATAGAATAATGAAAATAATAAAAATTTTAGCAGAATCGCCAATCCCAAAAAACAACAAGATAATCGGCACAAAAACCACTTTTGGAATAGGATAAAGCAGATAAATAAGCGGAGCAAATAACCGATTCAGGCGCTTCGATTGTCCAAGCGCCAGCCCAGCGGGAGCCGCCGCCAGTACCGCCAGCGCCGTCCCAGCCAGCACCCGCCATAAACTAATGGCAAAGTGCATTAGCAGCGCCCCGCCCGTCAGATCGTGCCAAAAAACGGCCAAAACAGCCAACGGAGAAGGTAGTATGGGGCGATCCACCCAGAGCGCCAGGGCCTGCCAGAGCAGCAGAATCAGGCCAAAGGCCAGCAACAAATCACGGCGGCGCATTAGCATGGCACACTGACCCATTTTAGTTTTTTGGCCGTTACCGCAAAGCGCGAACTCAGGTGAATCAGCGGGCTGGAAAGCCGGGTGCGCTGTTGCGCCGTGACAAGCGCTTTTTTCAGGCTGGCGCTATCCGTAAATTCATCCAAGAGTAAAACGGCGCGGCCCAACTCGCGCAGGGTATGAGCGTCCGAGCCAACTGTTTCGGCCAAATGATGTTGGCGGGCAAAATCGGCGGCGAGTTGGTTATAGCGCCCCAACACACAGCGCGAGTTGAACGTTTCCAGCGCATCGACCAGCGGCGCAATTTCGAGCAGATGCTCTAATTGCCAGCCACGCTGGGCATCAAAAGGGTGGGAAACACTAATGAATGCGCCCTGTTCACGCAAACGGCGAATGGCTTCGCGTGGCGCAAGCCCGGCGGGAACTTCCTGGCAAACAAACGCGGCCAACAGTTCACCGCGCGTGGTCATAATTTCTTCACCCACAATCACCAATTCTGGGGCCAATTTTTGAGCGGCCAGCGCTCCGGCAATATTGTTGTGTTCTGTAACCACCAGCCGGTCAAGTCCTTTTTGGCGGGCCGCCCGCACCAGACTTTCGGACGAGGTCAGGCTATCTTTCGAGTAAATGCTGTGACAATGAAATTCGACAGTGAACATTAAAATCCCTGATAAACGAAACCGGATAAATCGCTGCCGGAAACAGCAAATAGAATGAGCAGCAGCAGCGCCAGGGCCAGCGCCCCAGCCTGGGGTGTAGGCCGCCAGGCGCAAAAGAAATCGACAGTTTGGGCGCGGGCTTCCAGCCCATCCAGTAACAGCGCCAAAAAAACCGGAAAACCGACATCGAACAGAAAAAATTCGGGCAGAGGGCTAAAGCGGTAGGGAGGCAAAAAGCCGCTGAAATAGACCAAGGCCGACCCAAAGCTGGATGCGCCAAAAGGAACCCAGGCCAGGCTGACAAGCCCAAAGACCAACCCGGTACTGAATAACTGCGTAAGTCGGTTTTCTTTACCTTTGGGAAAAACCCGGTTCAAAACAAATTCTTGAAAAACGAGATAAAACCCATGTAAGCCGCCCCAGAACAGCATCGAGAGATAACTGCCATGCCATAATCCGCTGATAAGCATGGTGACGAGCGGCGGAATCAGGATGGTTAGCCCTGAGGGAAGTTTGGCTTTTACCAGGCTGCGCCGCGCGGGAAAGAAAATATAGTCGCGCAGCCAGGCCGAAAGGCTAATATGCCAACGGTTCCAGAAATCGCTGAAAGAATTGGCAAAAAAAGGTTGTTTGAAGTTAACCGTCAGTTGAATGCCAAACAACAAGCTGACTCCGCGCGCAATGGCGCTGTAACCGGCAAAATCATTGTAAAGAATGAAAGCGAAAACCAAGAGGCCAATCAATTTTTCGCTAAAAACAAATTCGGCGGGTTGCAGGAAGAGTTCGGTGGGCTGGAAGGCGCGCAATTGGTCGGCAATGGCTATTTTACGCAGCAGTCCAATCAAAATCAGGCCTATTGCGCGCCCGAAGGTGGCGTTATCCACGCGGCGTTCCTGGGCCAATTGGGCAAAAAAGGCGGTTGGACGTTCAAGGGGGCCGGAAAGCAGCTTGGGAAAGTAGGCCAGGTAGAGCGCAAAATCTGTCAGCGAGGTGGCGGCCAGCCGGGGGGCGCGTGAAAGGTCTACCAGGTACGAGATGGCTTGCAGCAGGTAGAAAGAGAAGCCAACTGGCAAAAGCAGCGCCATGCTAACGGTAGACAGGCCCAGGCGCTGCGCGAGAGAATCGCCATAAGGGCCGACCAGCACTTTGAGCAGGATCAAAGCCGAGGCGTTGAATCCAATTCCAATCCACAAAAAAAGTTGTGTATTTTTGGCCGTGACGAGGCGTTGGCCGATCAGATAGTTAAAAAGGGTTAGCCCAGCCAGTGTGACGGCAAATTGCCAGCCCCAACTGGCGTAAAAAACATAGGAAGCGGCCAGCAGCCACAAATTTTGGGCGCGGCGCGTGAGTAGAGCGTAGAAAATCAAAACGAAGCTGACGAAGGCCAGAAATTGGGGCGAAACGATTTGCATGGGCTATTTGAAAAGGTTTTGATATTCGGTTAGTTTGTGCCCGACCCAGGCGCTGAAGGTTTTTGCGCCATGTGTGTTGAGGTGGAGCCAGTCGTACCAATCTGGGCGTGGGATTTGGCCGGTGATTTCGGTTACGCGCCAAAACGGGACATCTTTTTGAGCCAGGTATTGCGCCAGTTTGGTGAGGTAGTCTTGCTCGTAAAGTTGCCAGGCCGGGCTGGCGGGGTCGGGGAAGGCGACAGAGTAGGCCGGGGCTTCGATGACGATGAGTTGGGGGCCATTTTGTCGCAGAGCCAGCAGGGTTTCAAGGGTTGGGATGGTTTTTGGGTCTTGCCAGACCTTTTGCAGGGAGTCTGCATCCATCAGCCAATCGGGCGGGTAGGGGTCGCGCACGCCTTCGACTTTGGAATAGCCGCGCGAGCTGACAGTGTTGGTTTCTTCCACCATTTTGGCGCGGTTGGATGGGTTTTGCCAATATTGCCAGGTGAGAAAATAGCGCAGGCTGTAACTGTGAACGATGAGCCAATCGGCGGGAGAGCGGGAGGTTACCCAGGGATTTTGAGCGAGGTGCTCAACCGTATATTCACGATCCACCAGATCACGCGGGATGAGGATAAACAGCAGCACTTTGGGCGAATAGCGCTGAATGGCGGCTTTGGCAATGGGGATGGCGGTTTCAACGGTGAGGGCCGGGATGCCGAGATTGAAGCAGCGGATGGTTTCGCCGGTTTCCTGCTGGTAAACGGTTGCCAGCAAATCTGGGTCGAGGTTGCCATTGGCAACCGAGCTGCCGAGAATCAGGCAATCGAGTTGGGATTCACGGCGAAACTGGTTTTCGAGGGCGTAGATTTTATAATCGAATAAAAAACTGTCCGAGCCGAGGCTGGGGAAGAGCGCGGGAAGGTAGAACAGGCGCGCGGCGGTTTCGATGACCAGGGCCAGGGCCAAAACAAGCACAATGAACGCCAAAATTCCACGGGCCAGCGCAGTTTTATGGAGTGTTTTTAGCTGATAGGTATGTGGTGAGAAGATGGAGTTCATTTTAGGGCCCGTCCAACCCGTGCGGCTATTCTTTTAATCCGGCGGGTTTCAGGTCTTTGACGTTGAGTTGCAGGCTGATGCGGCCATTGTATTCATTGGTTTCAAGGGTGTACATCAAATCGACCCGCTGCGGCATTTTCGTGGCCCATTCACCCAGGCGGAAGGCAATTGCGTCAAATGTCACTTTGCCATCACTGACAGAGAGCTTGAGATGTTTGGCATCTGCGCCAACGGCGCGGGCATTGACCACCCGCAGATCACGCGAGACGAAGACCGCGCCAGGGTTGCCATAACCGGTTGGCTCAAGGTAATCAAGGTAGCGAAGCAGGTCGGAGGTCATTTCGGAGAGCGGCGCTGCGGCATCAGCCAAGAGGCTATGCCGCAGGTCTTTGCCGCCCAGTTCACGAGCGGCGATTTCACGCAGGCGGGTTTTGAGCGCGGGCAGGTTCTCGTTGACGACGGTAAACCCGGCGGCGGCGGCATGCCCACCGTGGCGCACCAGCAAATCGACACACTGATCGAGAGCCTGGGTGATATGAAATTCGGGGATGGAGCGGCACGAGCAGCGCGTTTCGCCTTTTTCAGGGTCAATGTGGCCGACAATGGCCGGACGATAGTAAGATTCTGTCAGACGGGCGGCGGCCAGGCCTACCACCCCAGGGTTGAAATCTTCTTGAACGGCAAAAAGTACCAACGGGTCGGCTTCTTCGGTCAGAGCCAGCGCTTCAGCCTCGGCCTGAATTTTGCGGGTAAGCTGTTGGCGCTGCCCGTTTTGGACATTCAGCTTTTGGGCCAGGGTTCCGGCCTGGGACAGATCAGTGGTGGTGAGTAAATTATACGAATCGATGGCTGATTCGAGCCGCCCGGAGGCATTTAGGCGCGGGCCGAGTGCAAAACCGATGTTGATGGCGGTCACTTTTGGCAGCGTGATTTCGGCAACTGCCGCCAATGAAATCAGTCCCTGGCGGGCCGATTGGCGCATTTGGCGCAATCCACCCCGCACCAGGGGACG